>JBEBBO010000121.1:0-5172 GCA_041158345.1 Pseudomonadota bacterium | reverse complement strand
TTGGTTTATGCGTACCGTGTCGATGGGCCCTCGTTGCCTGAGAAAGGGCATCGCTTTGATGCGTCCAAAATACTCCTGGACCCCTACGCAACCGCGTTGGCAAGTCCTCAGCGGCTTGATTTTGGAAAGCTTTGTGGTCTCGAGCCCGTGTCCCCAGGGAGTGATAGCTGTCCTGAAAACCCGGCTATCGTGAAATGCCTGGTCACGGAAAGCGGTTTTGATTGGGGGGACGATCGGCCTCTGCATCATGACTGGTCAGATCTAGTGATCTATGAGGCACATGTTCGAGGGCTGACGATTCATCCCTCTGCGGGCTCTTCGAAAGCGGGAACTTTTCTAGGCCTGATCGACAAAATTTCCTATCTCAAGTCGCTGGGCATCAACGCCATTGAGTTGATGCCTTTGCAGGCCTTTAATCCGGCGGAAGTCACGCTGCGTAATCCCGATAATGGGCAGCGACTAAGTAATTACTGGGGTTACAACACGATCGCGTTCTTTGCGCCTTACGAGGGCTATGGAAGTCGCTCCTATCCGGGCTGCCAGGTCGACGAGTTCAAGAGCATGGTCAAGGCCCTGCATAAGGCCGGGATCGAAGTCTTGCTGGATGTCGTCTTCAATCACACGGCTGAAGGCAATGAAACCGGTCCGACACTCAGTTTTAGGGGGCTGGATAATACGGTCTACTACATCCTTGAAGAAGATCGCCGCTACTACAAAAACTACTCGGGCTGCGGTAACACCCTGAATTGCAGTCATCCTGTGGTCCGTAATTTTATTCTCGACTGCCTGCGCTATTGGGTCGTGGAAATGCATGTGGATGGCTTTCGATTCGATCTGGCCTCAATCCTGGGCCGGGATCAAAATGGCAGTCTGGTTCCGAATCCCCCGCTTTTGGAGCAAATTGCAGAGGATCCGATTCTGCGGGACGTCAAATTGATCGCCGAGGCCTGGGATGCCGGTGGAGCCTATCTCGTTGGGAGGTTCCCGGGGGAGCGGTGGTCGGAGTGGAATGGCGTTTTTAGGGATGACATTCGCCGCTATTGGCGTGGCGATTCGGGCATGGCTGGTTCTTTTGCCAGCCGTCTTTGTGGAAGCGCGGACATTTACGAACACAGTGGAAAAGCCCCTTTACACAGTATTAATTTCGTAACTTGCCACGATGGTTTCACGCTCAATGACCTGGTGAGTTATGAGGTAAAGCACAATCAGGCCAATGGCGAAGACTCCCGGGATGGCTGCAACAACAACAACAGCTGCAACTATGGGGTTGAGGGCGTCACGGATGATCCAATCATTCAGGAGGTTCGGGAACGTCAAATGAAGAACCTGCTCGGCTCCCTCTTTATGGCGCGGGGCGTTCCTATGCTTTTAGGGGGCGATGAGTTTTGCAGAACCCAGCAGGGCAACAATAATGCCTATTGTCAGGACAACGAAATTTCATGGTTTAACTGGACTCTCGCTGATCAACGGACGGATTTTGTCCGATTTGTAAGAGAGTTGATCCAGCTTCGAAGAAGATTCCCGGTATTATCCAGTGCAAGGTTCTATCGGCCCGATGAAATCCTTTGGTTCAACGCGCATGGGCATTCGCCGATATGGGATCGCGACTTTGCCCTAGGATGCATCATTTACTCTCGTGAGGATGGTCAGAGGCTTTGTTTTCTTGCCAATCCCTGCGAGGATCCGTCACTGTTCCGGATTCCTGAGGGGCCGACTGGATTCCGATGGCTCCGACTGCTTGATACCTCCCTTCCATCGCCACAGGATATCTCCAAGCCCGAAGAGGCCGAGCGGGTCTCTGCAGAGGGGGGGGTGTTAGTGCCCGGAAGATCTTTGATATTGCTTCTCACTGGCGGTAGCCGTTTCAAAGGATGATCCCCGAATGACTCGTCTGTTAATTGTAACCGCGATGGCGACTCTCCTTGCGGGCTGTCCTCTGATTGGACCCGATTTCGAGCGGCCAGAAAGCGCGGTATCCAGCAAATGGATGGAATCTGAAGATCCGAGGCTCTCAGCAAAACCGGAGGAACACCGGGAATGGTGGAAGGGTTTTAACGATCCAATTCTAAATCGCTTAATCGAATTGGCTTACGCCCAAAATCTCTCATTGCAGGCGACTGGCGTGAAGATTCTTACGGCAAGGGCCAACTTGGGTGTGGCCATCGGTGATTTCTACCCTCAGTCCCAAAAACTGGATGGGATGGTGTGGAATATCCATCTTCCAAAGTCGGGCCCCAGTGAGCGATTGCCGGGGAGTAGCACATCTGACCCGGGGTTCTGGTATGACCGCTTGGGTCCGACCGTTAACTGGGAAATTGACGTTTGGGGGAAGTTCAGGCGGGCCATAGAGTCGGCAGACGCTTCGATGCTTGCTCAGGTCGCGAATTATGACAGTATGCTGGTCTCACTGAATGGCGATGTGGCAAATGTTTACATTGGAATTCGAACCTTAGAGCGGCAGATTGATATTGCGCGCAACAATATTGAAGTCCAGAAAGACGCTCTAAGGATTGCCGAGTCCAAATTCAGGGGTGGAAGCTCTTCCCGTCGTGACGTTGAGCAAGCGAAAACCGTGCTTGCCAGTACACAGGCAATGGTTCCCAAGTTGGAAGCTTGGCTTAGGTCAAGCAAAAACACGCTCTGTTACCTCTTAGGCACCCCGCCGCATGACATTGAACATTTGTTGGGGGATGGCAAGTCTTATGGCGTGATTCCGACGCCGCCGGTTCAGGTGGCGGTGGGTATTCCCCTCGATCTTTTACGTCGCCGCCCAGATATTCGTGAGGCTGAATATCAGGCACAGGCCCAATCTGCACAGATTGGTGTAGCCAAGGCGCAGCTTTATCCTGCTTTCTCAATCAGTGGCAGCTTTGCGTTTGTGTCAAGCAGCGCCTCGGGGCACAGTCTGAGCGACTTGTTCGCCTGGGGAAATAATTTCTATCGCTTTGGGCCGGGATTTCAGTGGAATATCCTGAATTATGGGCAAATTACCAACCAAGTACGTTACAACGACGCCAAGTATCAGTCGCTCATCATCACTTATCAGGATAAGGTGCTAAAGGCGCAGCAGGAAGTGGAAGATTCGCTGATTCTTTTCCTTAAGCTACAGGATTCTGCGGAATTTCTGGCCCAGAGCACCGCGGCTGCGAAACGATCTTTGGAACTTGCCACTCTCCAATACAAGGAGGGGATCGCCGACTTCACAACCGTTTTGACCGCTGAGCAGGCGTTGCTCCAGCAACAGGATTCGTTTGCCCGGACTCTGGGTGAGGTCGCGGGTAGCTTGGTGTTCACGTATCGGAGTATGGGCGGCGGGTGGCAGATTCGCGAAGGTCGAGATTTTGTTCCTGAAGAAATTCGTCAGGCCATGGAAAACCGGACGTCATGGGGAGGCCTGCTCCAGACTTTCAAGCCTGAGACAGGCCCGGCTCAGGGCACAATTAGAGCGCCGGAGTGGTAGTCATGCGTTTCTCTAAAATCATCAGGCAGTTTCCGGATCACACTATGGACCGTCCAATGGCTTACTCGCACGTTCGTCCCTTTTCTATCCTAGGTGCTCTGGCCCTTTCTCTGGCTGCCTGTGATAGTGGCAATAGCTACAAGCCGCCACCCCCTCCCACAGTGACCGTAAGTCATCCCCTCCGAGATCAAGTCGTCGATGCCATCGAGTTTACGGGTAACACGCAGGCGTTCTACACGGTACAGCTTCGTGCGCGTGTTGATGGATATCTCGAGAAGGTCTTGTTCAAAGAAGGGGATATAGTCGATGAGGGAAAGACGCTCTTTTTGATCCAGCAGCAGAGTTACATCGCCAAAGTCAAAGAGGCAGAGGCCAATGTGCTCTCATCGAAAGCCAAGCTGATGCACTCGGAAACCGAGTTCAAGCGCTACACCGGATTGATGAAGGAGGAGGCTGCCGCCCAGACGGATGTGGACCATTGGCATTATGAGCGCGATTCCAACCGGGCTGCTGTCATGGCGAATGAGGCGCAGCTTGATATCGCTAGGCTGAATTTGAGCTACACGACTGTAAAAGCGCCATTCCGAGGGAAGGTGAGCCGTCGCTACGCGGACCCCGGTAACGTTGTTGGACATGGCGAGGAAACAGTCTTGGCTGAGATCAACAAGATTGATCCGCTTTATGTTTACTTTACGATCAGTGAGCGGGATCTTCTGAAAATTCAGGAGTCGATGAGCAAAGACGAGGTGGGGCGTAAATCAAAGCCGTCACCCAATATGCCGATTCACGTCGGATTGGCCAATGAAGAAGGGTTTCCGCATGATGCAGTGCTCGATTATGCGGATATTCAGGTTGATTCGACCACCGGCACGATGCAGCTCAGAGCCACATTGCCAAACCCAGATTTTAAGTTGCTACCGGGTTTGTTCGTTCGGATCAGGGCAGAAAAACCGGGCGTGCATGAGGGTCTTTTGGTTCCAGAGGATGCCGTTGCCTATGATCAGGCCGGCGCTTATGTCCTGGTCGTTGATGCCGAAGGCGTGGTTAGTCGACGAGGTATTGAGCTGGGCGCGCTTGACCAGAAGCGATATGAGGTGGCTGAGGGGCTCAAGGACGAAGAATGGGTGATTATCAATGGCCAAATGCGGGCCATTCCCGGAAAAAAAGTTACCCCCGTCAAGGTGGGTGAGTCCCAGGGGTCCAAAAGCCCATGATGTCAAAATTTTTTATTGAGCGACCGATCCTCGCGAATGTCATTGCGATTATCACCGTCATTTTGGGGCTGGTCAGTATGGGGCAGCTTCCGGTCGCACAATACCCTCAGATTGTGCCGCCCACTATTCAGGTCTCTACAACGTACCCGGGAGCCAGTGCCGAAGTCATTGCCAAGACCGTAGGAATTCCGATCGAAGAAGGGGTGAATGGTGTCGAGAAGTCGATCTACCTTTATTCGACGAGCGGTTCTGATGGAACCTATACGCTCACAATTACTTTCGAAGTAGGTACAGACCTCAATGCTGCCCTGACGCTAGTCCAGAATCTCGTGAATGGACAGCTTGCACAGCTTCCAGATCCCGTTCAAAAACAGGGGGTTTCGGTTCGAAAGGTTTCCACCAACATTCTGATGGCGATCAGTCTCTATGCGGACGATGATCGTTTCGATGAAACCTATCTTTCGAACTACGCGCAGATCAATTTGCTCTATCCCGTCT
>JBEBBO010000120.1:0-2983 GCA_041158345.1 Pseudomonadota bacterium | reverse complement strand
TATGGGAACGTAGCGCTCGATCGGAAAAGGCGCGTTGGGGAGATGCTCCGGAAACCTTCGATCGGGTTCATGTGGTTTCTTGAGCGTATCGATGACGCGCGGCAAATGGCTGTAGGGTTCGCCTTCCGCATTCACCTGAGTAACATGCGCTTGAGGGGCCTTAGATAGGCCTTCCGCGCCCGGATACAACCCGTAAAGATTATCGAAACTATGGTTTTCGAGATAAATGACGACGATCGTCTCAATCGCATCGAGGCCTTTCGGGGCCTCGCTGGGACGTGCCATCCCTGATACCGCAAGAAGACCGACGAGGGCCGCTATCTTCCAGTTTTGCATACCGGGGTATCTCCACATTCCAGGGATTAGGGAGGTGACGACTTTTTGCGCCGGGTATAGCGGTGCTTGATGCCGACCGGAAAGTCGTCTGAATCGCCAAAGGGCTTTAAAACGACCTGAGGGCGTTGGCGATCCTTCGGGACATAGTGGGCGAACTCACTGTTCAATCGCAACAATTCAACCTCGATTCTTTCAGCAATGCGTTCATCCAGCGCAGCGATAGGTATTTGTCCTTCGCGGAGTTCAACCGTGACCCGGAGCGTGGGTTTTCCGTCAGCCTCATCCACGGTCTCAAGAACGAACTTTCCCGTTAGAAACCCAATGAGCTCCGGATGTTCCAAACCCACCGTCACATTTTCAGGGTAGACATTGGCACCGTAAAAGGAGACGGTGAAATCGGCACGGCCAAAGACATAGACAAAAGGGAGCTCCCGAATGGGTGCTGTCGATCCCAGTTGCGCCCGAATGGCATCCCAGAGGCCAAGCGCCTGCAGGGTCTCCTCCATCGTGTTAAAGGGAATCAGGCCGCCGCGATCTGCAATGTGATAACGCACCAAGGGAACGCCATTGGCGCCCGAGACCACCAAAGTGCCTTCATAGAGCTCAAAATACCGATCCCGAGGATCGTACTGCACCAGGGTCGGTAGCCGCGACTCCCCAAAGAGGAAGCGTGCCGCCTCCGGATACTTGGCCAGGGTGGCACGGATCAAGTTGCTGTAGGGCGTCTCATTCCCGAGCACGCCCCCATCTGCGGTCCCGTAGAGGGACGCGGTTTCCAGATGAGGGGCTGTGCCGCCCGCTCTTCGCACCACGTCGGCACGCCACTCCTCACTGAAAACCTCACCGGCAAACACCATACGGGTTGAAAGCGCGCCCCACTCAATGCCCTGCACGCGGCCCTGGTCCACCACATCCCGCACAAAAGGTGGATAGCCCAACAAGACGACCTGCTCATAGGCCGGGCCCAGCGCACGAACCACACGAAGGATCTCGGCCAGATTATTTCCAGGGGTGGCAACCGTTAGGGGGTAGCCCTTTCGCGCCAAATGCCAGCAACAGGAGGTCGTAAAGAAGCCGCCAACCCAATTGCCGAGTGCAAAGCAGACCACGGCCAGGGTTTTCTTTTCATGCGCCCTGAAGCTATCCCGAAAAACCTGCTCAAATCGAACGGCGATCGGAAATTCATGCGCTTCGCTCCGGGGCCAGAAGGTGGGTGTCCCGGTCGATCCGGAAGACACCGCAAGCCGATCCAGCGTCGAGAGATCCCCAGACTCAACCCGTGCCACCAAGGGATACGCTTGCACATAGTCTTGCTTGGTCATGAGCGGAAGCGCGGTAAAGGCTTCCAGCGAACCTGGAAGACCGCCGTCATAACCCATTTTTTGGAGGTATGTTGGGTAAGCTGGAATTTTTTGGAATGCCGTGTCCACCAACTGCTGGAGCGAGGGCCACGGATCCAGGTATGCGCCTGACAGGTGCGCGTCCAGATCAAGCCCCTGGAACGTTTCCATGAAGGAGCTCTTGCTGGGGCGCACGATCCTCATACCAGATTACGGTCCTTCGAGATGCCAGAAGGGCGTCCCGACCACGGGCGTACTGGCTTCAGCGGATTCCCGTTCCGCCATGACACCCCCCAAATAGGCCGCTCGGCCGGCCTGGATGGCCGCACTGAATGCCCCCGCCAAAGCGACAGGATCCCGGGCCTGGGCCACCGCCGTGTTCAAAAGAACCCCATCACAGCCCCATTCCATCACCTGACAGGCATGGGATGGCACACCAATGCCGGCATCCACCAGAATCGGCACTTGAACTCGCTCACGAAGAAGCTTTAGCGCATAGGGATTCGTCGGTCCCTTGCCCGTGCCAATCGGTGCCGCCCACGGCATGATCGCTTCGCATCCCACATCGATGAGGCGGCGGCACACCACGAGGTCTTCCGTGCAGTAAGGTAAAACCTTGAAACCTTCGCGCAGCAGTTTATCGGCCGCGGTGACGAGGCCGAGCGTATCAGGCTGCAACGTGTAGTCATCACCGATCAGTTCAAGCTTGATCCACTCCGTTCCGAAGACTTCGCGGGCCATCATGGCTGTGGTGAAGACCTCATCAATGCTATGGCATCCGGCGGTATTGGGAAGGAAAGGCACCTTGAGTTCGCCCAATAAATCCCAAAAGGCTTGCCCGCCAATCTCATTGTGCCCTGCGGCCTGTCGCCGGAGTGAGACCGTCAGCATGGCAGGTTGTGCCGCGCGAACGGCGTGCTCTAACACCTTGGGCGAGGGATAGCGTGCAGTCCCCAGAAGGAGACGGCTCGGGAACGATGTGCCATACAACACCAACGGATCCTTCACATCCATCTTCGTCATTCCTCAGCCTCCCGCCACAGGCTGGACAATTTCAAGGACATCCTTCGCCTTGAGAACGGTATCGCTGTACCGCTGACGATGGACAAATTCGAGATTCAAGGCCACGGCAAAAGGAGGCTTGGCCCCAAATTGCGCCAGTGCCTCCTCAACGGAGGCGCCCTCTGGAAGCTCAAATGGCGCTTGATTGATAGTGATCTGCATGTTCAGGCCGCCTGATTCAGGTGGTAGAGGTGAGGAAATGGGGTGCCCTGGCGCCAAGAGTCGTCGGTGTTGGGATCCATCAG
>JBEBBO010000119.1:0-28180 GCA_041158345.1 Pseudomonadota bacterium | reverse complement strand
ACCCTGTCCCCAACCAGATTCTTGTACGCCACCCTACGCAATGCCCCTGCCACAGATCCCGTCTACGACGTGCCGTATACCTCGCCAGTCTCATCGAGGAGCGTGAGAAGGAGAGGGCTCTGGAGCGGATGAGCAAGGGAGGGCAGTCAAGGGCAGGTCATTTGACCTTACCTTCAGAAGACAAAGGCCAATCCCGAGACAAAGTCGCCGCCACTGTCGGGATGTCTGAGTCGAAGGAATGACCGGCAACCGTATGGCTACTGAGTCAAATGACTCAGTAGCCCTCCCCCCAGACAAACAAAAGCCCCGGATTGAGGAGGCAACCACGGGGCTCTAGGTCAGGAGTAAGCTGACTGTGGGTCGAAAATAACCGATACAATCGGGCTGTTGTGGCGGTTTTTCCCATAAAGCTGGGAGCGCCCGAATTTTTCTGGCAAGGCCCCTGACAGGCCCAGAAAAAACGAAGGCCCACCGAAGTGAGCCTAAGTCATTGATATTATGGTAGCAACGGCGGGACTTGAACCTGCGACACCCGCATTATGAATGCGGTGCTCTAACCAACTGAGCTACGTTGCCGTAAGACCACAAATTTTAGGGAATTTGACCTCGCTCTGTCAAATAACACATCACGGGGATTGATTTGTCTTCTCTCTCATCACTCATTGAGGGTGCAACTGGCCTATGGGGCTTATTTATTAGTGCATTCATCTCATCTACTCTCGCTCCTGGGGGATCTGAAGCGGTTCTCGCGATTCTTGTGAGTCAAAGACAACATGCGTTATGGAATTTGTTAATCGTAGCGACCGTTGGCAACACTCTGGGTGCCATTACCACCTGGTATCTGGGTTATCTCGCAGGTAAAAAATGGCCGGCAGATCAGCCCGAGGACCTTAAACGGCATCGCGCGGTCTCGGCGATGCGACGATATGGATACCCCGCACTGCTTTTTACCTGGCTCCCCGTGGTGGGTGATGGACTTTGTTTTGCTGCAGGATGGTTGCAACTGTCATTTTGGGCATCTACCCTGATCACAGGGGTTGGCAAATTCATTCGTTATGCCCTGATTGCACTTCTGATCCTCCATATTTGATCCTCATTCCGGGACACCGCACTGTATGACTCTGCCCGATAGCAAGGGTCTGGGACCCTCTGATCTTGATGTCGCCCAACTTGAGAAGCACATTGTTCGGGGCCTCATCTACCTCTTGGGAAAGGATCCTGTAGAAACCCAACAACGGGATTGGTTTCAGGCACTTGCCTATGTGGTTCGCGACGCTCTGATTGCGCAATGGATGGAATCCATGCGCAGCTACTATCTGAATGATGCCAAACGGGTTTACTACCTATCCATGGAGTTTCTGATGGGTAGAACTCTCGGCAATGCCGTATCCAACCTTCGATCAGCGGACCAATTCCGGGTGGCTCTCGAAAACGTGGGGCTTCGTATGGAAGACATGGAGGCCGTCGAGGCAGAGGCTGGGCTTGGGAATGGAGGGCTTGGGCGTCTGGCTGCTTGCTTTATGGATTCCTTGGCCTCGCTCAACATGCCTGGCTTTGGGTACGGCATTCGTTATGAATACGGCCTTTTTACCCAAGCGATTCAGGACGGCTGGCAAGTCGAGCACCCCGACAATTGGCTACGTTGGATAAATCCTTGGGAGTTTCCTCGGACCGATGTGCAATATCGTGTTCAATTTGGCGGTGAAGTCCAAGCCATTAGCGAGGTAGGGGGCGAAACTCGCTATCGATGGATTAACACCGACGATGTCATGGCTATGGCCTACGACACCCCGATCCCCGGCTATGGGGGCCATACGGTCAACAACCTCAGACTCTGGTCCGCCAAGGCAACCAATGAGTTTGATCTTCGTTACTTTAACGAAGGCAATTACATACGCGCGGTCGATTTAAAGACTCGCTCCGAAAATCTCTCAAAGGTCCTCTATCCGGATGATTCGACGCTGGTCGGGAGAGAGCTCCGTCTTAAGCAGGAATACTTTTTTGTCT
Organism: Pseudomonadota bacterium; assembly: GCA_041158345.1. Taxonomy (GTDB): domain Bacteria; phylum Pseudomonadota; class Gammaproteobacteria; order Methylococcales; family Methylococcaceae; genus UBA6136. The sequence continues at coordinate 26,173 of JBEBBO010000119.1, read as the reverse complement.
CGGCGTCACTTCAGGATCTCATCAAGAATTTCCTCCGCGACCCCAGAAGCATGGATCAACTCCCCAAGGTTGTGGCCATTCAGTTGAACGATACGCATCCCGCGATCGCTATCCCTGAATTGATGCGTCTACTCCTTGATGAGATGCTTTTGGCATGGGATCCGGCCTGGGAAATCACCTCTGCCTGCTTCAGCTATACCAACCATACCCTGATGCCGGAGGCACTTGAGACCTGGCCCGTCAGCCTGCTTGGCCGACTGCTTCCCCGTCATCTGGATCTCATTTATGAGATTAATCGACGTTTTCTGGCCACAGTAAGTCTTGCCTTTCCCAATGACCTGGATTTAATCCGCCGAGTGTCGATTATCGATGAGGATCAGGGAAAGCGGGTTCGGATGTCGCATTTGGCGATTGTTGGAAGTCATAAGGTGAATGGTGTTGCTGAACTTCATTCCCAATTGATGCAATCAACCATATTTCGGGATTTTGCAACGCTCTATCCTGAACGCTTCATGAATATTACGAATGGGGTCACGCCGAGGCGCTGGCTCCATCAGGCAAATCCGGGTTTGTCTCAACTGATTACAGATGCCATAGGTCCCCGTTGGATTAAGGATCTTTCAGAAATCCTTCAACTGGAGCCTTTTGCTGAGGATGCAGCGTTCAGGGACGCCTTCAGAACTGCGCGACGCATGAATAAGGATCGTTGGATTCAAACCGCACCCAAGGGGTTGCCAACAGGCATCAATCCCCTAAGTCTTTTTGACGTTCAGGTTAAGCGCATCCACGAATACAAACGACAACTCTTGAACATTCTGCACGTGGTTGTCCGCTACCATCAGCATCTCAAAGGGACGCTCAATCTGGCGCCCAGAACCGTCATCATCGGTGGGAAGGCCGCGCCTGCCTATAAGCGCGCCAAGCTCATCATTAAGCTCATCAATGATGTTGCAAGGGTCATTAACCAGGATCCCCGGTTGGACGGGCAACTCAAGGTGTTCTTTCTTCCGGACTACAGTGTCACCAAGGCGATGCACCTGATTCCGGCCATTGATCTATCCGAACAAATCTCGACCGCAGGTACCGAAGCCTCAGGGACCGGCAATATGAAGATGGCCATCAACGGCGCGCTGACGATTGGCACCTACGATGGCGCCAATATTGAGATCCTGAATGCGGTTGGGGAAGATAATTTTTTCCTGTTTGGAAAAACAGAACAGGAACTGACGCAACTGCGACAACAAGGTTATGACCCATTGACCTACCTTGATCGCTGCGAAGAACTCAATGAAGCGCTGGATTCGATTCGATCCGGCGCATTCTCACCTGACGACCCATCAAGGTTCATCCCTTTGATCGACAGTCTTCTTCGCGAAGGCGATCCATTCATGCTGCTAGCAGACTTTGAGAGCTACCTTGAAGCGCAGGGCCAAGTGGACACGCTTTGGGGTGATCCCGATCTCTGGACCCGAAAAGCCATTCTCAATGTTGCCCGTACAGGACGGTTTTCGAGTGATCGCGCGATAGAAACCTATGCGCAAGAGGTGTGGGATGTGTCCCCCCGGGCAGTCAACTACCCGGGGAGTCATCACTGAAACTAGTTTTTGACCGTGGTTTTCAGCAGGGCGAACTTATAGACGAGGAGGGCGGTCACCAGACCCACCAGTAACCAGGAGTGCCCCATCATGCCCGCTCCGAAGGCGGCTCGGTTGGCTGTCCCCTGTATGGCGGAGATGTAGGGCTTTGAAATTGTCAGCATCCAACCCCAAGCAGGTAATTGATAGGAGATCGCACCCACAATTGCCCAATGGAAACCACTGGCACCAAGACGGGTCGCAGTCTTGTAGAACCAATATGCAAATCCCATCGTAAAGAGGACGGATAGAAGCATTGCCATAAGTGAACTCCTCAGGTTGATATTGTTTTTGTCTGTAACGTCCGAATCCTCAGGCCCCACCGCAGCAGCGCATTATTTCAGAGGCAATTTCGGAACTGATCCGGAAGGTCGCAGCTTACGCTGTGAACGTTCCATCCCGTAGGCAATGACGAAGAAAAATACAGCGCCAAGACCCCACCACAGCCTTAGATCAGTCAATGCGGGCCGAAGTTCCGCTAAATCATCATCCAATAGTGCGCTGACGAAGTCTTCCGGCGTCGAAAGGGCGTGAAACCCGAGACCGGTGGTCGCTGCCAGGCCTTTGAGATGTGCTTCATCCATCCAGGATAAGTAAGGCCCCTCCGTCGGTAGTGTCCGAACGTCTACTTTTTCCGAATAGACCGTCGTTGAGATGGGCGGTTTTTCAATATCCGCGTTCTCCCAAATACCCTGAAGGCGATTCTCCCGGTCATAGCGTGGGATGCTCACCGGTGTGCGCCCACCGACACCGATAATTAGACCCTTCAGTGCATGCGGCGGACTGTCGAATTGGGCTCTGACGGTTTGAGGTGGCGTCTCCTGGCCATCGGTCAGGAACACGAGTCGTGTCGACGGATCCCTTTTGATTAATTCACGGATGGCTTGGTAGAGCCCCGTTTCGACATGCGTATCGGCGGACCACGCCATCCGCCAGTCGACATGTCGCAAGGCATCATCAATCACACTGAAGTGAGTGCAGATTTCGAGGGGTTCGAAAAGAAAGTTGACCGACTGGGTCGTGAACAGCCCGAGTCCGACTTCAGATCCACAAGGGAGTTCATGCAGGGTCTTCAGAATGGCCGCTTTGGCGAATCCCAGTCGATCTTCCGGATAGCCCGCCAGGTGATAGTCCTTGGCATTCATGCTTTGGGTGATATCGATGACAAAGCTGTATCGATAGACACGCCGAGGCAGGGTGGCTTCGGGCTTAAAAAGTACGCCCAACGTGATGACAAAAGCCAAGAAGAGCAGAAGCAGCCGCCAGGAAAAGCGAAGCTTGGGCCGGATTATCATGGCCCCCCGCCAGGGATGGTGGGCAAAGTGGCAAAGACACTGCCCTTATTGCCTTGAAAATCATTTTTCGGCCGCTCCTTGGGCGGCGGAGTGATGCGTTCAGCATACTCAAGATTGAATCTCGCCTGCCAGTTGGTCGGGTCCAATGCCAGTGCATCGCGAAGATTATCCTTTGCAGCACTCAGTAACGTATTGATTCGGATGTACTCAGAAAGACCATGCTTCTTCCAGATTTTTGCCGCGTCCTTGAGGTAAAGAGATCCCAAGTTGTAACGGATTCGAGCCATTAATTCCGGCGGGCTTTTCTGAAGAATCGTTCCGTAAAGTCGAATGGCTTCTAGGGGATCATGACCTTCAAGCCAATGTGCACGTGCAAAGATGAGTTCGGGCGTTGAGGCATCGGACAATACAATCTGTTCAGGAAGGTCCAGTTCGGCATTTCTTTCATTGAGCTGGATCATCTGGTACACAGCATGCGCCGTTCCGATCAGTGCCACCAAAAGTGCGATCCGGAGCACCCAAGGATGAAGTATTTTCTTGATTAGGGTGTCCATTCACGAACCTCGAATAGACGGGCGGCGAGGAGTCCGAGCATCAGCACGATGGCGCTGACAAAAAAACCATTGCTCAAATCCTGTCTCGGAAGAAATTCCTGATAGGGCAGGGGAAGATTTTCCAAACGCTCCACTTCCTTGATGGCCTTTTCCATCGCATCGGGGTTTTCGGCCTCAAAGGCCTTGTAAGGCACATCCAATGATTGGAAATAGGCGTTCAAAAAATATTCTGGCGTCGTCGACTCATTCGGATTGCTCGGTTTTTCAGTCAGCGGTGCGCTGGTCGGATTCCGCAGATAAATCCAATAGAGCGTTGTGCCGGTTTCCTCAAACGTCTGCCGAAGCCGATCACGCGTTTCCTCATCGATGCGTGCCGCACCATCGCTGACCAGAAGAATAATTCGGGAACCTTCCTTCGGCCTGTGCGCGAAAAAATCAAGCGCCATGGCAAGACCTGGAGCAATATTGGTGACCCCATGTCCGCGTCCGCCCGCGGCGGCAATTGCGGCCTGAACGGCCGTTCGATCATCAGTGAGCGGGAGGACATAGATTGGCGCTGCAGCAAAGGCGACCATGGCGAAAAGATCATGGACGCGACGATCCACAAATTCAGACAGAAGTTTTCGGGCCATAGCGCTCTTGGATTCACTGGACTTGGCGCCCAGATACCGGCCGGTAAAATTTTCGTTCATGCTGCTACTCCGATCGAGCAGCAAAACAATGTGCGCACCGGTGCCTATCCGATCGATGGATTGTTCCCGTCGGTAAGGGCCACTCATGCCGAGGATGAGGAGAATCACGGCCATAGTCGCCAAAAATCTGAGCCCCCGATCCATCCAGTCCGAAAGAGGATCCTCAGGGATCATGGCGATTGCAGAGTAGCGGATCGGTTCCTGACCTCGTCGATACCAAGGGATCAGCGCCAGTGGCAGCAGGGCAAGCACCCAAGGACTGAGTAAGCCAACGCTCAAAGCTGACCTCGCTCGGCCCTGATGCATTGTCCCAAAAAGTTTACGAGTTGCGAGATCTCGCTCGCCTCAAGCACATAGGGTTCTGTGACAAAAAAGAGGCGGCCGGAGAGCACAAAAAATGCCTCAAGAGAGGCTTCCGCGGCCTGATAGCTCGGGTGGCCACGCAAAAAATCAGGAATATCTCTTCGAAAAAGGGTCTGGCCATAGGTCTGGTCAAGTGCCCGATGCATCATTCGCATCCCCTCCATGATGGTCTGCGGATCCGCCCCCTCCCGAAAGGCCGCACGAATTTTCGACTGCGCACTGTGGAAAGGCCTGTATTTTCGCCGCTGAAGATAGCCACGCAGCCCCATCAGCAATCCGACCAGCAAAAGACCGAGACACCAGTAGGCGAGACGCTGACTGGCCGGCCGTGTGTCGATGAGGCCGACCCCGATGCCGTCATGTGGCTCAATGGTCTCATTCGTCATATCCGGCGGAATGACAGGCACCTGGGTAAACGTCCAAGGATCCGTCGTGAGCGTGGATTCAGGGTGCGCGCGAAGACGAAACGACAGGGCTGGGACCGTCAGAAGCTCAGGCTCTTTAATCCCTTTGAAGATTTGGTAATCAATATGAAGTCGCGTCTCGATGCCATCCCGATGCGGATGATCCTCGACATGGACCCTGCGAATCGAAAGCCATTCATTCAACGGACCCACTGGCGGAAGGGAGCTGATGTCGATTTCATCCCCCTTGAGATTGAATTGGTAATCCATCGGCAGAATGTCACCGATGACATAGCCATAGTCCCGCGTTACGGCTGCTTTCCCGTGACGTGACACCTCGTCGTTGCGACCGTTACAGCCGATGCCGGCGACACCCATCAGAAATACAAATATCGAGGGCCCGAGTCTCACGCGCTGGTGTCCTTACTTGGCCAGCGCCTTGCTGGCGACCTCATAGACGTCACTGGAAAGTTCCGGTGTGTTCGCTACCCGTTCAAGCGCCCCCTGCATCAGCAGTTGACGACTCGGATCAAATCGCCGCCACGCAGTCAGTGCCGTCAGCATTCGGGAGGCAATTTGTGGGTTGATCCCATTCAGCGCGATCACCTGATCGGCAAGGAAGCGATAGCCGTCACCGTCTTCGGTATGGAAATTTGCAGGGTTGGACTGCGTAAATGCCCCTATGAGGCTGCGAACATGATTCGGGGTTCGGATATCAAATGCAGGATTTTTCATCAAGGACTGCACAGATTCCAGAACCCCAGGTTGTCTGCAGGTGGCCTGCAAAGTAAACCATTTGCACACCACCAAATCTTCGGTTTTCCACGTTTCATAAAAGCGATGCAAGGCATCACGCTTTTGAGGGTGATTGGAGTTAACGATCGCACCGAGGGCTGCCATTCGGTCGGTCATCGTCTGGCTCTGTTCAAACTGGGTCATGCACAGGCCATGAGATTCTGGCGTGTCCAGCAGGGCGAGATAATCCAAGCAAAGGTTCTTAAGTCGTCGCCGTCCGATCGCTGCCGCATCAAACTGGCGGTTTTGCGCTTCATGATGTTTTTCATAAAGCGCTGACCACACGGTGGCAAGTTGCATGGCGATGGATTTCTTGACCCCTTCACGGGCCTCATGCAGGCGAATCGGATCGACCGCCTTGATGAAACTTGCCACATAGTCGAAATCAGGAAGCGCCAGAAGAAGGGAGAGATAGGAAAGATCAGACGCGCCACGCTGCGCGATCGCACCATAGGCACTGACCATTAAATCCAGCAAACCCGAGGCATCTTCGCCCGCATAACTGCGTTGAATCGCCTGTGTGGCCAGAAGCTGTCCTGAATCCCACTGATTAAAGGCGTCAGAATCGTGAGCCAACAGGAATGCGAGTTCTTCAGGCTTACGATTTTGATGCAAACGAACCGGCGCTGAAAAATCTCGAAGCGGTGACAGGATCGTTCCGGGCGGCACATCCACGAAACGAAATTGATCTTCCTGATGGCAGACGGTTAAAACTCGGGTCGTTGACCCCTGGGCCACAGGCTCACCTTCAAGTCTTGGGTGAAGATCTTGACCCTCCGGCCCGAGGAGCCCCACCGCCAAGGGTATCACCTGAGGCAGCTTCTCAGATTGTCCCGGGGACGGCGCATTGGACTGACGAACCGTCAGGGTCAGCGTTTTCGTCGCCGGATCATACGCTTCGTCCAGGGTGACTACGGGTGTTCCGGCCTGGCTGTACCAGAGCTTGAATTGCTTGAGATCAGCCCCATTGGCATCTTCCATGCATTGAATGAAGTCATCACAGGTCACCGCTTGGCCATCGTGTCGCTCGAAATAAAGATCGGTCCCCTTGCGGAACCCATCCCGACCAAAGAGCGTCTCGAGCATCCGGACCACTTCGGCCCCTTTCTCATAAACGGTCAAGGTATAAAAGTTATTGATCTCAATATAGGAGTCGGGTCGAACCGGGTGGGACAGGGGGCCTGCATCCTCGACGAACTGTCGATTACGGAGCATGTTGACTTCATCGATTCTTTTGACCGGACGTGAGTGTCGATCCGAAGAAAACTCCTGATCCCGGTATACAGTCAGCCCTTCCTTTAAACTGAGCTGGAACCAATCCCTGCAGGTGATGCGGTTCCCGGTCCAGTTGTGAAAATACTCGTGACCGATGACACCCTCAATGTGCTCATAGTCCGAGTCGGTCGCCGTTTCCGGGCTGGCCAGAACATATTTCGTATTGAAGATATTCAGGCCTTTGTTTTCCATGGCCCCCATGTTGAAGTGACTCACGGCAACGATCATGTAGAGATCGAGGTCATATTCCCGACCAAACCGCTCTTCGTCCCACCGCATGGCGTTCTTAAGGGATTCCAGAGCATGACCGCATTTGTCGATATCCTCCGGCTCAGCAAAAACCTGTAAGGTCACATGACGGCCGGACCATGTGGTGTATTGATCTTCAAGGCACGCCAACTGGCCTGCAACCAGGGCAAACAAGTAACTGGGTTTTGGAAAGGGATCGACCCATCGTGCGAAGTGTCGCCCATCCAGAAGATCACCCCGAGCGTCCAGATTGCCGTTTGAAAGGAGGACAGGATAAGTGTGCTTGTCTGCGACCAGCGTGGTTGTGTAGACGGCCATGACATCCGGCCGATCGGGAAAGTAGGTGATTTTACGAAAGCCCTGAGCCTCACATTGCGTGCAGAACATACCCCCCGAAAGATAGAGCCCTTCGAGTGCGGTATTTTCCCGGGGATTGATTTCCGTCACGATCTCGACCTGGAAAGGGCGATCGGGGGGATGACGCAACAGAAGTGACTCTTCGGTGACCACGAAGTCGTTGGGATCGAGAGGGGTTCCGCCCATCTTGATGGAGATCAAGGTAAGGTTTTCCCCATCCAGATGCAGTGGGGCGGCAGGGTCTCCTTTCGGATTTCGCCGAAGCGCAAGGGTGCTGGTGACCCGAGCGCCCTCTTCCTTGAGATCGAACAAGAGCTCAACCGTTTCCACAATGAAATCAGGCGCTTTGTAGTCGCGAAGGCGTATCGTTTTGGGGGTTCCGTTGCGCATGGTCTGGTTGAGTTTCCGATCGTTAAGGTAAGTGATGACCGCGAAGTCAGCTACTTGCACAAGAATACCAAGCCCTTCGCGGATTGACACGGCCCGACGGTGGCGTCACGTCGGAAATCGACTTGAGCCTTCTTTTGCCCTAAAATTTAGAGTCCAATTCCTCAAAGTCTCTGGGGCCCATGATGGTTCCCGTCTCCCTATTTCAGAATTCAAAGCGTAGATGACCACTTCGAAGACCGAAACCCTGACTCTGAAGCTTCCAGGCTTCTCCTATATCGATCTTTATGATCCTGCCCGTCTTGCCGAATTGACCTCGGTATTCGAGCATGAGCTTCAAAAACGTTGTGCCTCCCTCTATCAGCGCTATGTCGCCTATCGCAACGGAAAAGGCGAAGACATGAAGCCCGAAGAGGTTTCAGAGTTGCTGGTTGAACTGGCTCCCGTCCTTGGCGATTTTGTCGCCCATCTCTTTGGGGTTGAATCCGAACGCAAGGCGCAGGCCGAGAGAATCCGTTTCGATTTTGATACGGTCTTTGCCTTCAAGAATCGGGTGGTTGATAAAGCCGCCAGTCGTTTCAAAGGCCAGGATCCGGCGCAATGGGAACTTGCGCGCCTTGATCAGGACGTTGAGATCGTGATCAAGGCCCTGATTGATGAGGAAGTCCTGCGTTCTGACCGCGAAGCTGCCGTGGCGCAATTGGCCATTACCCTTCGTGATGCGGTTGAGAAGGCTGAGCTTTCAGCCATTCCGGCGCTTCGTGGCCGCTTGATGAGCTGCCCACAAGCCTCAAACGCCTGTGTGGATGGGCTGAAGGGCTCAGATGCCGAACTTGCGGCCTCGCTGGATGAACTCTTGAGCCGCTGGGTGTTTACTGCGACCCGCGATGAAGCCTTTAAGGCCAAGGTCAAAGGGTGGATCAGCTTCAAGACTCCCGCCAAGACCGACTTCAATCATCTGGTCCATCATGGCGAGAAGGAAGCGGATGGCTATGGCGTCTGGACGGTTGCCGAAGGCCATCATCGTCGCCGCGATGGATTTGGTTTGACCGACCCCCGTTTTGACGGTCGTCGGGTCCATTATGAAGTGAATCACTGCATTTACTGCCATGACCGGGACACAGATAGTTGTTCCAAAGGCATGCGAAATAAGAAAGACGGGACCTACAAGGTCAATCCGCTGGGTGTGACCATTACCGGCTGCCCGCTGGAAGAAAAGATTTCCGAAATGCATACCCTCAAGAGGGAGGGAGACAACCTGGGTGCCTTGGCACTGATCACGGTAGACAATCCCCTGTGTCCGGGAACCGGTCACCGCATCTGCAACGATTGCATGAAGGGTTGTATTTACCAGAAGACCGAGCCGGTCAATATCCCGCAAATCGAAACCAACGTCCTGACCGATGTCCTATTTATGCCGTGGGGTTTTGAAATCTATAGCCTTCTGACGCGTTGGAATCCGCTCAACGTGCGTCGCCAGCATGCACTGCCTTACAACGGTCGCAATGTTCTGGTCGCAGGGATGGGACCCGCCGGTTACACCCTTTCGCATTACCTTGCGAACGAGGGATTTGGTGTTGTCGGCATTGATGGCCTCAAGATCGAACCGCTGCCATTGCATTTGACGGGAGATGCCACCACGGCACCCATGCCGATCCGTAATTTCAAAGACCTTTATGAGGATCTCGACCAGCGCATCATGCTCGGCTTTGGTGGCGTTGCGGAATACGGCATCACGGTCCGTTGGGACAAGAACTTCCTGAAAGTCATCTACTTGAATCTTTTGCGTCGTCAGAATTTCAAGATCTTTGGCGGCGTTCGATTTGGGGGCACGCTCACCATCAACGAAGCTTGGGATCTTGGGTTCGATCACATTGCGATTGCTTCAGGTGCCGGCAAGCCGACGTTGATTGATCTGAAAAACAATCTCATACGCGGCATCCGTAAGGCGTCTGATTTCCTGATGGGCCTCCAGCTCACCGGTGCCGCGAAGGAATCCTCCCTGGCCAATATGCAGGTCCGACTGCCCGCGGGCGTGATCGGCGGTGGTCTGACTGCCATTGATACCTGTACCGAAGCGCTGGCCTATTACCCCGTTCAGGTCGAGAAGGTCCTGCATCGTTATGAAAACCTCTGCGCCATTCATGGCGAGGCGGAGGTCAGAAAAATGTATGACGCTGAGGAAATCATCATTCTGGATGAGTTTCTGGATCATGGCCGTCAGATCGCTGCAGAGCGAGCGCGTGCGGTTGCTGCAGGAGAAGTTCCCAATTTCCTCCCGCTGCTGGAAGCTTGGGGCGGCGTCACCATGTTCTACCGCAAGGGTATCGAGGATTCGCCGGCCTATCGTCAGAATGCCGAGGAAATCACCGAGGCATTGGATGAAGGTATTCGCTTGGCGCCGGGCATGAGCCCCCTCGAAGCCATCGAGGATCAAAATGGACATCTTTCTGCGGTTAAATTTGAAAAACTCAAGCTGGAGGAGGGGCGCTGGGTCCGCGATACCGAACTGACCGTCCCGCTCAAAAGTCTGTTTGTCGCCGCCGGAACATCCCCGAACACGATCTATGAATCGGAGCATCCCGATAGCTTCGTCATGGACAAAAAGTTCTATCAACGGTTTGAGCCCAACTGGACCGGTGATCTCCCTGAGTTGGTGGCAACCGCGGACGAGACACAGGTCAAGATTGGCAAGCCCGCACCGTTTACCTCCTATGCCCGCAACGGACGCTACATCACGTTCTATGGGGACAACCATCCGGTGTATGCGGGCAACGTGGTCAAGGCGATGGCCAGTGCCAAGCACGGATATCCCTATATCACGCGTCTTTATGAACAAGAGTTCGAAGGACTGAAGCCCAGTGACCAGCCTGCGCGCGAGTCCGCACTGAAGGCCTTCCAGGCTCGCCTGGATGATCAATTGTCAGCGCGTATTGTTGAGATCAATCGCGTCACACCGACGATCATTGAAGTGATCGTTAGGGCGCCCCTGGCAGCCAAATACTTTGCGCCGGGCCAGTTCTACCGCGTACAGAACTTTGAATCGTTGGCGCCGGTCGTCGAAGGCACGGTCTTGGCCTCTGAAGGTCTTGCACTGACTGGTGCCTGGGTCGACAAGGACAAGGGCCTGATCTCACTGATTGCTCTTGAAATGGGATCGTCCTCAAGACTGCTCTCCCGATGGAGCCCTGGTGACCCCGTCGTCGTCATGGGTGTCACGGGTGCCCCGACTGAGATTCACGCAGGCCAAACGGTTGCCCTCCTTGGGGGTGGCCTGGGGAACGCCGTACTGTTCTCCATCGGTAAAGCGCTCAGAGCTGCTGGGAGCCGGGTCATTTACTTTGCGGGCTATCGCAACCGTGAGGACGTCTTCAGAGTCGAAGACATTGAAGCGGCTTCCGATGTCGTGGTCTGGGCGGTCGATGATCGTCCCGGTGCGGAACCGATCCCTGCGCTTCGCCCTCAGGACAAGAGCTTTGTCGGCAATATCGTCCAAGCGATGATTGCGTATGCCAAGGGTGAGATGGGGTCCACGCCGATCCATCTCGATGATGTCGAGCACATGATCGTCATCGGATCCGATCGCATGATGGCGGCCGTCAAAGCGGCGCGGTTCAATGAGCTCAAGCCTTATATCAAGGCCCATCACCATGCCATTGGATCCATCAACTCCCCGATGCAATGCATGATGAAGGGGGTCTGCGCACAATGTCTGTGTAAGCACGTCGAACCGGATACGGGCAAGGAATACTTCGTATACTCCTGCTACAACCAGGATCAGGATCTTGATCGCGTCGATTTCCCGAATCTTCAGGCGCGGCTGCGCCAGAACTCGGTCCAGGAGAAACTCTCAGGGATGTGGTTGGCTCATTTGACCCAACAGCAGCCTACGGGCATTTAGTAAGGGGATAGCCCCACCAAAAAGGCGCCTCTTGGCGCCTTTTTGATGTCTTTGATGAAAATATTTCCAAAGAGTGACGGTGTATTTACAAATTGCATGACAATCCGTGAGAACTCCACTAGTATGGCTCGGGTTGTCGCAACGGGTAGGACCCCAAGCGCCAATTTGGATATCCACTACTGTATCCGGTGAACCGACGGGGACCCCGGAGGAGAGAAAACTACAAATGAAAATGATCAAGACCGCTGTAAGCACCACCCTCATCGCACTCGCATTCTCTGGTAGCGTTTTCGCTGCTGAAAACGCAGAAGGCGTTAAGGAGCACATGCAGATCACCGTCAACAAGGCAAAGGACGCTCTTGCAGCTGCACAGGCAGGAAACAAGGACCTCTGCGTTTCTGAAATCAAGGTCACCAAGCAGCACTACAAGGAAATCACCGGTGATGCAGCTGGCAAGCCCCTTCAGGATGCAATCAAGAACATCAAGGTTGCTCAGGAAGAATGCGCCACTGGCGACACTAAGAAGGGTGCAGAAACTCTGACCGGCGTTGTATCAGCTCTCGAAGCGATCAACAGCGGTGCTCAGAACGGTAAGGTCACCTACCAGCACTAATTGTTCAGACCAAGCTTGCTTGGTGCGTGGCGTTAAACCCACGCATTGAACAGTCAGAGAAAAGGGCCGGGCAGAGAAATCTGACCGGCCCTTCTTTGTTGGGCAAAATACAGCCTGATCAATGCGCCAATCAGGTCTGCTGCCAGTAAGCCGAAAGGAAGGTTTCGAAATCGACGCGATCCGAGGCCTCAATTTCTCTCTGGCGTTTCCATGAGGTTTCGGCAAGGGCATTGAACTCCGCTTGTCGTTCTGAACTGAGCGGATTTGAACGCCAGTGAATGGCGTGGCGGCGGGATAAGTCCAGCGCGAATTCCCGGAAACTGATCCTTTCATCTCGAAGCGTCTTCAGGATTCGAGCTGATGGAGTCAGGGTCACATCTGCGACCCGGGGTAATTGCGCCTCAATCGCAGCGCGATACACCCGATGACCGTCCAGATCATCCAAGGCCGTGGCCACTTCCAGCATTTCACCGAGAATTTCATTGGCATAGGATCGCAGTGGTACCTCCTGGTCATCGCGAACCAAGCTAAAGTCACTACCGCGGCCACAGCAGGCAACTGCCAGATGATTGCGACTGGCCGCCGATTTCGCCTCCTGTGTGAGCGGTGGACTCTCCTTGATCAGGCACCATAGCGTGAATATTTCCAGGAATCGCAGCGCCTCAAGGCTAATGCCTCCGGATTCGAAACTTTGAAGATCCATGGCCCGAAGTTCGAGATAGCGAACACCCCGCTTACGAAGGGCCATGGTCGGCTTCTCGCCTGAATTCGCTATTTGCTTGGGTCGGACGGGGCTGTAGTACTCGTTCTCAATCTGGAGGATGTTGTCGTTCAACTGCCGGTACTGACCATCGACCTTGACGCCGATCGCGGTGTAGGGGGGATGACGCCGGTTAATGGCGGATTCAAGGCTCGCGACATACTGATCAAGACTCTCGAAAGACACATCAAGACTCATCTGGGTGTCATTCTTATAGCCGATGTCGCTCATCCTCAAAGAGGTCGCGTTCGGCCAGCAGTAGGTCTCAGGGTCCAGGGGTTCGAACCGATTTGACAAGGATTCACGCCCGGTAAAAAAGTGTGCGTCCACGGCAGGCGAATTACCGAAGAGGTAAATCAGGATCCATCCGTAGCGATGGACATTTCTGACGACGCCAAAGTAGGCCTCGTCGATCCCCTCTTGCAGTGACCTTTCGGGCGATTCCAGCGCGCGTAGGGCAGGCCACAGGGCCTCAGGGAACGAATAGTTGTAGTGCAGTCCCGCAATGGCCTGCATGGTCCGACCGTATCGCCAGGAAAGACCCCTCCGATAGACATGCTTCATCAAGCCGATATTCGATGCGCCATATTCTGCAATCGGTATGCTCTCGTCACCATTGATCCCAATGGGCATGGAACTGGCCAGTAACAATTCATCCCCGAGTTGGCTAAACACAAATCGATGAATGTCTGAAAGTGCCGCCAACGTTTTTCCCGCATCATCAAACGCGGGCGTAATCAGCTCAATGAGTGCTTCGGAGTAATCCGTCGTAATTTGTGGATGCGTGAGTGCCGATCCGAGGCTCTTGGGGTGCGAAGTGGTTGCGATCTGGCCCGCTCCGTTGAGCCTGAGGCTTTCCTTTTCGAGGCCCGTGAGGCCACCGCGAAGTAAAGGAATGAGTCCGGCTCCGACCAGCCGGTCAAAACGAATACTAAATGACATGGGATAGACCGATGAAAGCAAGCGCAGCGCTGAAGCGCCAGGCTTACCAGCTAAAGAGGGTCCAGCGGTTGATATTCATCCCGCGGGTATTGTCGTTGTGCATGGAATCCAATGTTCCATCACGATCCATATCCACCCAGGAGTAGGGGAGTCCGATCGATGGATTCACCTTGATCATGTAAACCTGACCATTCTCACGATGCTCCTCGATCATTTCATCACCCTTACGAATGATGGTGACGTCTGGATCGAGCGGCTTGCCACTTTCGACGGGTGCCGGGAGGTCTGGTTGATCCAGCGGTATTGTCGCGCCCTGAACCGTCTCCGAAGGATCGGCATAGACCGGCAGAGTGAATGTCAGGAGACCGATGACCAGGAACCGCTTCATGCTTTACTTGGGTGTGAGGACGTTTAATTAACTCGACAATGATATTACATTAGAGACCTAGTGGGGACCTATCACCCATTGCCTTTCGGCCGAGACCACAATCACCATGGATGATCATCAATTACTCCGTTACAGCCGCCATGTGCTGCTCCCTGAAATCGACATCGAAGGACAAGAAAAATTACTTTCCAGCCGAATTCTCGTGATTGGTCTTGGGGGCTTGGGTTCCCCTGCAGCCATGTATCTTGCGAGTGCAGGCATTGGTCATTTGATCTTCTCGGATGACGATTCCGTCGACCTCAGTAATCTTCAACGACAGATTCTGCACGGGACGCCAGACATCGGCAGAAGCAAGACGGAATCTGCCGCTTCAAGGCTACAAGCCATGAATCCCGATCTTCACTATGAGTGGATTGATCGCCGACTGGACGAGGCTGAATTGACAGAATGGGTCACGCGAGTCGATTTGGTTCTGGACTGCACAGACAATCTCGCGACCCGATTTATGATCAATCGAGTCTGCGTCAAAACGCAAACGGCCTTGGTCAGCGGCGCGGTGATCCGATTCGAAGGACAGATCGCCGTATTTGACCCTGCGAGGCCGGATAGTCCTTGCTACAATTGCCTTTACCAGGATGTTGGCGAATCCATGGATACCTGCAGCCGTAACGGTGTCGTTGCTGCTTTGCCCGGTGTCATTGGCAGCATGCAGGCACTGGAAGCGATCAAGTATCTGGTTCAGCCGGATTCAGTTTTGACCGGACACCTATTGATCTTTGATGCCTGGCGGCTGGAATGGAATCGTTTGCGATTACGAAGGAACCCGGATTGTCCGACCTGCGGGCGGATGAACTGAAACTATCCCGAACCCAAAGGTCTATTGATCAACCGCGATGAGCGAAGCACCAACAAACGACCACCCAGGTGTTCCTGTTCCAGATGCTAAGACCCGCTCCAGACAGAAATACCTAATCTGGACGGTTGCAGTTCTGATCATTTTGTTCTGGGATGATGTGCTTGGCATCACGCTGCATGTCCTTCATATCCTTCTTGAATATCTGGAACTCGTCACTGAAGAATTGCTCATTCATCTCTTCCATCTCGAAGAGCATGAAGGACAGATGTATACCGCTTGGCTCGGCTTGATCGCCTTTCTGGCCTTGAGCACCTGGCTTTATGTCACCATTCGAAGAAAGATTCGCAACACCTTCCGCTCCTGGTCCTATTTCAGATCGTGGGTAAAAATCCACGCGATTGAGCATTGGATGAGCTTGACGACAATTGCCGTTCTCTATCTGGTCTATCTCTTTTTTCTTTGATTCCTGGGCGTAAACAGCCCCAAACTCCTGTCCACCACATTCAAACGCGACCAATCAAATGAGTGATTACAAGAAATATATCTGCACCGCCTGCGGCTGGGTTTATGACGAAGAACTCGGGGATCCGGATTCCGGATTGGCGCCTGGCACCCGTTACGAGGATATTCCGGATGACTGGTATTGTCCGGAATGTGGTGTCGACAAGACCTATTTCGATTTGATCGACTAAACGGACGAAGTCGGGGGCGGTCCGTTCCTGGAAATCATGCGCCGCACCAGTGGCGCATAATCCTGATCGGCTTGCGCGGCCTCTTTATCGAGGTCGGCCCTGATGGCTACCAAGGAATCGAGTAGCTGCTGGTGAGCCTGTGCGGTGCTTTCCAATGTCCCAATCACCTCTTCCCCTGCAGATTCCAGCGCCTGCCTGACACCGGTTCGAAGCCCTTTCAGGGCACTCGCCTCGACGGAAGGGCGAAGGCGGGTATAGACAAACCAAGGCGCAAGCCAAGCCAAGCCGATCAAGAGCACGGTGTGCACCGCAAAATCGGTACCCAAATAATCGAGATGCTGGGTTGCGCTCTCGTAATAGCCCATGACGACCTGATAGGAGGCCCAGGCCAGAGCAAGTGAGGGTAAAAGGATACTGAGAAGACCCGCCACGCGCATCGCGGAGCGTTGGACTGCATTCCCGGGCAGCGCCAGAGACTGTCGCAACCGGAGTTGACCGCGTTGAACGACTTGCCGTCCCGTTGACTCAACAAACGGGCTTAATGCATGCCTCAGGGGCTTTAGCGGGAGTCCCTTTTCGCCGGTGGCGACCATCAGCTGCGCTAATGTGTCCTGCGCTCGTCCAGAGGCCCATTCATCCCAGATCACCGGCATGGGGCTCGGCTGCGAGGGCGAGGTGTCTTGCGCGGTGCGTTCGACGGCGTTGTCGGACATGCGACCCGACATCATGCGGACCAGCGCAATCAAGGTCCACTCCAGGCCTTCCATCAAATCGTGAACTGCCTCATCCCAAATTTCTCGCCACCGAGGGGTAAGGGATCTGAAATCCGATTTCGCCCCCAGAGCTGCCTCCAAATTCGATAACAAATCACGGAGAGCATCCAGACGCGCGATACCGGCATGCGCTTCAAGCTGCGCCATCAAATGCTGTGAAGAAATCTCCCCAAGAATGCGCTCAAGTTCATTCAGTTCTGAAGGTCCGGACCGTGAATCCGTGCGTGACTTTGCGATGGTTTTAAGGACGATGGGATCAGAAAACCCGGCTTCGGTCAGAAGACGTTTGAAATCATCATATTGAATGGCTTCTCCTCGATCCCATTGATTCAGGATGAAGATCCAGGCGTGATCGCCACCGTATTCCTGAAGCAGTCGCCAACCTTTGTCATCCCGATAACGTTCCGGGCTGACCACATAAATCACGACATCAATATGGGGTAGCCACTGGAGGACGATATCGCGATTGGCAGAATCCACGCTGTCAATGTCAGGCATGTCGATCCACAGGATCTGACGCATGTGTTCGTTGGCGTGGCGAGCCATGCGGACGTCCGAAACGGGAAGATCGTCAGGCAATTGCTGAAATTCAACCGACTCGTGCAGAAAGATGGACACTTCGCGACTCGTCGGTCGCTCAATTCCCGTACGCGCAATGTCTTGGCCAGCCAGCTGATTGAGTAGCGAACTTTTACCAACGCCCGTGCCACCAAAAAATGCGGCCGTTAAGGGCCGATGACTTTCCGGGTTGAAAAGACTGCCGGGACTCCGTATGGCGATCTGCTCATAGGTCGCCAGATCCTGAGGTGAGAGCCACTCCCTCGCTACCGCAGACTTTAGAAAGGCATCCAGCGGAAGAGTGGTTCCAGCTCCAACCGGTGTCAAACCTTGACCCATGTCTACCTCAACGTCGTGGCCGATTCCAGCTGCGCAGGGGAAATACCGATGCGCAAACCAGGATCAATGGCTTCAGGAAGGTTCGCCAATGGGTCGCACAACGCCTCCTGTAACAGGGCGTTGACCGCTTCCAATTGCTTGCGTTTGAGCTGTTCTTGGGCACGATTCATGAAATGACCCAGCGCGCTCTCCGCGAGGATGGATGTCATGGAGAGGATGGCCGGGGCAATTACAAAATCCTGTACGCCGATGCCCCCGGTGTGCAGCGCGACCCCCAGCGCCGCGGCATCCGTGGTGACGCGGGTTGCACGAAGACTGTTGAGTACCATGGGGTGGTCTTCAAGGTGGGCGTAAAGACTTCGGGCTGTCGATTCGATCTCGGGTCGAAACTGAACCACATAGTCCTGTGCCGCTTGGTCGAAACGCCCCAAGAGTGAGGCCCGGCGACTGCTCAAGAGTTGACTCAAGCCCCCACGCCAGCGCTGCTCGGCGATGTCACGACCCTGTTCAAGGAGTAATTCTTCGGAGAGCTGAATCAGTGCATGCTGGGCCAATTGATGGAGAACCGCGCGCTCGACACCATCGACGTTGCTTTCTCTGCCGCTGGCAGCCCGTCCCAATCGGGTGAGTTGTCGCATCGGCCAGGTCACCACCCGACGCGCAGCATGAAGCGCCGTACCAATGCCCGGCACTTCCAGTAACGTTAATAGCTCTGCGAGGGCTCTTTGAAAGGTTTCATAGTGATTGGGATGATTCAGGTAATCTCGTTGATACCGCTCCAGACAATCGGCCAAAAGTGCATCCAGACGCTCCCGCCACTGTTGGCTGAGTGCGTGTTCGGCCAGAATTGGTTGGACCCAGGCATTCCAGTGGGTTTCGATCAATCGATGCGCAGCGCCCGTATCACGATGGCTACGATCCATCAGCCGGGATACCTGCGGTTGAAGAATAGGGCGCATGACCTCATGGACGGCATGCAACCCGGCATCACGGCTATAGGGGACTGTGACGATTTGAGGCAGCGGATCACTTCTGAATGATGCCCACTTCATGCGGATCGATTCAAGCAGTGCCGCTTCGGATTCTGGGTCGGTTTTATTGATGACCAGTAAAGTCGGTTGAGCCAGGGGCTCAATCAGGCGAAGAAACTCCCAAACTGTCAGATCCCCGTACTTGTCTTTGCTGACAATCAAGATCACCACATCCACCAACGCCGCGATTCGAAGCACGGCATCCTGGTAACGATTCGAGGCCACTGAAT
This sequence comes from Pseudomonadota bacterium, assembly GCA_041158345.1. GTDB lineage: Bacteria > Pseudomonadota > Gammaproteobacteria > Methylococcales > Methylococcaceae > UBA6136. Next base: position 7,085 of record JBEBBO010000119.1, on the reverse strand, counting down.
CAAAATCCGGGGTATCCCAGAGAATCACGCCCTCGAGAAAGCTCGGCAAGCGACTGGCCTCTGCAACATCAAAGCCAAACGCATGGAGATCAGCAGGATCCAATGCACAGGAAGGCAATCGCCTTGAGCCCTCGAAATACTGCCCCAGTCGATCCAGCCAGCCCGGGGAGCGCGGCCCTGAAAATCCCTGGGGGTGAACCGTGAAGCCGGCCAAAGGGCTGGGAACGGCCAGCGGTTGCCCCGTAAGCCAGTTGATCAGTGAGCTTTTCCCGGATTGCGTCGGACCAAAAACGCCAAGGTGGAACGGTTCTGCTATTCCAATCAGTTCGAGGGACTCACGGTGCAGGGCTGATTCAGCCAGCGAGAGGCTCTGCAGGAGCGCAGGATAAGACGATTTGATTTCAGGATCGCGATCACCCGCCTGTTCGATGGCCTTCGTATAACGCTGCCGCAGAAGACGAAGGAACGAGAGCATGGAGGAGAATGGGGATGAATCCTTTGACGGGCTTTCAAGATTGTACACGATGGCATTCCGTCCGCCGGGGGTGCTCATACGCTGGGCAGGCGGAAGCGACGAACGATCCAGATCGCCGTAAAGGGAATAAGGAGACCCAATAGTGTGGAGACAATCAATAATGCTCCCAGATCCTGATAATTTGCAGGCATCGTTTCAAGCCCACTGACCGGATCCCGAATTTCACGGGTTACCACGTAGATCTTGTTCAAGTACTTGGTCAGTAACTGACTTAGTGCCAGTGAAAGATTGGTAAAGGACGCCATGACCGCAAAGAAAGTGGCCTTGAGGTGACTGGGTGCCGAGTGGGCAATCCACGCCAACATCGGGACCATCGCGATTTGACCCAAGGGCGACTCCAGGGCCGTGTCAATGATGGCAATGAACCTCGCGTCCACGATGCCATTGGTCAGCGAAGCCGTCCAGTGATGAAAGCCGTAGTACATGGCAATCGTCGGAATCGAGAGGACGGTCCCGACAATCGTCAGGAAAGCCACAATGGAAGAGACCGGCTTTTCAGCCATCTGCCGCCTGAAAAGGAACAATCCTCCAAGACTCAACACACTGCCGATGAGCGAAAGGCGGGCCATGAAGGATTGATCAAAGCCCAGACTATCAATCATCCACCAACTGGAACCCGGTCCAGGAGAGGGCACAGCCCGAAAAAAGAAGATCAGGATCGCCGTTCCAACCAGGACGTTTCGGGCATCCGCTTGCATCTCTTTCGAAATTCGGATCATCAAGGCAATGATCACGGTGGATGAAACCAGGAAGATCAATTCCTGCCCGTAGGTAAAGTTTGAGATCCCAATGCCGATTGATGACAGCGCAAAAAACAGCCCACCACCCAGGATCCACCAATTGGGTTTTGTGGTGATCGAGGGTTCGCGCAACAAGGATTCAATTTCATGTCGTGTGTAGCCCAGGCGGACAAGCTTTCGGCGATAGTGATATCGAAGCGTCACTGCGAGTACGACCCCAAGACAGGAGATCACGGGGATGCACAAGGCCATCTGATAGAGACGAAGGTAAATACCGATCTTCTCCAACTCATGAAGATGTTCTACGCCAGCAAACATGTAGACGTTCACCGCGGCAACAATCAACGTGCCTGCAATGGTTGAAACACGTCCGAGGGTTTGCATCGTTGAATGCATCAGTCGCTGCTGGGCATCGGAGAGCATGCGACCATCAGAATCCGTCCCCGGCACCGCTTCAACGGTCATGGCGTCCGCCACGACGTCTTGAATCACATAACCGACCGGGGCTAGGAGAACACTGATCACATACCAGGTGCCTGCGGGAAGGTAGCTTTCCATAAGCGTTCGATCGGCCAGTAGTCCGATCATGATGCCCAGACTCACCGCAATCATGCTGGCCCCAAGGATGACCAGAAGCCCCTTGAATCGCCAGATCAGGTCGACCAGGTGGCCGATGGGAAGTTTAAGGGTCCAAGGCAACATCGCCCAAAATGCCAATCCAGCCAGAAATTCCGCAGAAAGGCCCAGGTATTCCTTAACGAAGAAGGTTCCGACAATGCCCGTCAATCCAGAAATACCGGCCGCGAGGTAAACCATCAGAGGCGGTAAATAGCTGAGCCTCAACTCGCGGGCTAATTCCAGAAAGTGACGATCAAGCCACTGGACAAGAGAAAAAGGCGAAGGGGATTTGTTTGTATCGCGATGAATACGCATGAGGACTCAAATGGAGGAAACCAGATCCGATTGTATCGGACTCCACAGGTGAGGTTCCATTGAGTCAACCCAAAATGGCACAGAGGCGCCGGAACCGCTTCCGGCGCCCGATCCATTACCAGCCGGTATCGGTATCCGAGGTTGCGCCAATCTGATGGACCGTTAGGTCAGCACCGTTGAACTCTTCCTCACGGTCGAGGCGAAGACCGACCAGTAACTTGAGAACCCCATAGGTCAGGAGACCACCCAGCAGGGCAATCACGATCGCAAGACCCGTCCCCAGCAACTGAGACCCAAAGGCGACCTTTCCCAGCCCGCCTAGGGAGGGTAAACCCAGGACACCTGCAGCAATGCCACCTAGCGCACCGCAAAGGCCATGGAGGGGCCACACACCCAGGACGTCATCAATCTTCCAGCGATTCTGGGTCAGCGTGAACATATTAACGAACATCCAGCCAGCGATAGCCCCTAAAAACAAGGCGCCAATGGGATGCATCACATCGGATCCTGCGCAAACGGCCACCAGACCAGCCAGCGGGCCATTGTGAACAAATCCGGGGTCATTTCGCCCTGCCAGCAGGGCAGCAAGGGTACCACCGACCATGGCCATCAGCGAGTTGACGGCCACCAGACCGCTGACGGCATTCAGGGTCTGCGCTGACATGACATTGAAGCCAAACCACCCCACCGTGAGAACCCAAGCCCCCAACGCGAGAAAAGGGATGCTTGAAGGCGGATGTGCAGCGATACCTCCCGACTTGGAGTACCGGCCACTTCGGGGCCCCATTAAAACAACCGCCACCAATGCAATCCAGCCGCCCATGGCATGCACCACAACGGACCCTGCAAAGTCATGGAAGGGCGCACCAAACTGGGCCTCAAGCCAGGCCTGAACGCCATAGTGATTGTTCCAGGCAATCCCTTCAAAGAAGGGGTAAATGAAACCGACTAAGAGGAACGTTGCAGCGAGTTGCGGATTGAATCTTGCGCGCTCTGCAATGCCGCCGGAAATAATCGCAGGAATCGCCGCTGCAAAGGTCAAAAGGAAGAAAAACTTGACCAGCCCATACCCACTATCAACCGTGAGTTGATCCGCACCTTGGCAGAAGTTAACCCCGTAGGCGATGTAATAGCCGATGAAGAAATAGGCAATGGTCGAAACGGCAAAGTCGGCCAGGATTTTGACCAAGGCATTGACTTGATTCTTTCGACGGACCGTTCCAACCTCAAGAAATGCAAATCCTGCGTGCATGGCCAGAACCATGATGGCACCAAGGAGGATGAAAAGAACGTCCTGACTTTTAGTAATGGCTTCCATTGTTTATTGCTCGTTGGACAGGAATTCCAGTCAAAGAGCAAAAAACGGGCCGAAGATTAAAAATCAATCAGTTGCACGAAAACCGAGCGGATGCCCCATCTAGGGGAGGCGAACGGGGGGGCAGGAATGACAAATAATGGTGCAGGGCATGCACCATTATGAGTCAACCTTGAGGAGGGCTTACTTGCGGCTGAATTTGGCGATCAGGGTCATGATCAGACCCAGAGCCTTATCAAAAGTTGATTTTGAGCTGTTGAGCAGAAAATGGATGATTTCATCCCGGGTCATGCCCTCAAATCGCTTACGATAGTAGGTCAATCCAAACGGGGTGCCGACTGCGCCAATAATGACGCCCAGAAGGAATACGGCATTGCCGGACCCTGACGACTGCGCGCTTGCCGCGCTGGCCGTGGCCGGCGGCGGAGTGGGCAATTTGACCGAGTCAGCTACTTTGGGGCCATAATCATCCGGGATCGCGAGATCAGTGACACCGGGGATACTCGGGAAGGGCGTACTTCCATTTCCAACGATCAACTGGGCCTTCATGCCTTTTTCCATGTGCTGCGCGATGTCGCAGTGCACCATGTAGGTCTTGTCCTCAGACGGAAGGATCAGCGTTCCTGTGATTTTTCCAGGGCCGGTGACTTCCAAATGGAACATTCCTTTGTCGTACATGAATTTGGGAAGACCATGCATCATCCACTGATGGCGAATTCGATCTTCATTGACCAAGGTCACCGTCAGCTTCGCGCAAGGCTTTACCCGCCACTCATGTGAGGAGAATCCAAACATGGTCCCTGGAAACTGGCGCGCATACTCGTGTCCGGCATGAACCTCAATGCTGCGCTCTTCACTGATGCTGCTACATCCCGGGGGCAACTTGTCCTTGTTTTGTCCCATGATCATGGCGCCATCCATGTTCATAAGATGGCCGTCACCGTGATCCATTAACTTTCCAGTGTGATCGACGATGACTTCCGCCTTTGCGGCAAGGGTCGGCAATGCGGCTGTGGAAAGGATCGCAGCCAGAATCATTAATAGCGTTCTATTCATTTTGGGCACCCTCATCCGTTTGATTTGGGAAGCAGCGATTTGACCTGACGAATCAGGCGATCTCTATGTTGGTAGGCAAAGTAGAGTGCGATACCCAATCCCAGACCACCCAATAACCCGCCTCCTGAGTTATCACCCGTCAGTCCAGACGCTGACGATTGGGCGCCGGCTTCAGTGGCACCGGCATTAATGCCAGGCTTTGTGTCCATCGTGCCGGCAGGCGCGCCCAAGCTGCCCCAGTCATCCATGAAGTCCTGCCATACAGGAATCTTTCGTTCCCAGAACTCACGGGTGAAGTAGGGCTTCAGATCCATGGTGTGGGAGACTTTCAAGGTACCGTTCTCTTCAACGAAATCCTTGTAAGCCACGAGGCTGATACTGCCGCCTTCACCCTGACCATTGGTGGTAAAGGCGCGCTCCGTATGATCATGGAACATCCACAGCCCCGAGCCAAAGCTATGCAGACCATCATTGGTGGAGTCCAGGGCTAAATCAAGGCGTTGCGCCGGAGCCAGAGCATAAACATCGCGAGTGACTTGTGCAGCCGGATTTTGCTGGACGCCATCGTAATGCGTCTCTGTCGCCTTGTGGCCATGGATATGCAGTGCCATCGGATCCTGATGCCCATTCAGGACTCGAATCTTGGTCTTTTCATTCGGATTAATGACGATCAGCGATTCCCGAAGGGTATAGGGAAATGCCCGACCATTGAGCAGGTAATAATCATCCGTTGATTCCGTGATGTCATATTCCTGATTCATCTTCTTTGCGACCAGGCGGACATCATTGGCCGACTGCGGGATCTGATGCAGTTCCTTATCGACCGACTGGTAATGAAGGTCGTACTCTTGCTTGTACTGTTCCAATACCGCAGCAGATGGATGGCGGACCTGGCCTGCGCCAACGTTGAATACCTGTGGCCAGTTATTCGGACGGTTCTCTTCGATGATGAACATGCCGGCCAAACCCATAGCGATATGGGTATGCGGCTGGACATGGCAGTGGTAGTACATGGTGCCCGGTTGGCGCGGCTTGATCACATAGGTCTTGCTCTGGCCTGGCATGATGTCCATCTGACTGGTCTGGCCAACGCCGTCGTTTCCTTCGCCCGCATGATCCATGAAGGGATGATCGACACCGTGAAGGTGGATCGAGTGCGGGAAATAATGCGAATTTTCAACCACTAGCCAAACAACGTCGCCCTGCTCAACCCGGATGGGCGGGGAGGGCATGCGAAGAAGTGGGTTCGCCTCGCCACTGGCAAAGCTTCGGGTCGACATGTCGCGGTTCTTCGGGACAAAAACCCAGAAACTGGGCTGGATACCCGGTGCGATGTCGAACGTGGGAACGACACCGGGGAAGTCGGGTGAATGCCCGTTTACTTCCATGATTTCAAGCTTGATGATGTAGTGATCAGGGTCACCATCTCCGTCAAGGTCATTGGTCGCCGTGATGGCATCTGCCGCTAGGTTCGACGTGTCCATCAAGGTTTGCATTGAAATATTGTTCGTTCCCTTCACGAACGCAGCAATATCGTTCGGATTATCCGGGTTACAAACACGAGACTCCTGCATCCAGACACCTTCAACCTCCTGAGCCTTGCGCCATTCAGGAGGGGCACCACTGTTGCAGAAGGGTTCAGCCTGTCCCGAAGCCACTTTAGCGGTGGTGGGTGCAGTAAAAACGGCACTTGCGTCCATCGCAGGGATAGTGAGGAACAGGGCGGTGATAAGAGCGAGTTGTTGTCTCGGCATATTACGTTTCCATGATTGACAAAACGCCAGGGCACAGACTAACCGTGACCTGGCGTTCTGGGTGCCGCCCTGAGGCGGCAGGTATCGGTTAGGCAGACTTTTTGAGGAACTTGTCTACAGCACACTTAAATCCTGCATTAGACAGGTAAAGGATGTACAAAACTGAAACCAGAAGCGTCAGCACAACGATAATGGTGCTGGTTGGGATGCCTGCGGCACCACGACCCACCGTGAACGGAATGTGCGCGTCCACTTTTTGATTTTCGTTAACCAGCGTCACGTGAACCAGGTACTTGCCTGCTTCGGTGAAGTTCAGGGTCGTGTTGAAAGTTCCCTTGGAGTGGGTCGCCGGCGGCTCGTAATAGAACCGGGTTCCTTCAGGCTCCTTGGTAATTTCGAATTCAACGGTCATTTCGCGCAGTGCCTTACCTTCGTAGTCAAATACGATGGTGCTTTGACCCAACTCAGGAATGTTGTTGCAGTATTCGGTAGTACCCGTCAATTGCGGTTGGTATGCCGTGAAATGCACCAACTGGGATCCGACCTGGACGCGGCACTGGTCAGTGTCAACGCTGGCACCGCCATGTGACCATGCAGTGATAGGCATCAAGCTAGCAGCAAGAAGGCCGGCAGCTGCAAGTACTCTTTTGGCAATTTGGAGGTTGCTCATTATCTGTTCCCTCACTCTCTATGTATTTCAGTTGTTATAGTCGTCGATGGCGTTTTCCATGCCATGTACGAAGAATCACCCG
>JBEBBO010000118.1:0-4514 GCA_041158345.1 Pseudomonadota bacterium | reverse complement strand
TCCATCGGGTTGCCAACACACTTAACTACCTCGACATCAAAACCGTGGTTGTCAGTTGTGGCACCTGCCTGGATCAACTCTATGGCTATGAATTCGAAAAGATATTCCCGGGCTGTCGCTTGATTGACATCCATGAATACCTTCTTGAAAAAGGCATTTCGATCGAAGGCATTAAGGGCACTCGTTATCTTTATCATGATCCCTGCCATAGCCCACTGAAAGTCAGGGATCCGATGAAAACAGTGAATGCATTAGTGCGGCAGGACTCCGGCGCGCCGATCATGCGCTCTGACCGCTGCTGTGGTGAATCGGGAACGCTCGCCATCGCACGCCCTGACATTTCCACACAAGTCCGATTCCGTAAGCTTGAAGAATTGGAAAAGAATCGGGATAAATTGGACGGGGAGGCCGACAAGGGCCCCATCAAGGTTTTGACTTCCTGCCCCTCATGCCTCCAAGGTTTAAGTCGATATCGGGATGACATTCAGGAGCTGGACGCAGATTACATCGTCGTCGAGATGGCGCGGAATATTCTGGGCGAGCAGTGGATGAAAAACTACATCGATAAAGCGGCCAATGGCGGCATCGAGCGCATTCTGGTCTGATCCACGAATCAACCAGCGCTACTGGACTCTTGGCAAGTGCTCTCGACAGATTTTGTCGTGCTCAGCTGCCATCAGGGCTTCCTGAGTTAGGTCACATGCGACCTGACCGTTTCCGGAGTCTTTGTGGTAGCGACAGGTCGCACAGACGCCAAAAGTCTTCACACCATTGACCTTTTGTAGCGATTCCCAGAGGGTGTTGAGCGCAGCATCGACAGCCTCCCGCTCAGCACGACTCAGGTTTTCTAATGCCAAACTCAAAGACTCAGGTGGAATTGCACTAGAAAGTGCGGCCAGCCCCTCTGGGGTCAGTTTCAAGTGCACAACTCTTCGATCCCTGACATCCGCTGTCTTGGTCACCAACCCATCCCCTTCCAGCACTGCAAGGGTTTGAGACACGGTGCCTTTCGTGAGGCCAAGAAACTCAGCGACCGCCATGGGCGTGTTGCTGTACTGATTACAGCGACTCAGATAATGCAGCGCTTCCATCTGCACGGGCTGAAGCCCTCGGTTAAGACCTGATTTGCGGACACTTGATCGCATCAGGTTGGCAATCCGTTCCATTCGCTCGTACATCAGATTCGGCTTCATTTCAGTTGTTCCAGGGCTTCCAATCTCGCCGATCCGGGGTCTTGTTTCATGTCAGCGCAGTTTCAGAAATCAAACCAGCCAACGGACCATGCGCTCGGAGATTGAAGCAAGTTTCGAGCCCAAATAAATCCGATAAAATTCAATAAGATAAGAATGGAATAAAAACTGACACCCACAAAAAACGCCCCTCAAAGGGGCGTTTTGCTCTTTTTTGGTGCGCTACACTACTTTTTGGGGGGCGTCGCAGCAGCCGGGGGGGCTTTCACTTCAGGCGCTTCGGCCGGTTGTGCGCGATGACCATCGGTGGGAGCATTTTCAATTGCCTTGCCCATGCAGGTCATGATGTGATCTGTGATTCCCAGAGCGGCTTCCCTCGCCTTTTGGCGAGATCCAAAGAGTCTCTCGAATTCATTGATTGATGCTTCAGCATCCGTGGCAGATTTCACATCGAAGAACTTTTCGTAAGCCTTGAAATACTCATCGCGACGCGGGTCGCCGGCAAACCCTGGAAGCGTGCTTGAAATTTCATCAATGACACAGTCCGCGACATCGGCGGGATCCAGCTTGTAGTCCTTAAGATCCTGATCCTCACTGAATCGCTGAATCAACACGTCCTTCAGGCCAGTCTTTTCTTTCTTCGCACAGGCGGTAAACGCCAGCGCGGCCACGAGCAACACGATCAGCTTCTTCATTGACATCTCTTTGATTCAAAATTGTTGATTATCGGCCCCTTGTTCAGGCAAGGCTAGCCACCCATTAGTGTATTCAGTCCGGCAGAAGGGGAATCGTCTCGCCCGCTTTGATTCCGCCGCTTCTCAGCAAAAGGTCTGAGACTTCCTTTGACTTGGGAAAGTCTGCCCCAAGACTGATAATGAAAGAAGAGACCTCCTCAATGGTCATCGGCGATTTCCTGACCGTGGATTCATGAACAATCAGCGTGAATCCCGAGGTGGGATTGGGCGAGGTGGGAACATAGACGACGAGCATGGCGCCTGTTCGGTTAGTCACATAGGCGGGAACCCACAACCCTTGCCTCGGATACTCAATAAATACGGAATCTGTGATCTGCTTATCATGGCCATCATGAAAGAGCCGGAGAACTTTTTGAGAGACTCGGTAGATGACACCCAGAAGCGGAATACGATTGATGATTTTTTCAAGGAAATAGAGGATGTGGGCCTTATCCTGCTTGATCAGATAGCCGACATAAATTACCAGGACAATCGATCCCAGAAGAAGCATTCCAGGCAAAAGGATGCTTTCAAAGCGACCGTAGATCCCAACCAGCGATTCCCTGAGGATGCTCTCAATCGCCAAGACGATTTGGGTAATCAGGAGAATCGGGAGCAACCCCAAGGCCCCGATTAAAAAATACTCAAAGATCGAATGTAGTTTGCTCTTCACAGAAGCCTCCTAGGCTCATCTTGACCTAGCCTTCACAGTACCTCACGAAGGACTGGTTACAGGGCCGTTTGGGACGCTATCATCCTCGATACAGGTGGGGGCATTCTACGATCCCTGCGCCTTTTCACAAGTTTTTCAGACCGAGGCCTCTGAATGGCAAAATTTAAAATGTATCTGACCGGGATCTGTCCCTACTGCCATCTGGCCGAGCGGTATCTCAAATCGAAAGGGGTCATTGAGATCGAGAAAATCCGGATAGACCAGGATCCTGAGGCGCGAGAAGAAATGATGCGAATTACCGGACGCCGAACGGTTCCCCAAATCTTTGCGGGAACGACTCACATCGGCGGCTATGATGACCTGGTTGCACTTGACCAAGACGGCGGCTTAGCTCCTTTCCTGGAACAGGAAGAATAAAAGGCGGTCTTCAATCGCGAATATCAATCACCTTGGCCGCATGGTCGAGAATGAAAAGACGACTTTGAGTCGTCAGCTTCCCAAGCACATTTTTTGACTTGTAGACACAGCGGACCTGATAACCCTCCCGCACAATCTCTACCTGGCCCCACTCCAAAACCTCAATTGACGCGGCATCATGCACGTGTTGCTTGAGGTAACGTTCTACCGGCTCCACCGCATGATTCCATGGGTTATTAAAGACCGTATCCCGACCCTCCACCGCGAGCTTTGCCCCCCCTGAGGGCGGAAGTACTGAATGAGTCGGATTCGTATGCCCGGGCGCAGGCTTGATGACCGGTTTTTCTGGCGCAGCAGGTTGATGCGGCATGTTGGTTGGCACCGTTGTTTCAGCAATTCGCCGACTGACCAGCGTCTTGGCCTCCTCTTCAACTTTTGCCAGCACCTCAGCGGCGGGACCCGACGGCAAGGCAGCGCGCTCAATCACCTGGTGCTCAGCCTCCGTGGCTTTTTCATCAATCCATACTTTCAATTCCGAAAGCATCGACTCAAAAGTCAGTTCGGGTGGCTCATCAACGACCTTTGAAGAAGGCTTGGCACGCCTTTCCCTGTTAGTGACACCCGTCGTCTGACTTTGGGATATCCCTTGAGTTGATTGACTCGGCGCAGGCGTATTACTCCGCCCATGGGGAATGAGCTTTCCCGCAACAACTACCAACAAGAGTAAAACGATCAGTGTCCCGCAGCCAAAGTTCATGAGCCCAAACTCGCTCCCGAGAACGAATCAGCCGCTATACCTATCCCTTTCAATTCAGCAAGACAGTCGTTCAGCCCCTGTTCATCCAGAAGATCCCGATCGACCTTAAGGTATGCAACGCCATCCTCAGGAACCACCACCACTTCGACAACACCAGAAATCTTGGCTAGCTTCCTGGACAAATCGGTCATGGAATCGCTGGAGATCTCTCGAATATTTTCAAGTCGGCTACTCAAATGGCGGGGCGCCTTCATTCCAATAGCCACGGTAAACCACAACACAGCGACGATACCGCAGTAAAGAAAAACCGCGTCGTGCCCATATTGACCCACCAAGAAGCCTGCTCCAGTTCCTCCTGCAAATGCGCCCAAAAACTGCGCCGTGGAGTAGATGCCCATGGCCGTTCCCTTGAGATCGGGTGGGGCAACCTTTGAAATCATCGAAGGCAGGGTTGCCTCCAACAAATTAAATCCCGTAAAGAAGAGATACAGCAGAGCAAACACACCCCAGAAGTTGCTTCCAAAAGAAAGGAATCCCAGGAGTGAAAAACCGACCAAGGCAACGAACGAGACAAACACGGGCTTCATCTTGCGCTTCTTTTCCGCAAGGATGACGAAAGGCACCATCGTTAATATGGCCAACAAGAAGACCGGCAGATAGAGATACCAGTGTTCCGAAGCCGGCATCCCCAGTTGGTCGCGAATAAGAACAGGCACCACGACAAAGCTGGCAGTCAGCATGAG
>JBEBBO010000117.1:0-21072 GCA_041158345.1 Pseudomonadota bacterium | reverse complement strand
GCCTCAGCTCGATGAAGGAACAAGGACCCTTTATCAATAACTTGATTCTGATCGCGTCATTGCTTTTGCCTCTGGCCCCAAGACAGCAATTATTCATCTGGCGGTCAAAAAGAAAGGGGCGACTATAAGACCGTGAAACAACAAAAACGAATTGCTTTTATCACGAGCGGTCTTCCCACTGGGGGAGCTGAACTCGTGCTTGTTTCCCTGCTCTCCAGGCTCGACAGGGATCGATTCGACCCACTTGTGATCAGCCTACGTGGTGAGGGGGATTTAGGCTCCGCCATAAGGGATCTAGACATTCCAGTCCTCTCTCTCCGCCTCGCGCCAAAACCGAGCCTTCCAGCTGAGATCATCAAAGGCGTACGCACATTAAGGCACTTTAACCCCGACGTCATTCAAGGCTGGATGTACCACGGCAACTTGTTCTCATGGCTAGCAACCCCCTTCATGCGCAGGCGCCCACGCCTACTCTTTTCCATCCATAATGCACTCAGTGACTGGGCCAGTGAACGCCGATTGACTCGCCAGATCATTCGGCTTAATGGGATTGTTTCGGGCGGTGCTGATCGTGTCATCTACCCCTCCGAACCCAGCGCGATTCAGCACGAAGCCATCGGCTATCCCAGAGATCGCACGCAGATCATTCCAAACGGATTTGACTGCGAGCGGTTTAAGCCTGACCCGGAGGATCGAGCGAAAATCAGGTCGGAACTGGGTTTTACCGATCAAGATTTCGTCATTGGCATGGCTGCCCGCTACCATCCTGTGAAGGACCATGCGATTCTTCTGGCCGCAGTGAGGGATACCGTCGACCGATGCCCTTCGGCCCGGCTCTTGTTGTGTGGCCCTGGTGTGGATGAAAAAAACCCCCAACTCCAGAGTCTCATTCAAAAACATGGCCTCCATAAGGTTGTTAAACTGCTCGGTAATCGTCGCGACATGCCCAGGGTCTACCGCGCCATGGACCTTCTGGCGCTCTCCTCAAAAAGTGAATCAGCCCCTGGCGTTCTCGCGGAAGCCATGGCGAGCGGCGTTCCATGTGTCGCGACGGACGTCGGCGTCTGTAAAAAAACGCTCGCAGGTACAGGCTGGGTCGTCAATCCAAGGGACCGTCAATCCATCGCTGAAGGGCTCATAGAGGCGGCCGAACTTCCGCAAGATGACCTGGCTATTCGCGGAGAAAAAGCGCGTAGAGAAATCGTAAACACCCTCGCACTTTCAGCAATGATCGAGGCCTATCAAGCCCTTTTTGACGCGCCCCCACCCCCCTCCTGACATCAAAGCGACCTCACAAACCATGTGTGGATTTACTGGATTTCTTGATCGCAAGACGGCACTGAGCAGCGACGAAGTGCGCCCTATTCTTGATGCCATGAATCGGCAGATCCTGCATCGCGGACCAGACGATGATGGCGTCTGGATCGACGAGAACCAAGGCATTGCATTAGCGCACCGACGGCTCTCTATTCTGGATCTTTCCAAAGCCGGACATCAGCCGATGGTTTCACAAAGCCAACGCTATGTCCTGGCTTTCAATGGTGAAATTTACAATCATCTCGACCTTCGCCAAGAGATCGAAAACTTTGGACTGGCGCCGGTTCATCCACTGGCAGATCAGAACCCAACGCCCGACCCCCAGCCCGATTCGCGTTGGCGAGGTCATTCCGATACCGAGACCCTGCTAGCCGCAATTGAGGCTTTTGGTGTTGGCGAGGCCCTCACTCGTAGTCGCGGCATGTTTGCTTTTGCTCTTTGGGATCGGCATGACCGCCTGCTTTACCTCGCTCGAGATCGTATGGGCGAAAAGCCGCTTTATTACGGATGGCAAGGGGACAGTTTCCTGTTTGGTTCGGAGCTTAAAGCGCTAGAAGCTCATCCCGATTTCCGGACAGAGATCGATCGCGGCGCGCTTTCCGAACTCCTCAGGCTGGGCTATATCCCAGGCCCTGGAAGCATTTACAACCAGATCCATAAACTGCCACCGGGCACGTATATCGCCGTAGGCATTCACCGCCCCGAGGCTCGGCCAGTGAGTTACTGGTCCGTTGCAGATGCCGCTCTCAGGGGGCAAATGGCGCCATTCATGGGCACCGAATCGGAAGCCATCCAAGCTCTTGATGATCTACTGAGGGACACTGTGGCCAGCCAAATGGTCGCGGATGTTCCTCTGGGGGCCTTTCTCTCTGGCGGCATCGATTCAAGTCTCGTGACCGCCCTGATGCAGGCCCAATCCAGCGCCCCTATTCAAACCTTCAGCATCGGCTTTGAGGAGGAGGAGTACAACGAGGCGCCCTTCGCCAAGGCCGTTGCTTCACATCTTGGAACTCAACATAACGAATGGGTCGTGGGCCCTGAGGCGGCGCTCGCCGTAATCCCCAAGCTTTCAACACTCTATGACGAACCTTTCGCCGATGTCTCACAGATCCCCACCCACTTGGTCTCTCAACTCGCCCATCAAAACGTTAAAGTCGCTCTGACCGGGGATGGCGGCGATGAGCTTTTCGGCGGTTACAATCGACATTTCTGGACCATGCGCCTTTGGAACCGCATGCGGTTCGTACCCAAAGGATTGCGGCGGCAGGTTGCCAATATCCTGACGCTCGTTCCCCCTCACCTCTGGGACAGTTCATTTAGAGCCTTGGGGTTCCTCCTCCCGGAGGGCCTCAGGTATCGAAGCCCGGGAGACAAGCTCCACAAAGTTTCACGCATCCTTGGCGCCACCCGACCCGAGGATATCTATTTCGATCTCATCGCACAGACCAAGGACCAGAATCGCTTAGTCATCGGAAGCCAACCCGTCCGCAACACCCTGACGGACGCGTCACTTTGGCCTGCCCTACGCGAGATCGAACACCGAATCATGTACCTCGACTCGACGACCTACCTGCCCGATGACATTTTGACCAAGTTGGACAGGGCCGCCATGGGTGTGAGCCTTGAGGGGCGTGTCCCCTTTTTGGATCATCGGGTCGTTGAATTCGCGTGGAAGTTGCCACTGTCCATGAAAATAAGAAACGGTCAGGGCAAGTACGCCCTTCGGCAGGTCCTTTCCCGATATGTACCTGACACGCTAACTGAACGACCCAAAATGGGTTTCGGTGTTCCGATCGATCGCTGGCTCAGAGAACCCTTGCGGGATTGGAGCGAATCCATGATTCAGTCCGATCGCTTGAAGTCCGAGGGATTTTTTCATGCCAAACGCGTCCGGCATCTGTGGACACAACACCTCAGCGGCCGAAGGAATCATGCCCCTGTGCTTTGGAGCATTCTCATGTTCCAGTCTTGGCTAGAATCGCGGCGATAGGCCATGAAGTCAGAAAAACACCGCCCTAAACTGCTGTTTTTTGTGACCGAAGACTGGTATTTCTGTTCACACCGTCTGCCTTTGGCTATTGCGGCGCGCGATGCTGGATTCGACGTTGCCGTAGCCACCCGAGTCAATGCCCATGCGGAGACGATCACGCAGCAAGGGATCCGACTCATCCCCCTCCAGCTATCCCGTGGCGGCAAAAATCCCCTCCGCGAGTGGCGTACACTCTGGACACTCTTCCGCGTCTTAAAACGCGAAAAACCTGACATCCTGCATAACGTCGCCGTGAAACCCGTGCTTTACGGCAGTCTTGCTGCACAACTCGCCGGTACCGATCGAGTCGTCAACGCGTTGGCTGGTCTGGGGCACCTGTTCGCGGTCAAGGAGCGTGCAGGCTTCCTTAGAAACGTGGTCAAGCTTGCCTTCCGTTTGTTGCTTCGGGGACAAGGACGCGTGATTGTTCAGAATCCCGATGATCTTCGCCTTCTGGAATCCAGTGGGGCAATTCTTCCGGGCCAAGCCAAACTCATTAGGGGCTCCGGCGTCGATCTCTCCCGCTTTACGCCAAGCCCCGAACCATCCGCGCCGCCGCTAATTGTTTTTGCGGCCCGCCTCCTCTGGGACAAAGGCGTCCAAGAGTTTGTCGAAGCCGCAAGAACACTCAGAAAAGAAGGCGTCGAGGGGCGCTTTATCATCGTTGGCGCTCCGGATGCGGAGAATCATGCCGCCATTCCAAACGAACAACTGGAAGTCTGGTCCGCTGAGGGTGCGGTTGAGTGCTGGGGGCACCGCACCGATATGGCAGAAATACTGTCCGCCTCAACCCTTTTTTGCCTCCCGTCTTACTATGGGGAAGGCGTTCCCAAAGTTCTACTGGAAGCCGCGGCCTCCGGACGTCCTATCATCACTACAGATATGCCCGGTTGCAGAGAAGTCGTCGAAGATGGCATCAACGGTTTCCTTGTGAGGCCCCGTGACACCGAGGGGCTAACGCATGCAATCAAATCTCTCTTGACCGACCCCGCACGCAGAGCCCTCATGGGTCAGGCTTCAAGGAAGAAGGCAGAGGAGTTTTTCGGTATTGAAGCGGTAACCGCACAGACCATCGCGATCTATCACTCACTTCTTACAGACTGACCAACTCCCAATTCAACGTTAAGGTTTATCGCGAGATTACGGATGAAGCACTCTATCCAGGGCATAGAGCCCATCCTCAATAAATCATCAATTGGCACGGTCATAGTTGCAGGCGCCCATAAGGCAGGAACAACAACGCTCCACAGCCTGCTCTCCCGCCATCCACAAATTGCGATGAGCGTGGTCAAGGAGACAAATCGCTACTGCCCAGACCTGTGGCCAATTTTGTCTCATATTCAACCGTTATGTGATGCTGAAATTAAAACGCTTCACAAAACAGGAAAAACCCGCCACCTCGGCCTCATACAAGATGAGGAAACGTACAACCTCTGCTTCTCTCTTAACGAAAAAACCCGCTATAGAGGTGAGGCCAGTCCTTTTTATCTTCGATCCACCGAAGCCGCTCAGGAAATTGCTCATCATCATCCCGAAGCACGCATCATTGTTGTTGTGAGGGATCCCATTCAACGCCTTCTGTCTCACTACGCGATGGAAATCAGGGACGCACGGATCCCTGAGCCGATTGCACTTGCGATTCGGGAAGAGCAGGACGCGCTTTACAATGGCCAAAAACCGGAACATGGCCTCCTTGACTCCAGCCGCTATGGCGAGGGTCTGTCCCGATTTTTCCATCACTTCTCAAGCCAGCAAATTCTTGTCATGGATCTATCTGAGCTGAGAGATACCGGACACCTCACCCAAAGAATAGCCAGCTTCCTAGGGATAGACCCCTCGAGCTTTGATCTTCAAACACCAAAACAAAACGCATCCGTTTCTGCGAGGAATCCACACCTCAATCGTCTTCTGGCCCAGTCTGGCGTCAAAGACAGGATCCGCTCCTATCTCCCTCAATTCATGATTGATGCGCTGAAGCCTCTCTACTATCACCCCACGCGGCAGGAACCTCAACTTGATAAGGATCTTCACACAGAGTTGGTGCAATTTTTCCAACCCGATGTTCGAAGATTGGTGAGCCTCCTCGGCGACAAATCGTGGGGTTGGCTGGATCGCTATCTCTGATGGTCTGAATGTTATAAATGACGGACATTAAAATGCGAAAACTCGAGACATCGCTACCGGGCCGAGAAACCCAGGATGGGGCGGGCGTTCGTCTGACTCGCATTTTCGGACAAACCCTCCAACAGCGGCTGGATCCGTTTCTAATGCTGGATTACTTTAGAACCGATGACCCCAACGACTTCATCCGAGGTTTTCCAGAGCATCCTCACAGGGGCTTTGAAACCCTGACGATCTTGCTTCAGGGCCGCATGCGACACCGAGACAATCGTGGCCACGAGGGCGTGATCGAGACCGGGGGAGCACAGTGGATGCTGGCCGGAAAGGGGATTATTCACTCTGAAATGCCGGAGCAGGATCAAGGCCAACTGGAGGGATTTCAGCTTTGGATCAATCTTCCCTCAGAGGAAAAGATGACGGATCCCCGCTATCAAGACCTGAGCACAGGGGATATCCCCGAAATCCAAATGGATCGGATCCGGGTCCGCGTCATCATGGGCCAATTTCAGGAGATTAAGGGCCCCATCCAGCGCCCTCGAACCGAGCCGGTGGTCCTCGATATCATCCTACCCCAGGGCGAACGGCTGACCCTTCCGATTGAAAAGCGTCAGCGCGCAGCCCTCTTTATTACCCTTGGGGATCTTCGCGTTGGCGATAGCCTCTTGCCCCACCGCCATCTAGGCGTACTGAGCGATGATGAGGAATGGGTTGAAATTGAAGCCCTTTCAGACAGCCGATTCCTCCTGATTGCAGGAACACCGCTCAGAGAGCCTATTGCATCCTATGGTCCATTCGTCATGAATAGTCCGGAGGAAATCCATACAGCCATCTCGGACTATCAATCTGGTAAATTCGACCGCTAACCGCAAAAACCCTCGAAAACGCTCCATTGAAGGCCATTCGCCGCTGATCACAACTTATGACTGACCCCTTTAATCTCGCTGCGCAACAACTGGTGGATGCAGGACGCTTTATAGACCAGCGCGGCTGGGTTCCAGCGACCAGCGGCAACTTTTCAGCGCGACTGCCTGACGGCCGGATCGCTATCACCGTTTCAGGGCGCCATAAAGGGCGGCTCACGATTAAAGACATCATGCCGATTGACGCCGAGGGCCGCTCCCTTGATGGTCGACGCGCCTCTGCAGAAACCCTCCTGCATACGGCCATCTACCAACGCTACCCTCATATTAATGCGGTACTCCACCCACATTCCCCCGGATCTACCTTGCTATCGCGCTTGCAGCGTGACGCCGTGGTGCTCAAAAACTATGAGTTGCTAAAGGCGTTCCCTGGCATCACCACACACGAGACCGAGATTACGATCCCGATCTTTCCGAATGATCAAGACATTGCCAGACTCTCTCAAACTGTAGACCAGTGGATCGATCTATATGGGGATATTCATGGCTACATTATTGAAAGCCATGGCTTTTATACTTGGGGCGAGAGCATTGAAACGGCTCTTCGGCACCTTGAAGCCCTCGAATTTCTGTTTGATATCGAGGCACGACTCTATGGAGCCATCAAATCGTGAGCGTATTGACCATTCACCCGGAAAATCAACCGGAGCAATTTCAGATTTTTCGTGATCTGGACACAATCAGCCAACGCCTCCGAGAAATTGGGGTCCAGTTCGAACGCTGGGAAGCCGAGGCTACCCTGCCGTCGGATGCCGATCAGGAGAGCATTCTTAATGCCTATAAACCATCGGTTGACCGACTCGTTCTTGAGCACGGCTTCCAGTCATCCGACGTGATTCGTTTAAAACCGGATCACCCAGACCGGTCCACCCTGCGTCAGAAGTTTTTAAATGAGCACACGCACTCTGAATTCGAAGTGCGCTTTTTCGTTGAAGGCAAAGGCCTTTTTTTTCTGCATCCCAACGATAAGGTCTATGCCGTTCTTTGCGAGCGCGGCGATTTGATCAGCGTGCCGGACGGCGTTAAGCACTGGTTCGACATGGGCGAGACCCCTTCCTTCACCTGCATTCGCCTGTTCACCAATCCTGAAGGTTGGGTGGCCCAATTCACTGGGGATCCCATCGCGGCGGGCTTTCCAACCCTTGACCAGTTTGTTGAGACGACTTCATGATTGAAGCCATCGTGACCGACATTGAGGGCACAACCTCCTCCATCTCCTTTGTTAAGGATGTTCTCTTTCCCTATGCCCGTGAACGCATTGCGGGATTTGTGAGACAGCATCAGCATGCTCCCGAGGTTCAAAAGGCCCTTTCTGATATCGACGCCCTAACGGGAAATGCACAGAACCTGGATGATTGCATCCAACTCCTCTGCCAATGGATCGATGAAGACCGCAAAGCCACGCCGCTGAAAGCAATACAGGGATTGATCTGGGAGTCCGGTTACGCGCAGGGGGATTTCCATGGTCACCTGTATCCGGATGCCCATGAGGGCCTTAACCATTGGCGAAACCTCGGGATTCCGCTCTACGTTTTCTCATCCGGATCGATCAAAGCGCAAAAACTTCTTTTCAGCCACACCGAATTTGGTGATTTGACGCCGTGGTTCAAGGGCTATTTCGATACAACGACGGGCCCGAAGCAGGAAGCGTCGGCCTATGCCGCGATCGCCCAAAAAATTGGCGTTTCCCCCGAGCGGATCCTCTTTCTTTCAGACATTGAAGGCGAACTGGACGCCGCAGCCACGGCCGGATTGAGGACGTGCCAATTAATCAGAGATCCGTCCATGCCCGCCTCTGATCGGCACCCAAAAGCAACTGGCTTCGGCGAAGTCGTGCTTTCTTCGCTCTGATTGTTTAATCTTGGGAAACGCATTGTCGTCATTAAGAAAACCCGGAACGTAACTGACCGCTCCGGGGTAAAGCCGTTTTTATTGGCATAACTAATGCTTATAAAAACATGCCCTTTTCGACTTGAACCCCAAGGCGAGGGTCGTTACAGTAGAACCATCGTTCATGGGGACCCGAGAGGACCCCGCCCTTGCATCTAGAAATTCCCCGTTGGCCTGGAGGCCTTGAAAGCGGAGAATTCCTCGATGCTCATGCGTAAACCTGCCGGCTTCGGCCGACTTTAGTATTGCCTATGAGTTATCACGCCAAGAATCCGTCTTGCCTCAATACCCCCCGCCACTCACCAACGCTGACCCGCCGAAGCTTTCTGGTCAGGTCCACTGCCGCCGCCGCTGGCGCACTGCTTCTCCCCGCCAAGGCATCTGTTGCGAACATCCTCTCTACCGAGAGAACGCTCCGTTTCCACAACGTGAATACGGATGAAGAGCTGACTCTTCGTTGCTGCCCGGAACATGAATACGACCGGGAGACCCGACTGCGCTTTAGCAGCCTGATGCGGGATCACCATGCGGACGAAGTCAGGGAGATGGACCCAGCGCTGATCGACATCTTCTTTGCCTTGTCTGCAATTACAGGCTCAACCGGCACCTTCAAGATTCTGTCAGGCTATCGCTCACCCGAGACCAATAGCTGGCTTCGAAGCTACCACCGGGGCGTCGCCGAACACAGCATGCACATCGAGGGGAAAGCGGTAGATATCCGGATGGAGGATGTCAGCATTCGCCAAATTCGTGCCGCAGGACTTGCGATGGCCATGGGCGGCGTCGGCTACTACCCCCGATCCAACTTCGTTCACCTTGACACCGGCATGATCCGGACCTGGTAAACCAAAACCCACGAGCCAATTCGGAACCCTAATATGCGCATCGACGATGACGGCAACATGGAGTTGTCGGCTGAAGAAAATCAAAGCCTGATGGACCAACTCGAGATTCGTCCTCGCGACTACGACAATCCTCCGGTGGAAATTGAATGCGAGAGCGTTGAGGGGGGCGCAGCCAGCTTTCGCGCGACGAACACCCAAACCGGAAAGTCCGTTGTTCTCGTCTTTGATGTCATTGAAGACTGACCTACCCCTGAAACCTTCGCCTCGTCAACTCGGGTAGGGAAACCCACGCGACAAAAGGACCTGCAAGGTTCTGTCGTGACCATAAATGTCATCAAAGAAGCTGATCCTACCCTCCTGATCGACCATCACGGTCGAGTAGAGGATGTAGACGGGAATGGGCTTTTTGAGCGTAATCGTCTTGGTGACATCGCCGTTGGCAAATTCAGCAATCCGCTCCGCTGGCCAATCGCCATTTTCCTCAAGCACCCACTCCGCCAATCGCTGAGGATCCTGCACCCGAATACAGCCGTGACTGAAGTCCCTTCGATCGCGGCTAAATAAGCTTTTGCTTGGCGTACTGTGAAGGTAGACGTTATTGGTATTCGGAAAGGAAAACTTAAAAAGACCCAAGGCGTTTTCTGGCCCGGGTCGTTGCCGGATCTTCAACCCACCTGATGCCACCCGATCAAGCGTCGCGTCGTCTACGGCCAGCGGTTGCGAAGACGGCGCAAATCCTGAAACGATCTCCAGATCATTTTTCTGAAGATAACCGGGATGCCGACGAATCGCCGGGACCACCTCCTTGGCTGCAATCGCCTCGGGAACATTCCAGAAGGGCCGGAAAGTCACCATGGTCATATCCGAGTGAAAGACCGGGGTTTGGCGCCCATCAATCGCCTGCCCCACCACGACGTTCATCTGTAACTCGTGATGCCCGATCCCCTCTCCGGCACGCGCACCATAGAGCTGGAACGCAGGAATATTGACGATGAGATAGTGCCCCCGCACGCCCTCGGGCAACCAGCGCAATCGCTCCAGCCCGAGCTCGATCTGCTTGAGTCGGTCTGCGGCCGGGGTTGAGAGCCGAGCCAACGTGCCCTTACCAATAACACCATCCGGCGTTAACCCATGCCGCACCTGAAATGCCTTTACCGCCTGCTCAAGGACCGGATCGTAGAGCCCTGCCGCAGCGTCCTGCCCAGGCACATCCCCGGGCAAATCCCCAAGCGCAACCAGTAATTCCCGAAGGGCGGGAACGTCCGGGTGACTCATTCCCGGCGTGAATTTGACTGGAAAACTAAACTTGGGCTTTGGAAGCTCAACAGCCAACTTACGGTACCGAACCAAGGCCGCCTTCAGCGGTTGATAGATCGGAAATCGCGGCTCCAAGTCCGCCAACAACGCTCTGGGCGAGGGACTCCGGGTCATTTCCAGAACCCGCGCCGGAACCTCCTGCCGGCGCGACACCACATCAAGATCGAACCCAACGCTCCGCGGATTAATCCGACCGACATGAAGATTCGAAGCGAAGCGAAGGGCGGCAACGCTGAGGGCGACATCGTAAGCCGCCTCGGCAGAGACGTCCTTAAATCCCGCCTTCGCTTCCTGACTCCAGCGCTGCAACAAGGCCGCATCGTAATCTTCGGGAATCAATCCAGCGGCATCCGCTTCCTTGAATGCCGCGACCATGGTGAGCGCCTGGGGCGTGGGCTGCTGATCCTTACTCCAAAGGGCCTTCAAAGGGGTCTCGCCATAGAGCCGGGCCAAGCCCTTTGAAACATCCGAAAAGCGACTCCAATGGAGCGCGCTCAGCTGACCGGACTGAATCAAGGCCTCAATCTCGGCACCCACGCCTGATTCCGCCATCGCCAAGGAGACCGGGCACAGAAAAGACACGATCAGCAAAAAGCAAATTCTCGTCATGGCACGCCAGAAATAAGAAAGAAATCAAGGCATGAGTATAGCTTTGCTGGAACCGAAGCATCCAAACCATATCCCTAGTACTTTACTCGGGTTTTAAAGAGGACTAAAATGGTCCCCAATATCAGGGATTCGACTATGCTTCGTATTAGCAAACTCAGCGACTACGCCATCATTGTCTTGGGCTACATGGCCAAGCAGCCCGGCAAAACCTTTGCCGCCAACGAACTGGCTGAAGAAGCCGGTATCGCTGGAACAACAGTCAGCAAAATACTCAAAGCGCTTGTCCGCTCGGGTGTCTTGGCCTCTACACGCGGCGCACATGGCGGCTACCATCTGGCCAAGGCGCCTGAGATGACCCCTATCGCCAGCATCATTGCCGCGCTCGAAGGGCCCATCGCCCTCACAGAATGCGGGCTCGATCACAACCACTGCGACCAGCAACGCTCCTGCCATGTCCGGGGCAACTGGTCCGTTTTAAACCGGGCGATCCAGACGGCGCTCGAAGCCGTCACACTTGCTGACATGGCCCAACCCATGACCCGTGCCCCAGAGGAGTTTCGACTGCCACTGGCAAAATTATCCCTGCACAGCCGCCGCATCCAGGAGTAACCCATGGCCGCGACAAACGAACATCTCGAATCCATCATCCAGAAAGAGTACGCCCCAGGTTTCGTCACCGACCTTGAGGCCGATACACTTCCCCCCGGATTGAATGAAGAGGTCATTCGCGCGATATCGAAGCGCAAGAATGAACCCGCCTTCATGCTGGAATGGCGCCTGAAAGCCTATGCCCAATGGTTAACACTCAAAGAACCCCACTGGGCCTATCTGGACTACACCCCGGTTGATTACCAGGCGATCAGTTATTACTCCGCACCGAAAGTGAAAGAGTCCCCCAAAAGTCTCGAGGAGGTCGATCCCAAGCTCATCGAAACCTACAAGAAACTGGGGATTCCACTGCATGAACAGGAGAGATTGGCCGGTGTTGCCGTCGATGCGGTCTTCGATAGCGTTTCTGTCGCCACCACATTCAAGGACAAGTTAGCGGCCGCTGGCGTTATTTTCTGCTCCATGTCAGAAGCCCTCCAGCATCATGCTGATCTGGTTCAAAAATATCTGGGCACCGTGGTTCCAACCAGCGACAATTTTTTTGCTGCACTGAATTCTGCGGTCTTTTCCGATGGCTCCTTTGTCTACATCCCCAAGGGGGTTCGCTGCCCCATGGAGCTTTCAACCTATTTCCGCATCAATGCGGCGAACACCGGTCAATTCGAGCGCACACTCATCATCGCGGATGAGGGCAGCCATGTGAGCTACCTTGAAGGCTGCACAGCACCCATGCGTGACGAGAATCAATTGCACGCCGCGGTTGTGGAGCTGGTTGCCCTTGATGGTGCCGAAATCAAATACTCGACGGTGCAGAACTGGTACCCCGGCGATGCTGAAGGACGCGGCGGCATCTACAACTTTGTCACCAAGCGCGGCGACTGTCGTGGCCATCGCTCAAAGATCTCTTGGACCCAGGTAGAAACGGGATCGGCCATCACCTGGAAATACCCCAGCTGCATTCTCCGCGGCGATGATTCGGTTGGCGAGTTTTACTCCGTTGCCGTGAGCAACAACTGCCAGCAAGCGGATACAGGGACCAAGATGATCCATATTGGACGCAACACGCGCAGTACGATCATCTCAAAAGGCATCTCTGCAGGTCGCGCCCAAAACAGTTACCGTGGTCAGGTCAAGATTCTTAAGCGCGCCGAAAATGCACGCAACTACACGCAGTGCGACTCCCTTCTGATCGGAGACCGTTGCGGCGCTCATACCTTCCCCGCGATCGAGGTCCGCGAGCCCACTGCGCGGCTTGAACATGAAGCCACAACCGCAAAGATCAGCGAGGACCAACTCTTTTTCTGTCAGCAACGGGGACTCTCAGCCGAAGACGCTGTCTCGATGATCGTCAACGGATTCTGCAAGGAAGTCTTCAAAGAACTCCCCATGGAATTTGCCGTGGAAGCCCAGGCCCTACTCGGAATTAGCCTTGAGGGCAGCGTAGGTTAATCCGCGCCCCTCCCCAACACGTTAATGAAAGCCATGTTAAGCATTCGACATCTTGAAGCCCGCGTTGAAGAAAAGTCCATTCTGAAAGGGCTGAATCTCGAAATTAAAGCCGGTGAAGTCCACGCCATTATGGGGCCGAACGGGTCGGGAAAAAGCACCCTCTCCCATGTTCTGGCCGGTCGCCCAGGGTATGAAGTGACCGGTGGCAGCGTCGTGTTTGACGGTAAGGACCTCCTCTCGCTCAAGCCGGAAGAAAGGGCCAGGGAAGGCGTTTTCCTGGCCTTTCAGTACCCCGTCGAAATTCCGGGCGTGAGCAATATCTATCTCCTAAAGGCCGCACTGAATGCCATTCGTCGCCACCGCGGAGAGTCTGAAGTCGATGCCATGGATTTCCTCCAGCTCGTCAAAGCGCGTATCCGCTCACTGAACCTCGATGAACAATTCCTCTATCGCGGAGTCAACGAGGGGTTTTCCGGTGGCGAAAAGAAACGCAACGAAATCCTTCAAATGGCCATACTTGAGCCCAAGCTTTGCATCCTTGACGAGACAGATTCCGGTCTCGACATTGATGCCTTGAAGGTGGTGGCCGATGGCGTCAACGCATTGAGATCCCCGGACCGATCATTTGTGATGGTGACCCATTACCAACGACTTCTGGACTACATCAAACCCGATTTCGTGCACGTCCTGGCCCAGGGGCAAATCGTTCGCTCTGGCGGACCGGAACTGGCGCATGAGCTTGAAGCCAAAGGCTATGGCTGGCTTGAATCAGCACCGGGTCTTTGAGGTTTCATCATGGAAAGACTTTCCACGTTCCAAGCCCTTCAGGGCAGTTTGCCGGGAGCAGAGATTCCCTGGCTCGATCAACATCGACGCCAGTCCCTAGCTGCCTTCGTCGCCCATGGCTTTCCAACGACACGCGATGAAGAATGGCAATATTTGCCGGCGTCCTCATTTTCCAGCGCCCAATTCAATCCTCTGGAGCCCAAGGTCGAGGACCACTTCAATGAGGATCTGAAACTCCCCGGATGCTTCACCCTAGTCTTCAAGGATGGACAAAGGATCCCATCGGACAAGGATCCACTCCCTGAAGGCGTGGAGATCCTCGATCTGAAAGATGCCTTTCAAAAGCGGCCCGAGGCGATTCAAACCTTGCTGGATCTCCCCGAATCCGCCTCTCAACACAGCCTCTCCCAATTCATTGCGGCCCTGGCAGGCGAGGGCGTATGGATTCGGATTGCCGCGGGGACGCGCGTGACGCAACCCATTCAGATTCTCCATCTGAGCGAACGACAAGATCAGCTTTCCGTGCTTCGTCATTTCATCCAACTTGAAAAGAATGCCGAGGCCACCCTCATCGAAAGCCATGTTGGGAAGAACCAAACCCCCTATCTCGCGCTCTCAATGACCCGGATCCAGCTTGCCGAGAATGCTTCTCTCGACCATTACAAGCATCAAAGCGAAGGGGATCAGGGACGGCACTTTGGTGGCATTTACGTGGATCAGGCACCGACCTCACGGTTTCGTCAGACACAGGCTGCGCTAGGGGGCCTCGTCGCCAGAACTGAAATCCATAGCCGTTTGGAACGCGGCAGTGAATGCGATCTTGAAGGGATCTTCTTGGCTCAGGATCGTGCCCAGATCGATACGCATACCCGCCTCCGTCATGCCGGCCCGCATGCGAGTAGCCGTGATGATTATCGCGGGATCGCCAGCGGACGGGGCCGCGGTGTCTTTCAAGGCAGAATCATTGTCGAGCCTGGCGCACAGAAAACGCAGGCCGAGATGCAATGCCGTAATCTCCTGCTCTCAGCAGAGGCCGAAATTGACGCCAAACCGCAGCTTGAAATCCAAGCGGATGACGTCAAATGCTCCCATGGACTTACGGTAGGCCAGCTAGACCCTGGCGCCATTTTTTACCTCGCCTCTCGCGGCGTGGGTGAAGATGAGGCTCGCCAACTTTTGACGTATGGCTTTGCCAATGAAATCGTAGAGCACATCCGCCCAGAAGCGCTAAAGCAGCGCATCCAAGAGGAGCTGGGGGTCAGACTGACGCAGGCTGTGGCCAAAGGGGCACAAGGATGAGCCGAGTAAACCAACCTCGATACGATCTTCAAAAAGCCATTCGGGATTTTCCAATCCTGGATCAGTCCATCAACGGCCATCCTCTGGTCTACCTCGATAATGCGGCCTCGACTCAAAAACCCGATTCGGTCATTAACACCTTGTCAGAGGTCTATCGAAAGGACTATGCCAATGTCCATCGAGGCGTGCATACCCTGAGCCAGAGAGCCACGGATCTTTTCGAAAATGCTCGGGAAAAAGTCCGACAGTTCATTCGTGCTCAACATGCGCATGAAGTTATCTTTGTGCGCGGCGCAACGGAAGCCATCAATCTTGTGGCACAAAGCTTTGCCAGACCGAGACTCCAACCCGGAGATGAAATTCTCATCACGGCCATGGAGCACCACTCCAATATCGTGCCATGGCAAATGGTTGCTGAGTCTACGGGTGCCCAACTTCGTGTGGCCCCAATGTCCCATGAGGGTGAACTCCTCATGGACGCCTTCATCCAGCTTCTAGGCCCACGCACACGTCTGGTCTCCGTGAGTCATATGTCCAACGCATTGGGCACCATCAACCCGGTTCAGGACATCATTCGTGAGGCACACGACCGAGGCATTCCGGTGCTACTCGACGGAGCACAAGCAGCGCCCCACCTGGCCGTGGATGTCATGGCTCTAGACTGTGACTTTTATGCCTTTTCCGGCCATAAACTCTATGGCCCCTCGGGAATTGGCGTTCTTTACGGTAAGGAGGCCCTGCTCAAGGCCATGCCACCCTATCAAGGGGGCGGCGACATGATTCGCCAGGTCACCTTCGAAGGCTCCACCTACAATGACCTCCCTTATAAATTTGAGGCAGGCACACCGAGCATTGCTGATGCCGTGGGGCTTGGTGCTGCAATCGACTACATCGAGAGCCTCGGCATTGACGCCATTGCAGCTCACGAAGAGGCCCTCTTGGCCTATGCCACCGAAGAAGCGTTGAAAATTCCGGGACTCCGGATTATTGGAACCGCTGCAAAGAAAGGCGCCATTCTGTCGTTCACCCTTGACCGAATTCACCCCCATGATATCGGGACACTACTCGACCAACTGGGAATTGCTATCCGGGCGGGGCATCACTGCGCGATGCCTGTAATGGATTTCTATCAGGTCCCCGCGACCGCCAGAGCCTCCTTCGCCCTGTACAATACCGAAGAAGACGTAAATACCCTTATGGGGGGACTTCGGGAAGTCATCCGACTTTTCGGGTAATTGTCCTGCACTCATCGCGACCATCATGCTGGATCAAATCAGAGACCTTTATCAGGAAGTGGTTTTCGACCACAATCGAAACCCCAGAAATTTTCGCGTCATGGAGGATGCGACCCGGACCATCGACGGCTTCAACCCGCTATGCGGTGACCGTATTACCCTCTATGTGAAATTGAAGGAGGGCGTCATTGAAGATGTGAGCTTTCAAGGCTCGGGCTGTGCCATTTCAACCGCCTCAGCATCCTTGATGACGGAAATTGTGCGGGGGCAGACAGAAGCCGAAGCCGAACATCTTTTTGACCTCTTTCATCGGATCACGACCGGAAAGAATGGCGATGAGGTCAATCTTGACGAGATCGGAAAACTTGCCGTCCTCGCCGGCGTGAGGGCTTATCCGGCCCGCGTCAAATGCGCGACGCTCGCTTGGCACTCGCTCCAGGCGGCACTCAAGGACGATCACACAACCGTCTCGACCGAATAGGAGTCGAGTCATGACGCGCTGGATTGATATTGCCCCTGAGGGAAGCCTTGTTCCCGGCGAGCCTTTGCAGATAGACCAAAACGGCCAGACGATCGCCATTTATCTCGTCGCCGATGAGATCTTTGCGATCGAAGATATGTGCAGCCACGACCGAAGCCCGATCAGCGATGGCTGCATTGAAGGGACTGAGATCATCTGCCCACGCCATGGCGCCCGATTCTGCCTTCGTACCGGGCAAGCGTTGACCGCGCCGGCCTACGAAGACATTGAAAGTTTTCCAGTTCGCATCGAAGCAGGTCGCCTCTGGCTCGGTCTGCCCGACTGACTTCGCTCCCGGGAAGCACGCAAGCTTCCCTGTATAATGCACTGTTTTGCACCGGAATCGCAGATGCGCGAACTGAATCCCCTCTATAACCAAATCAAGGATCTCAAGGGACGTGAAGAGTCTCTTAGGGGGTATCTTTGACTTTGAAGACAAACAGGAACGACTGACCGAGGTTCTTCGGGAGCTCGAGGACCCCAAAATCTGGGATGACCCCGAAAGAGCCCAGGCCTTAGGCCGCGAAAGAACCCAACTTGAAGGCGTAGTTAACAACCTGCTCAAAATCCGCAATGGCATCCAAGACGCCGAGGAGCTTCTGGAACTGGCTGTTGAAGAAGATGACGAGGGCAGCGTTGATTCGGTGGCAGACGATCTCGACGGATTCGAAAAAGTCGTTGCAGAACTCGAGTTCCGCCGGATGTTTTCCGGTGAAATGGATCCCAACCATGCGTTTCTGGATATTCAGGCGGGTTCCGGCGGCACGGAAGCGCAGGACTGGGCGGCGATGCTTGAGCGCATGTATTTGCGTTGGGGTGAACGCAAAGGATTTAAGACCGAACTGGTTGAGGAATCTGCCGGCGATGTTGCTGGAATCAAGAGCGCGACCATTCGATTCGAGGGTGAATACGCGTACGGCTGGCTTCGCACCGAGACGGGTGTTCACCGCCTCGTGAGAAAGTCTCCCTTTGACTCCGGCAATCGCCGGCACACATCTTTTTCCTCTGTTTT
This sequence comes from Pseudomonadota bacterium, assembly GCA_041158345.1. Classification (GTDB taxonomy): domain Bacteria; phylum Pseudomonadota; class Gammaproteobacteria; order Methylococcales; family Methylococcaceae; genus UBA6136. The sequence continues at coordinate 3,114 of JBEBBO010000117.1, read as the reverse complement.
CGTCTCACCCGAGGTGGACGACAACATCGACATTGACATCAATCCTGCCGACCTTCGGACCGATGTGTATCGGGCCAGTGGCGCTGGCGGACAGCACGTCAATCGGACTGAGTCGGCAGTCCGAATCACGCATATCCCTTCTGGCGTCGTCGTACAGTGCCAAAGCCAGCGCTCACAGCATGCCAACCGTGACTGGTGTATGAAGCAGCTGCGCGCCAAACTCTATGAGCTTGAGATCCAGAAGCGCAACACCGAAAAGCAAAAGCTGGAGGACTCCAAATCGGACATTGGCTGGGGCAGTCAAATTCGCTCTTATGTACTCGATCAATCGCGGATCAAGGACCTCAGAACCAACGTCGAAACCAGCAACCCAGGTCCCGTCCTTGACGGCGATCTCGACCTCTTTATCGAAGCCAGCCTCAAAAGCGGACTCTAAGCGCCATGAATGATCTTCTCGACGAAAACAAACTTACGCTCCAGCGCCGCGAAAAGCTGAAGGCGATCCGCGAACAGGGTGGCATTGCCTTTCCGAATGATTTTCGAAGAAGCGCGCTAGCCCAGGATCTTCTGGAGCAGTACGGCGCCATCGAAGGCGAAGTGCTCGACGTTCAAGCCCTCCGCGTCAGCCTGGGCGGCCGGCTCATGACCAAGCGCGTCATGGGCAAAGCCTCATTTGCTCACCTTCAAGACATGTCTGGCCGCCTGCAGGTGTTTCTCCAGCGTGACACCTTGCCTGAAGGCGTCTACGACGCATTTAAAGGCTGGGATCTCGGCGACATTATTGGTGTCGAGGGCGTACTGTTCAAGACCAAAACCGGAGAGCTTTCAGTCCGGGTCGACCAAGCCCGCCTTTTGACTAAATCGCTTCGCCCCCTCCCTGAGAAGTTTCACGGCCTTCAGGATGCGGAAACCTGCTATCGACAACGCTACCTCGATCTGATCATGAACGAGGATTCGCGAAAGGTTTTTCTGTTGCGGAGCGCCATCGTTCGCCATATCCGTGAGTTTCTTGCCGCCCGAGGCTTTCTTGAAGTTGAGACGCCCATGATGCAAGTCATTCCAGGCGGGGCCAGGGCGCGACCTTTTGTGACGCACCATAACGCGCTCGACATGGACCTTTACCTCAGAATCGCGCCAGAGCTCTACCTCAAGCGGCTGGTTGTTGGTGGTTTTGAGCGTGTTTTCGAAATCAATCGAAGCTTTCGCAACGAAGGCCTCTCCACCCGGCACAATCCGGAATTCACCATGATCGAGTTCTATCAGGCCTATGCGGACTACCGTGACCTGATGGACCTGACCGAAGAGCTCATGCGAGCCATCGCCATCGATCTGACCGGCGATACACGCATTACCCATCAGGGAGAAACCTACGATTTAGGGCAGCCGTTCAGACGCATGACGGTTCTCGAATCCATCCTGCACTTCAATCCCGACATCACCGCGGCAGAGCTTTCTTCGCTTGAAGGCGCCCGCGCCATCGCAAGCCGCCTGCATATCAAACTAGACGCCGGCGACGGACTGGGCAAGGTTCAAACTGAAATCTTTGAAAAGACCGTTGAAGATCGATTAATGGAACCGACCTTTATTACGGCATATCCCGCGGAGGTTTCCCCTCTGGCCCGAAGGAATGATGCAGATCCGTTCATTACCGACCGTTTTGAGTTCTTCATCGGCGGAAGAGAGTTGGCCAATGGATTTTCAGAACTCAACGACGCGGAAGATCAGGCCGAGCGCTTTCGCAAGCAGGCGGACAACAAAGATGCCGGCGATGAGGAAGCGATGCATTACGATGCAGATTACATTCGCGCTCTGGAATATGGCATGGCACCCACAGCAGGCGAAGGGATCGGCATTGACCGCTTGGTCATGTTCTTTACCGACTCCCCCTCGATTCGTGATGTCATCCTCTTCCCCCACATGCGCAGGGAAAGCTAAAAAAAGGCCCGCAAATTTGCGGGCCTTTCCATTTGTGCGCAACGGACTCAATCAGGCTTCTTTCCTTGACCCTCAGCCTCGATTGGCAGCAAGGGGATCTCGAAACTCTTGAGAATGGCTTCGATCTCTGGCGCCTTCTTCTCAATCAGTCCGTTAAGAAGTTCCTTGCGATCCTTGTCTGGAATTCGAACACCCATGGACATTGCAAAATCAAACTTGAGCCCGGGCTCCGTTTGCATGGGGATAGCGATGAGGGCACCCGGTCGCTGTTGGACCAGATACCCTGCGATCGGCCCCCAGATAATCACCATATCAATTTTCTTGTCCTTGAAATCCTGAGCAAGGACTTGCGCCGTATTCTGCGTAATGTCACCCGTCATGGTCTGATAAGGAATGCCCTGACCGATGAGGCCGTGCTTTAAGAGCCACGTCGTGCCCGGCGCACCGCCATCGAACATCGCAATCTTCAGCTTCGCTTTGACATCAGCGGGCAGGTTGTCAATCTCGGCGGCTGACTTGATGCCATCCAAAGGCCCACCCTTGGCATAGACTAGGGTGTAGGTTGAGCGGTAATACGGCCTTGTCGTCGCCGCAAGCTCAAACCCTTGCGGCACCTCAATCACGACATCACACAGGTACTCCTGTGAGTCCTCAGGCTTCATCTTCAGAGTATTGCGAATGAAACCCAGTCGCTGAGGAAACCACATGTACTCCAGCTTTTGCCCGAGCTCCTTGGCGAAGAGCTCCGCGACCTTGTTCCCATAACCACTCCCATCCTTTTGAGAGAGCGGCGGATTATTCGGATCTGCACAGACCTTGAAGCTCTTTTCAGCCTGCACATTCCCGATCATCGACAAACAGGAGATCAGCAATAACACGCCTCGAATTCCTGTGCTAAGACGTAGCGTCATTTCAGTACCTCAATCATCGCAACATATCACTCTATAGGACGCCCATCGTTCGACAGGGTTCCCCAAAAGAAAAGCCCCGACTGCATTGCAGCCGGGGCTTTTCATCGAGTCATCCGGGGTTCCGAGGAACCCCTTCGACTATCGTCTTAGTTCGGCAGTGCGAACACGGTGAAGACGCCACCCAGCTTGGTGTGGGTGCCGAGGCTCTTGTATGCGCCTACAGCGCCAAGACCTTCGCTATCGCCTTCGAGACCAGCCGCCATACCGA
>JBEBBO010000116.1:0-3013 GCA_041158345.1 Pseudomonadota bacterium | reverse complement strand
GTCATCAAGGTCAAAGAACCCTTGCCCTCCGAGTATCCCTGGCTCAAAAAACAGATCCTTTTTACCTTTCTTCATCTGTCCGGTGTCGATCCCCGTTTAACGGATGCGCTCCTTAATGCGGGGACGACAGGGATTGCCTACGAGACACTGGAAGCCAGCGATGGAAGCCTGCCTATTCTGGCTCCCATGAGCGCTGTTGCAGGCAATATGGCGGCTCTGGTGGGTGCCTTTTATCTGGGAGGATCCCATGGTGGCAAGGGCGTTCAGTTGGGTCAGGTCCTCGGTCGAAGCCACGGCAAAGTTCTTGTGATTGGAGATGGTGTCGTCGCACAACATGCCGCTCGCTCCGCAGTGGGTCTGGGGGCTTCGGTTGTAATGCTGGGACTTGATGCCCGCAAAGGGGAGAACTTACGCGATGCGCTTGGTTCTCGATTTAGTTTCCTTGAATCCTCGGATGAGGAAATCACCCGTCAGATTCCCGATACCGATCTTTTGATTGGGGCGGTCCTCAGGCGCGGAGCGAAGGCTGACTTCGTAGTGAAACAATCACACGTCAAACTATTAGCCGAGGGATCTGTGGTGGTGGATGTCAGTATCGACCAAGGTGGTTGCATTGAGACATCCCGAGCGACGAGTCACAGTCACCCCGTGTTCGTCCAAGACGGTGTCACGCATTATTGCGTCACCAATATGCCGGGCGCATATCCCAGAACATCGACCTTTGCGTTGACCGAAGCAGTTCTGCCCTATGCCCTTCGGTTGGCGGATCAGGGGCTTGATGCGTTTCGGGAAGATCCGGGCTTTGCGAGGGCGTTAAATACCTATGAAGGCGCATTGGTGATCCAGGCGGTCGCTAATGATCTTCATTTGGGGGATCTCTACAGGGATAACCCTTTTATCTGATCCGAGCGCGCTGAAATCAGCGTGTAAAGATGGACTGGAACTCCGTGGGGGGGTCTCCATCCGTTCAATGTAGCGTTGGAGTTAATGGTTATGGAGAAGAAATCTGCATCAAAAATCCAGGTAGGGCACCGTTACGGCAACTGGACTATCGTCGGCGATGCCGAGCGAATCGGTGGGGATCTGAGATATCCCTGTGAGTGCAACTGCGGCACCCGCCGGCTGGTCTCAGCCATCACCCTGCGCAACGGCAGTTCGGCAAGCTGCGGCTGCCTTCGTCGGGAGCGCACCCAGAGGATCAGTGATACTGAATCACTTCCCATCCCGCCAGACGTTCAGGAGGTTTTCCATCTGATCAGCCAGGGATGCCTGCCTCCGGCTGATCAGTTCAGTATCGGGGACGGATCTCCATCATGGACGTTGCCTGCGATCGCCAAGATCCTTGGAATAGGTCGTAAAGAGTTGATCGATCACCTCCAGTCAGCAGGACCGAGGTTTGCTCACAATGCCGGTGAGGGGAGCCAAGAGTACTACACAGCTGTGATTCAATAAGTTGGGCGAAGCCTAGAGACACAAAAAGGGGGGCCGTATGTTGGCCCCCCTTTTTTTCATATATCAGTGGAAGTTAGTCCAGCGCTTTGAAACCATCGACAACCACCTTCCATGCGGGGTCCGTGAGGCTTCCGCTGGTAGTGAGGCTGCTTTCTTCAAAGTAGTCCTGACCCCTTCCGCTACGGACAAACTCCCCACTGATTTCCACCTTCGTGCCGTAGGGTAGTGTGGATGCGGCTTTATGAATGAGGCTCCCCGGTTTGATGTTCAAATCCGTTTTCAGCATGATATTTGGGGCGATTGATATATGCAGCGCAATATAGCCATCGCCACCATCGTCAGGGGCATGTTCGAGGATACCGGCCCAACGCTCGAAGCGAGTTTTGGGGAATGCTTGAGTGAGTGCTTCCTTTCTCGCGTTGCGAATGCGAGTCTCATCTTTTCCATTGCGGACTGCATTTTGAGCGGCTGCGCTGATCTCAATGAACTTCCGTTCATCGTCGGGAATCTTTTTCCCCGTCCAGGCATCCTCCGTGAATTCCTCTAATGTCTCCTCCTGAGGGGCCGTGATATCGGCAGCAGCCAAAGGGGCGAAACAGGCTGCGATTGCAATCGCAAGCGTGAAAGAGGGCAGTCGATTAGATCCAGTAGACATGTTTTGTTCGCAGCAAAAATAAGGCTCAGCTCAGCCTAAACCCAGGCAAGCGTGATGAAAAGGGGTGAAGTCGGTGGGAATTGAACACTCAGGCAAAACGCCTGAGTGTTCGAGAGGAGTGCAATTCGTTTTCGAAATAGGTGCCTTCAACATAATCCCCACCCAGTTCACGGCTCAGAATCAAATCTTCCATGGATCGAATGCCGGTGAAATGAACCTGGGTGTCGTGCTGACGAATGGCGGTCAATAGGCTTTGGCGCTGCCTTTCACCTGAACGCCCCTGGTACTCATGGTCGAAGATGCCGATGGAAAGACGGACATGATCAGGCGCCAGACGATGAAGGAAATGATTTTTGACCTTCTCTGTCAACGTTTCGGGCGTGTTGGCATCAAAGCGGATCGCGATGGCGTATCCCCGTTCACGGTAATTGCGTAGGCGATCCAGCAAGACGGGAAGGTTTGCATCTTGGCGGGTCGACAGCGTCAAGCTCACCACAATCCGGCGAATGGATAATCCGCAGCTACGAATAATGTCCTCAAAGTAGGCCCCATGATCCTTCTTGACCGTCAAGATATGTTGCGGATGAACATGGAGAAAAAGGCTGCCGTTATCTTGATCCAGCAGGAGATAGTTCAACATGTGAACGGTTCGGCTGAGTCGGTCCAGGCTCACGATGGTGGGAACGCTTTCATCGACCAAGCCTTCAGGAGTCCCCTCAAGATTGGCGGCGGAAAAGATCAGCGGAGCCGTGTCGTGTCCGCGGATCTGATCGAGACTGGATAACTGTCTGATCGGGCGAAACTCACTGGTGAAGGTCAAATTGCCAAAACGTCCAAAAACCTGACCGGCCCTGAAATCAAAGGGCGGCTTATTGAGCTGGTTCTCGGTAATGAAACGCTGGTTGA
>JBEBBO010000115.1:0-3450 GCA_041158345.1 Pseudomonadota bacterium | reverse complement strand
TGGCTGCCTTTTGTGAATCAGCAGGGTCGACTCTTAACGCCCAATTGGGGTCGGATTCAGTCCATGTGGGCCAACGTGGCTATCACGTCACACATGAGCCAGGATCGGTTGGAAAAGTTTGGGCGCAAAGTCACCGCCTATTACGCTCGCGAGATGGGAATCAACCTGGAACAGGCAGACTTCGTCATCAAGAGTAAGCACGTTGACGTTCCTACACACTGGGAGCCAGAACTCAGGGCGCACAACCTGAGTGGCGAGTGGACTGATATCGGGCTACTGAGCTGGCGCAATGGTGTGGGGCGTCTTACATTGGATTCGCATCCTAGCGCTTCACGTCCGCGCGATCAGAAAGACACGCCGCGCTCACTTGGAACGCCGACGATCCACTAACCGAATCAACGGATTGAAGCTCACAACCGGATACCAGCGGCGCCTTTGGGTCATTCATCCAGCCAATGGCATCACGCAGGGGAAGCGCGGCATTTAGATCCCTTAAGAGCAGGTGAAATCCCCCGGGATAGTAAGCCGCTCGGACGTCTGGTTGCGCTGAGATGCGTTCCCAGAGCCGCTTGACTGGCACTTGCGGGATGATTTCGTCTTTGCCCCCATAAAGGATCAAAACTGGCTTCTTGACCTGATCAATCCCTCCTTGTGCCGCATCCATCAGGTCAGCAAGCCCCTGAATGGCGTCGATGCGTGTCGCCTTGATCACCCAAGGGTCACGCCCCAACCCCCGCAACATCTCCAGATTGTCAGACGCCTGAACTCGAAGACCACTCCCGGTCAGTCGAACCTCCGGCAACAGGCTCGCAGCCAGATCCATTATCAAGGATTGATACCAAGGCATCGTGTCCCTTGACCAGACAGCTGGCGCCGATAAGATGACCCCCTCAACGGCCATGTCAGGATGGTCATGGAGGGCTGTAATCACAACGGCGGCTCCCATGCTTTCTCCCAAGAGGAATAGGGGCAATCCCGGGTATCGCTGTTTGACCGCTCGAGTCAGTGCATCAAGGTCCTCGCCATACGCTGAAGCGCCTGCCCAAATCCCCGTTCTTTCGGAAAGCCCAAATCCACGTTGGTCGTAGGCAATCAGTCCGATACCTTGGGTGGCAAAATAAGAACCGACCGAGGCAAAAGCCCGGCTGTAGTCATTGAATCCATGAAGAGCAATCACGACCGCGCGAAGCTCGGCCTGCCGGGGAAGGAATGACCGAACGGGGATGACCCGCCCATCAGCGGAGAGAAAATGGGAAGAAGCCAATTGCGCAGTCTGCAAAGCGCGGGAAGCATCGTGCTTCATGGGAGCGTCACATCCCCAAAGGCAAGAAAAAAACCACACCCATAAAAGGGGATGAAAAAATCGGCCACCCCTTCTCTTGATTCGAGTTTCCACTCCGTTTACTGCGACTTCGCCCATCAATCCCTCTCGAATACTCGAAATTTGACGCATAGCGCCGTCCATCAAGGTAGGCTAAGATGGCGCGGCCCGTCGGATCCGCCCCGGTCTGCTGCCGGTTCAACAGATCCCCGATGGACTTTGGTCCTGAGGGTCGACGGCCTCCCCATGTGAAACGACTTCGCTTGACTGCGAGCGTCTACGGCGACTAACCCCATGGTCAAAAAACTCCTTCGTTGGCTTCTCATGGTTCTTTTCCGGGTCAAAGTCACCGGACTTGAGCACTACCAACAAGCAGGCGACAGAGTCCTGATCGTCTCCAATCACACCTCATACCTGGACCCCATCCTGCTTTGGGCATTCCTTCCAGACGATGTGACCTTTGCGATCAATACAGAGATTGCCCAGCGATGGTGGGTCAAACCTGCACTCCGGATTGCGCGGGTTTTCCCCATGGATCCCCTGCAACCCCTTTCAATCAAGTCTCTCACACACTACATCAAGGAAAACCAGAAAGCGGTCATCTTTCCTGAGGGTCGGATCACCGTGACCGGCGCACTGATGAAAGTTTATGACGGCGCCGCCGTTGTGGCAGAGCATTCCGGGGCCGCGATCCTGCCGATCCGCATCGATGGCGCCCAGTACACCCCTGTTTCCCGGATGCACGGCATCGTCCGACTGCGCTGGTTTCCACCCATTTCCCTGAATATTTTGCCGCCACGCGACATCATGCATCGCGCAGATGCGGATGCCCATGATCGCCGGCAACGGATGGGCATCATGCTCACCGACATCATGAGCGACATGATGTTCGAAACGGGACATCATGAAAGAACCTTGTTTGCTGCCCTCCTCGATGCCAGAAGAATTCATGGTGGCAGTCACAAGGTACTGGAGGACATCCGCCGTAAGCCCATGAGCTACAACGGTCTGATCGCACAAACGCTGGCACTCGGCCGAAAGCTGGAGAAGATGACGACCCGCGGAGAACACGTGGGCCTTTTTCTTCCCAATACCAATACCACGGTGGCCGTATTCCTGGGGCTACAGGTTTTTGGTCGTGTGCCTGCCATGCTCAATTTCAGTGCGGGTACCCGAAATATTGCCTCGGCCATAAAAACGGCTCAAATCCGAACGTTCCTGACTTCCCGACGATTTGTGGTTAACGGAAAGCTCGAAGCGACTGTCGAAGCACTGAGGGACGAGGTCAACATCCTGTTCCTCGAAGACATTGCTGAAACGATTGGCAGTGGGGACAAGCTCAGGGCGCTCTTTGGGTCATTGACGGCATCTTTTTGGTATCGAAACCATGAGCCCAAATTTTCCCATCGCCCCGCAGTCGTCTTATTTACCTCCGGTTCTGAGGGCGAACCCAAAGGAGTGGTGCTCTCCCATGCCAATCTTCTGGCCAATCGCGAGCAGCTCGCCGCCCGATTGGATCTCAATGCGCAAGACACGATTCTGAACGCCTTGCCGATGTTTCATGCCTTTGGCCTGACCGCGGGAACGCTTTTGCCGCTTTTTTACGGCATGAAAACCTTTCTTTATCCCTCGCCACTGCATTACCGCATCATTCCCGAAATTGCCTACGATCTGAACGCGACCATCCTTTTCGGGACCAATACATTCCTTGCAGGCTATGCCAAGTACGCCCACCCCTATGACTTTTACAGCGTTCGCTATGTCTTTGCAGGCGCAGAGAAGCTTCAGGACGATACTCGCCGTCTCTGGGTCGACAAATTTGGCATCCGGGTGCTTGAGGGCTATGGCACCACTGAAACCTCACCTATTCTCGCGGCCAACACTCCCATGTTCTACCAGGAGGGGACCGTCGGGCGCTTCATGCCAGGGATTGACTGGCAACTCGAGGAGGTGGAGGGCGTCACGGAGGGTGGGCGGCTCCATGTCGCTGGGCCGAACATCATGCTGGGCTATCTCAGGCCGCAAAGGCCGGGGCACCTCGAAGCACCACAATCTCGCTTCGGATTGGGATGGTACGACACCGGCGATATTGTCCGAGTCGATGAGCACGGCTTTGTCACCATTTGCGG
>JBEBBO010000114.1:0-2752 GCA_041158345.1 Pseudomonadota bacterium | reverse complement strand
AACTCGGGTCATCCCGAGAGGCGTGCGCCAATCCATGCGGCCCATGCTCACGGGATAGGTGATCACCTGCCCCATTGCCGCACTTTCAAAATCGGGCTGTGCCGGTGCCTGGGGCGCCTCGGCCACCTCGACCTTCTTCGCTGGGACACAGACGACGTTTTTGGCGGAAGCGGCTTTGGATGCAGTACCCTTGGCCGGCGCCGGGCTTGCCTTAGTGGCCGAAGCAGTCTTGCCGCTGCCGGCAGGGACCCCCTTACCGGGCAAAGATTTTCCATTGGCGGCGGGAGCAGCCGCTTTACCCGGTGTCTTTGAAGCGGGTGCGGCAACCGGCGCAGGTTTGCAGACCGGGGCCACGGGCTTGCGCGCAGACTTCACCATCGGCTTGGCCGGTGCGGGTCGTGCTTTGACCGGGAAGTAGTACATCCGCATTTCCGGAATATTCACCACAATCCCCGATCGGGGGGCATCCGGGAGAATAAATTCCTGCGGGATCAGAACGTCGGTCCCGCCCTTGGGCAACCAGCGATCCACGTTCTGGTTTGCCATGACCATTTCATCCTGGCCGACGCTGAAGCGGCGGGCGATGTCGATCAGGGTGTCCTCCTGACGGGCCTTGGTATGCCGAATGGCCCCAATCATGTCATCCCCAGCCTGGGGCATGGAGAAGCTTTCAGCTTGTGCCGGCGTCATTCCGGAAAGAACGACCAGCAAGGCAACGTGGACGGCGATCAGACTTTTTTGAAGCATCTTGGATTCCCTTGAGGAACAGGCGGACGATTTCAATCAGGCGACTTTGGCCGGCGGCTCACCACCGAACCAATCAAGCAAAATAGGCAAAAACGCATTGAGTTCGAGACTCATGAGCGCGAAATCGACATCGAATCGGGTGGCGGCATCTTCGGACCCTGCATCGGCGGCAGCTTCCTGAATCGTGTCCAGAAACTTGAGGCGTCGGATGGTCAGGGCTTCATCCAGCACCAGACTCAGACGATCATTCCAGCTGAAGGCCAGCTTGATGGCCTCTTTACCGGCCTCGAGGTGATTCAAAATTTCCGGCACTTCAAGATCATGGCGACGGGCACGGACGATACCGCCATCTTCTTCCGGCGACTTGAGCTCACACTCGGACTCCAGCGTGACGCCATCCGGCAATGCACCGCCAGCCAACCAGCGGGTCATGACCGATGCAGGGCGTTCCTGAGTCGCGATGGGGCGAACCGGAAAACCATCGAGCGTTTGTCGAAGGGCCGCAACAATATCCTCCGCTTTACGGGGGCTGCTGGTATCCACATAGAGCCAACCGCCCTTGGGATCAATGTAGGCATAGGTGCGACGGCTCTGACTGAAGGCCTTCGGAATCATGTCATGCAGAATTTCCTCACGAAGTCCTTCTCGTTCTTTCTTGCGAAGCTTTCGTGACTCCCGGGCTTCGATTTCATCCACACGGGATGCGAGGCGCTCGTTGATGACGCTCGCGGGCAGAATCTTGTCTTCACGACGAAGACAGAGCATCAGAAAACCTTGGGTTTGATGAATCAAGGGCGCGTCGGGGTGTCCCAAGGGGGGGTACCACCCCTCGCTGGAGGGCTCAAGGGCCCCACAAGACTGAAAACGACGGTTCTGGAGTCGCTCTTCGAGGACCTCAGCGCTTAGGTCGAAGGGCGCGGTGATCCTCAGCAGGACCAGATTTTTGAACCACATGTGAGCTAGAGAATAAAAAGTGATTGATTGTGAATGATTTGCGCCGATCTGTCACCCTGAGAGCGCTCAAATGCGCGCGTTTTTTATTGCCCTTCGCACGCCTTGGAAGAGCGATAAAATAGTACCGACCAGCCCGACTTCGTGCTCAGGATACCGACCGTATGTTTCTCGCCAAAAAAGCCATTCAACACCCCCATTCTCCAGGAACCCTCGTCCCGTCATTGACCGCCTTCGATCCCATGCGGCACTCTCAACTGACGATCGGGCTGCTGCTCCTTCTCGGATGTGCTCCCGTATTCGCTGACACCGCCTATGTCTCGCTGGAAGATGACCATGCCATTGGCGTGGTCGCGGTCCCGGAAGGCAAATTACTCAAACGGGTCCCGATTGGCAAAAGGCCGCGAGGCATCGGTACGGACCCATTAGGTCAAACCCTGTGGGTGGCCGTCAGTGATGAAGACACCATCAAGCAGCTGAGCCTTCCGCTTGGGAAAGACAGCATCAATCTGCCATCAGGAAAGGATCCTGAAACGTTCGTGGTGGCACCCGATGGCAAACGTCTCTTTGCATCCAACGAGAATGACAACGCGATTACCGTCGTCGACCTGACCACGCGAAAAACCATTAAATCGATTCCAGTCGGCGTCGAACCCGAGGGCATTGCCGCAAGCCCCGATGGCCAATGGATCGCCAGCACCAGTGAGACCACCAATATGGTCCACTGGATCGACGCTAAAACCCTCGACCTTCGAGATAACACCCTGGTGGATCCAAGACCCCGAGCCTGTCGCTTCACGCAAGACAGCCAGGAACTCTGGGTGAGCTCTGAAATTGCGGGCACGGTCTCCGTGATCGATGCATCCACGCATACGACCAAGGCAACAATCGCTTTCCAAATTCCCGGTGTCACCCGTGAGAAGATTCAGCCGGTCGGCATCCAGATCGACCGGGATCGCCGCCTGGCCTATGTCGCCTTGGGCCCTGCCAATCGCATTGCCGTCATCGACGCGCAAACCTACAAGGTCCTTGAGTATCTTCTGGTCGGCCAACG
>JBEBBO010000113.1:0-26784 GCA_041158345.1 Pseudomonadota bacterium | reverse complement strand
CAACAATCCCGGGCCCAATCGTCTGATCGATGCCGATCTTCTCAACGGTCCCGCCCTTGATATCAAAATGGATCGGCGCATCCATATGGGTTCCGCCATGTTCGGCGGCTGAATAACGGTTCGCGGAATAGTGATATCCCCCCGCTGCATGGCCGTCATAAACCTTCTCTAGCTTGAAATGTTCGGCGTTCGGCCAGTAGAGGGTTGATTCTGAAAATGCGTGCGTAAGGTCGATCCATCGACCCTCGGTCAGAAGGGTCTCCTGATGGGCACAGGCTGCCAAAAATGACGCCAGAAACAATAAGGGAATCTTCATGATGGTTTCACGTCGGCACCGAAAAACGTGGGTTAAGAGACAAGGAAATCAGACTCAATGACTTCTGGCTGCGGTTTCCAATTGCAGCATTGTCTTGACTACCACGTCAGGGTTCAACGAAATGCTGTCAATGCCCGAATTCACGAGAAAAGAGGCAAACTCGGGGTAGTCACTCGGGGCTTGGCCGCAAATACCAATCTTTCGCCCGGCTGCCTTGACCTCGCGGATGACCGTTGCAATGGACTGCATCACCGCAGGGTTTCTCTCATCAAAAATGTGCGCAACGATTTCCGAATCTCGATCCACCCCTAAAATCAGCTGAGTCAGGTCATTGGATCCAATGGAGAACCCGTCGAAGATTTCGGCGAACTCCTTGGCCAAGATCACATTGCTGGGAATCTCACACATTACATAGACTTCTAGCCCATTGACCCCTCGCTCAAGGCCACTTTCAGCCATGACCGCAAGGACCTTTCGGCCCTCCTCCACCGTCCGGCAGAAAGGAATCATGATCTTAAGGTTCGTCAGCCCCATCTCATCCCGAACCTTTCGCATGGCCCGGCATTCCAACGCGAACGCCGCCTGATAACGAGAATCGTAGTAGCGGCTCGCCCCACGAAATCCGATCATCGGATTTTCCTCAAGCGGCTCATAAGAACGACCGCCTAAAAGGTTCGCGTACTCATTGGACTTAAAGTCGCTCATTCGAATGATCACGTCCTTGGGGTAAAAGGCAGCGGCAATCATCGCCGCCCCTTCCGCAAGGCGATCCACAAAAAAATCAGGTTTATTCGAATAACCTTGTGTTAAGAGAGCAATCGCTGTCCGCGTATCAGGATCCTCGATGTCGTCGAAGTCGATCAGGGCCCTGGGATGGACCTTGATCGAGTTGGTAATGATGAATTCCTGCCGAGCCAGACCGACGCCATCATTCGGAAGAAATGAGAGCCGAAACGCTTCATCCGGGTTACCGACGTTCATCATGATCTTCGTTGAAGGCCTCGGGATCGTGGCAAGGGAAATTCGATCGATGTCAAAGGGAAGCCAACCTGGATAGACAAAGCCGATATCGCCCTCTGCGCAAGAGACCGTGACCTCCATTCCATCATGAAGCAGCGCCGTTCCCTGAACGGTGCCAACCACGGCAGGTACCCCAAGCTCTCGACTGATGATGGCGGCATGACAGGTCCTGCCGCCACGATTCGTAACGATAGCCGCCGCTTTCTTCATGCTAGGCTCCCAATCAGGATCGGTGCGATCAGCGACCAGGATTTCCCCTGCCTGAAAAAGATGGAGCTCGTGAACCGAATGAATGACTCGGATACGACCCTGAGCGATGCGTGAACCAATACTTCTTCCCGTAACCAAGGGCGCCACGCCGTCTTTCGAGGTCAGACGGTAGGTTTCAATATCGCCCAAGTTCCTTCGTGAGTGGACTGTTTCCGGGCGTGCTTGAAGGATAAAGATTTCGCCCGTTCGACCGTCCTTGCCCCATTCCATGTCCATGGGTGATGGCTGGCCACGCTTTGTCGAGTAATAGGCTTCGATATCGAGTGCCCACCGCGCCAAAGTGAGAATATCGTCATCGCCAATCGAAAATCGCCTTTGCTCATCCATTGATACCGGAATATTCACGGTCATTCGACCACCCCCTTGGTCGTAGATGAGCTTCTGTTCCTTGGTCCCTAGCTGCTTTCTGAGTATTGGTCGAAATCCCGTTTTCAAGGTCGGCTTGAAAACATAGAACTCATCCGGATTCACCGATCCAGCAACCACGTTTTCACCCAGCCCATAGGATGAGTTGATCAAAACCGCATTTTCAAAGCCGGTTTCGGTATCGATGGAAAACATGACGCCGGCCGCAGCAAGATCTGAGCGAACCATTCGCTGAACGCAGACCGAAAGGCCCACACGCACATCGCCAAATCCCTTGTCGACCCGGTATGAAATTGCTCGGTCCGTGTAGAGGGAAGCAAAGCAACGCTTCACCGACTCCAGGAGGGCTGGCCCTCCCTGAACATTGAGATAGGTTTCCTGCTGACCCGCAAAGCTGGCATCCGGAAGATCTTCTGCCGTCGCGCTGGATCGGACCGCAACATCCAGCGACGCCGTTCCTGTCTCCTCTGAGAGCTTCTCATACGCCTTAAGAATGGCGCCTTGGAGATCTCTGGGAAGTTCTGCATCGAGAATGGCCCGTCGGGCTCTTTGCCCCCTGAGCTGAAGATCTGCAATATCCTGCGTATCCAAGCCCTCAAGGACATCGCGCAGCGTACTTGAAACACCGGCTTCCTCAATAAACCGATGATAGGCCGCTGCCGTAATGGCAAAGCCATTGGGGATTCGAATCCCCTGAGGCCTTAAGGCTCGATACATTTCTCCTAGCGAAGCGTTCTTGCCACCCACCAGCGGAACGTCCTCGATACCCAACTCGCTAAACCAGAGAATGCTGGACTCATCACGTGACACGTTTGACATGATTAACCCCTTTTTAGTTAAGGTTTTTGTCTGTGCACGCGTGAGTCTAAGCCTCAAAGCCTGCGAGTTCCATCCGCCATTTTACGGTGGCTTTCAAAGGTCAGGATTCCTGATCAGACACTGACCTTCTGGCCAAATCCTCCGCCACCCGGGGTCTCGATTTCAAGCTGATCGCCGGGAGACACATTCACCTGCGCCAAGTGTCCCAAAACTTCCGAGGTTCCGTCCTCCCGAATCAGACGATTCACGCCAGGCGCACCGGCGCTGCCACCCGCAAGGCCGAAGGCGCCTTCCCTTCGTCCATTGGTCAGAAGGCTGAGTGTCATGGGCTCAAGAAATCGAAGTCTTCGAATGGCGCCATTGCCGCCACACCATCGGCCCAGCCCACCCGATCCCTCACGAATCCCATGGTGCTCCACTCGGACCGGAAAACGCATTTCCAGCACCTCTGGATCCGTAAGACGTGAGTTCGTCATATGGGTTTGAACGACGGACGCACCGTCAAACCCCTCAGAGACCCTTCCCGCCGCATCAAAGTATGCACCCGCGCCACTTCCCCCCGAAAGCGTCTCGTAATACTGATATTTTTCATTCCCAAAAGTCAGGTTGTTCATCGTCGGCTGCGCAGATGCCATCACGCCTAAAGCACCATAAAGCGCATTCGCGATACACGTGGAGGTCTCGACATTTCCAGCAACCACTGCCGCGGGCGCTTGGGGGTCCAGCATGGATCCCTTGGGTAGCTGAATATTCAGGGGGCGAAGACACCCCTCATTGAGTGGAAGGTCCTCCCCAACGAGTGTTCGAAAGACATAAAGGATCGCGGCTTTGGCCACGGATTGAGGGCAATTGAAGTTATTGGAAAGTATCGGACTACTTCCTGCCAGATCCACCGCGCATTCACCTTTTGCCGCATCAACGCTCACCGCTACTTCGATCCTGGCATCGTTATCCAAGGTCAGCGCAAAGCGGCCCGACTTGAGGCTTGAAATCGCCGCTCTGACCCGTTGCTCTGCATGATCGAGAACATGCGCCATATAGGCTTTGACTGTTCTCTCGCCGTAATCAAACGCAGCCTTTTTGAGCGCCTCAACGCCTTTTTGGTTTGCCGCAACCTGCGCCCGAAGATCCCTCAAATTCTGAGCCGGATTCCTGGCCGGATAAGGGCCTTGAGCCAACAGGTTCCGTAATTCGTCCTCGCAAATCACCCCTTGCCTGACCAAGCGAAAATTCTGAATTCGGATGCCTTCCTCGTCGATCGAGCCTGAAAAGGGCGGCATTGAGCCTGGGGTGATGCCGCCGATATCGGCATGATGGCCTCGACTGGCCACCCAAAAATCTGGCCGTGCGTTTCGCTTGCCCTCATTCAGGAAGACAGGGGAAACCACCGTGATATCGGGAAGGTGCGTTCCTCCCTGGTAGGGATCATTGAGGACATGGACATCGCCAGGCTGAATCGTCTCTCCCGAACCACGAATGACGGTCTTGATGCTGTCCCCCATGGATCCCAGGTGCACCGGCATATGAGGTGCGTTGGCAATCAATGCCCCTTCGCCATCAAAAAGAGCGCAAGAAAAATCGAGCCGCTCCTTGATGTTGACGGAACTTGCGGTCAACTGCAGCTGGACGCCCATTTCCTCTGCGATATTCATGAAGAGGTTGTTGAAAACCTCCAAGCGAATCGGATCCAGTGCGTCCCCCTCCTCAGCGGCCGAGGATCGACGGCCTTTCGATTCAAGAATGAGATTTCCCAGAGGATCCACCATCCCACGCCATCCGGGTTCGAGGACTGTCGTCGCATTCTCTTCGATCACGATCGCAGGACCCTCAATCTGAGAGCCAGGCCGGAGGTAGCCACGATCCACCACGGCGGCATCCACCCACTCACCTTTGCTGTAAAACCGGGTTCGCTCCAGCAACGAATCGGGAGGGGCAACGCTCGTTCCTGTCGCAATCATCTCGGGGAATTGGACCGACTGGAGCGCCTCAACTGAAATCGAGGCGACCATCATGGATTCACCTTCCGGCAAATAAGCGTTACGACGCTGATACTCTGCTTCAAAATCCGCCGCGACCTTTTCTATTAGCCCCGTCTTGATGGGGTAGCTATGGTCTGAACTTTTGTACCGGACATGGAGCCACGATTGCAACGTGACACCCTCCTCCCCTCTCACCTGCTCTAGGAGTTGCGTCTTGGCTTTCAACGACAACACATCAAGCCGTCCTTGGATCGCCGGCATCTGCGAGCGGGTTAGGGGCAGTTCTAGCGTCTCTGAAAGCACCATGGACTGATCCGCTAACCCCATACCGAACGCTGACAAAACGCCGGAAAAGGGATGTAAAAGAATTTTCTGGATCCCCAAGGCTTCGGCTACAAGGCAGGCATGTTGCCCACCTGCCCCCCCAAAACACTGAAGCACATAGCCTTGGGGTTCATGCCCTGCACCAATCGAAATCTTTCGAATGGCATTGGCCATCTGCTGGACCGCAATCTGGATAAAACCCTCAGCTAAAGCCTCTGGCGCCTTGCCCATTTCGATGGACCAAGCCAGAAAGGTGTCGTTCACACGCTGTGCATCCAAGGGCTGATTGCCACTCGGTCCAAAAACTGAAGGAAAACGGCTGGGTAGAATTTTTCCGACCATGACATTGGCATCGGTGACCGTGAGTGGTCCGCCTTGGCGATAGCTCAAGGGGCCTGGATATGCCCCAGCACTCTGAGGTCCGACCTGACAGCGAGAACCATCAAACGTCAGGATTGAACCACCACCCGATGCAATCGTGTCAATACGGAGCATCGGCACCCGAATTCGGACACCTGCGACCTGCGTCTCATCATTGCGCTCGAACTGGCCAGAATAATGGGACACATCCGTGGATGTTCCACCCATATCAAACCCGATCACCTGCTGAAAGCCGGCCTGCTCCGCCGTTCTGGCCATTGCAACAATGCCGCCCGCGGGTCCTGAGAGCACGGCATCCTTTCCCTTAAAGTGCTCCGCATCCGTCAGCCCACCAGAGGACTGCATAAACAAGAGTTCTACGCCTGGCAAGTGACTGGCAATCGAATCCACATACCTTCGAAGGATGGGTGAAAGATAAGCATCCATGACGGTTGTGTCGCCACGGGATACCAGCTTGATGACCGGACTGACCTCATGTGAGACCGAAATTTGTTCGAATCCGACCCGCTGCGCAATGTGTTTCGCGATTTGTTCATTCTGGCCATGCCGGTAGCCATGAAGAAACACGATCGCCACAGAACGAAGACCTTCGGCAAAGGCTTCAGAAAGTGCCCTTTCCAGCGCCACTTCATCCAGTTCTTGCAGGCGTGTCCCATCAAACCCCATGCGTTCATTCGCCTCGATGACCTTCGTGTAAAGAAGGTCAGGCAACAGGATCTCTCGCTCAAAAAGTTTGGGACGGTTTTGGTAGGCGATCCGAAGCACGTCGCGGAATCCGCGCGTGGTTACCAACAAGGTGGGCTCCCCCTTCCGCTCTAGAAGCGCATTGGTCGCAACGGTGGTTCCCATGCGGACACTTGCAATCCGATCCGGACCCATCCGTTCATCCTTGTTAAGTCCCAAAAACTGGCGCATACCCTCTAGGGCCGCATCTCGATAGTGGCCGGGGTTTTCAGACAGGAGCTTTTTGGCTTCTAGTCGACCTTCTGGGCTGCGGGCGATGATATCGGTGAATGTGCCCCCCCGATCCACCCAAAACTCCCAGCGACCCTCTGACATGACGACTTCTCAATCTGTTAAAAAGACAGTTGGTGAGATCGTAACGGATTTGTTTTCTCTATTGGAGGAGCCTCTGGATCATGGAAAAAAAAGCACCAGTCCATCGAGATGGCCCTGCAACCGCCGACCAACTCGCCCGTTTTGGCCGATTGGCTAGAAAGCAAATCCACCGGGCAGAGTTAGGGGTGTTCTCCCCGGACTCCTCCGGACGTGACCCTGTAGCTTTGATTGAGCAGCAGGAGAAGATCCGAATACCGGAGCTCCTCCCGCTTCGGCATCACCGAATGGGCCAGAGTGCGTTTGCCTTTTACCGGGGCTCAGCACTCTTAATGGCCCATGATCTGGCAAATGACCGCAAAAACACGGGCATTCATGTTCAGCTTTGCGGCGACGCTCACCTTGCCAACTTTGGGCTTTTTGCTGCGCCCAATCGGGACGTGCTTTTTGATATCAACGATTTTGACGAGACCCACCCCGGCCCCTTTGAGTGGGACGTCCATCGGCTGGCGACTTCCTACTGGCTGGCCTTGCATGATCTCGGCCACAGCAAGGCCCATGGAAACGAAATTGTTGCGCTGCTGGCGCGGAGCTATCGCAAAGCCATAGCCCATTACGCGCGTATCCCTGAAATTGACATTTGGTACGAGCATCCAAACGAATCCTGGATGGAACGCACGCTCGATAGCCTCACCGGGAAGTCTGGCATCAAGCAGTTCAGGGCCTATATCAAGCGTGCGCGTGAACGGGATCGATGGACTGCAGTCCTGAAACTCACTGAGTCGGGTCCAAGGGGGCGACAATTCATTGACAATCCCCCGACGTTGCTCCGGATCCCGATGGATCAAAAGGAACTGGATCGCCAACAGTCGCTCTACCTGGAGTACACCCACAGTCTGGACCTTGCGACGCGCGAACTCTTGAGGCGGTATCGCGTCATTGATGTGGGCCATAAGGTGGTTGGGGTCGGCAGTGTGGGTCTGACGGCCTTTGTCCATCTTCTCCAAGGCCAGCACGAAGAAGACCTGATCGTCATTCAGGTAAAGGAGGCGGTGCCCTCAGTCATTGCGCCGCACATTGAGGATCCAAGCATCCGACATGATGGGAAACGGGTCGTTCGCGGCCAGCGCATCATGCAGGCCGCCAGTGATTTATTCTTGGGTTGGGTTCGCGCCCCGCTGGGCCGGGAGTTTTATGTCCGGCAGCTTCGTGACATGAAATACAAGCCAGACCCAGGAGAACTTGATCTGGCGGAAATCAGAAATCTTGCCTGGCTTTCAGGCATTACGCTGGCGCGGGCCCATGCCCGCTCAGGTCAATCGATTGCAATCCATAGCTATCTTGGTCATAGCGAGCGCTTTGATCAGGCGATCGTGGCTTTTGCTGAGCAGTACACGGATCAGGTCCTCTCAGACTTTGCAGCGTTTCGTACCGCCCTCTCCAACGGAACGCTTCCCAAAGCGGAGGCGAATATTCTGCCCCCGGAGTTCACGACCGACCCCACACGGGGTGTCTTCGCCAGCAACCGTCGCCCACCCAGTCCTCGTCAGTAGGATTCAGTTCGAAACACAGGCAATGCCGGACCGATGGTAGCCCGAGGGACAGGAGCCACCGGCCTGCTCGAAGGCATCGCAGCTGTGATCTGTGGAGGCGACACAGGCGGCGCCGGACCGGTAATATCCGCTGGGACAACTGCCCGCTGGGCTTGCAAAAGCAAACCGCGCATGCCCCCCTGAAGGTACACAGGCGCCCCCTGAACGGTAATAACCACTGGGACAACTGCCCTGCGCCAAAGCAAATGCGCGCCCCTGTGGGGCATCTGTGCGGCAGGCACCGACTGCAGCATCCATCAGCATGCCGCTGCCAACAAAGCCAAAGAACAAACAGCGCAACAAGACTCGAAATTTCATTGCTCTTCTCGTGAAAAGGCCAACGCCCCAAAGGGAAATTGGGTCAAGCCGGCATATTGTAGAAACCGATCCCCAGCATGATATAGAGCGCAATGAACGCAATCCCGCTTCGCGCTCTGATGTGCCCGGCACCCAAAAAGTGGCTCACCGCCATCACCGTCATGATGACCGCGACCAGGTCGTAGGTTGAGAAAAGAAGGTTCATCTCCAACGACATCAGCGCGCCGATAAGGACCAAGGTTGGTCCGATCATTAGAGCCATTTGAGCGCTCCCGCCCAAAAGAACCCCCATGGCCAGGTCGATTTTTCCATTGTGGGCAAAACGAATGGCCGTCAGCATTTCGGCCGTATTGCCCAAAAGTGCCAAAACAAAAACGCCAACAAACGCAGGGCTCAGACCCCATTCCGCCATCACAGGCGCCAAGGAGTTCGCCATAGTTTCACTCATGAGGGCTAAGAAAACGGAGACCACACTCAGCAGCATGATCGAACGCTTCGGGGACCACCGGGGAAGACCCGCTGTCCCTTCGCCATCGACCCGCACAATTTCCAATGCATCTTCGGCATCGGTCCTCGGCCGACGCGGCAAAAAGGTCGCCAAGATGGTGAGTGCGTAAACCCCAATCAGGATGACAGAAATCTCCAGACTGATTTCGCGATCCACGGTCGTGCTGAAATCAAAAACCGCCGGGATGATGAGCCCGAACATCGCAAGAACCAAAAGTCCGCTATGCGCCCGGACTGCATCCGGATCAAACTGAATGTTCCGACTCCAGTCGCCCTTGATCATTAACAGGAATGCGATTCCCAGACCGAACAGGAGATTGCTGATGATCGAGCCCGTGATCGAATATTTCACCATTTCGACAAGCCCTGCGTTCAGTGCAAAAAAGCTGATGATCAGTTCCGGGGCATTTCCCAACGTCGCATTCAATAGGCCGCCCTGGGTTGGCCCCATGGCATCGGCCAGCTTTTCCGTCGCTTCGCCCATCAATTTGGCCAGGGGGATGATTGAGAGTGCCGAGGAGAGAAAGATCCCAATAGGGGGCGCGCCAGACCAACTTAAATAAAGGGAAACGGGTACCAAAACCAGCAGGGGCTGAACTCCCTGCAGAATCACATGCCAGCCACTCGTCCAATGCCGTCTCATCCGAGCACTCTCCAATCGCCTTGGCACGCCTTAATACAAGAACTCACGCAGGCGGCATCGTGCCAGCGTCCGGGTGAAATTGATCGCCGGAACCCCGAGCCATCTCCTCATAAATCGCCCATTTTTGATCCACCACCCGCTGAGCCAGACGCATCAGCCGCTCAGACTCTTGGGGGTGCGCCTGTGCCAAGGTCCTGAATCGCAATTCATTTTCCTGATAGGTTCGAAGTGCGATGTGTGGCCGGGGCGAATCAAGGACAAAAGGATTGGACCCGGTGTCTCGAAGTACAGGGTTGTAGCGTATCAGGGGCCAATGTCCGGAGGCGGTTGCGAGCGCCTGCTGATTCAAGCCCTGTTCCATATTGATGCCATGGGCAATGCAATGACTGTAAGCCAGAATCAATGAAGGTCCAGGGTAGGCTTCTGCCTCACGTAATGCCAAAAGGGTTTGCTGCGGATTGGCGCCCATGGCAATCCGCGCAACGTAGACATTGCCATAAGCAATGGCCTGAAGGGCCAGATCCTTTTTCGCTAGCGGCTTCCCTCCCGCCGCAAACTTGGCCACTGCGCCCAACGGCGTCGCCTTGGACATTTGTCCACCGGTATTGGAATAAACTTCCGTATCGAGGACCAGTACATTCACGTTGCGACCACTGGCCAACACATGATCCAGGCCTGATGAGCCAATATCGTAGGCCCAGCCATCCCCACCAATGATCCAGACGCTGCGGCGAACCAAGTGATCAACGACAGACAGTAATTCACGGGCCGGCTCGGAGTCTATCTCCTGCAACAAAGTTCGGAGCGAATCCACCCGCCGACGCTGTTTTCGAATCTCGGATTCTGTGACTTGAGCAGCATTTAAAATGGACTCGATAAGTCCCGGATCCAGGGTTCCCTCCAGCGCCTTGAGGCCCTTCATCGCCATGCCAAGATGAAGGTCGGCACTCAAGCGAAACCCAAGACCAAACTCCGCATTGTCCTCAAACAATGAATTCGACCACGCTGGCCCCCTACCCTCCTGATTTTTAGTCCAAGGCGTTGTCGGCAGGTTTCCCCCGTAAATGGATGAACAACCTGTCGCGTTGGCAATGACCAGACGATCGCCAAAAAGCTGGGAGAGCACCTTGAGATAGGGCGTTTCACCACAACCAGCGCACGCCCCGGAGAACTCAAACAGGGGTTCGAGAAACTGAACGCCCCGGACAGAGGCAAAATCGACAGCAGAACGATCGTTTACCCGAAGACGCTCAAAAAACCGAATATTGGCGCGCTCAGCATCCAAAATGGGGGCCTTTTCAGCCATATTGATGGCTCTCAGATCGGGCGAACCTTGACGCTGTACTGGACACACTTCGACGCACAAACGGCAACCAGTGCAATCCTCGGCATAGACCTGAAGCGTAAATCGAATCTCCGGAAACCCCCGCGCATTAATTTCTGCACTTTTGAATGTCTCCGGTGCGCCCTCCAGTTGATCGCTGGAATAAAACTTCGACCGGATGACGGCATGGGGGCAGACAAAGCTGCAATGGCCACATTGAATGCAGGATTCAGAATCCCACACGGGGATGCTCTCGCTGATGTTTCGCTTTTCCCACTGCGTCGTCCCGGTCGGATAGGTTCCGTCTATCGGCAGCGCGGAAACGGGGAGCCGGTCCCCATAGCCCCCCATCATGGCCTGGGTCACGGTCCGAACAAAGGCCGGGGCCTGATCGGACACCAAGGGAGGCCGCTCGCGATGCGACGTCACGCTTTCTGGAATGGCGACACAATGAAGACTTGCGAGCGTCCGGTCGACGGCCTCGAAGTTTTTGATCACAACCGCCTCGCCTTTATTGCCATAGGTTTTGCGAATGGCCGCCTTGATCTTCTCAATGGCCTCATTTGCCGGCAGAACACCTGAGATAGCAAAAAAACAGGTCTGCATAATCGTATTGGTATGACGACCCATTCCGGATGCCTCGGCAACACGCCCGGCATCGATCACATAGAAGGCGATCTTTTTGTCAATCAGTGCCGCTTGAAACTCGCGCGGCAAATGGTCCCAGACCTCTTTAGGCGAATAGGGACTGTCGAGCAACAGCGTAGCCCCACAAGCGGCCTTGTCTAGGACATCCAGCTGCTCGATGAATCCGAACTGGTGGCAACCGATGAAACTCGCCGATTCAATCAGATAGGGCGCACGAATCGGTCGTGGACCGAATCGCACATGGGAAAAGGTTTTTGAGCCTGATTTTTTCGAGTCGTAGACAAAATAGCCTTGGGCGTGAAGCGGGGTCGACTCGCCGATGATCTTGATACTGTTTTTATTGGCCCCAACGGTCCCATCAGACCCCAGCCCCATGAAGATGGCGCGAACCACATCTTCCGGCTCGATCTGAAATGATGGGTCAAAAGGGAGACTTGAGCCCGATACATCATCCTCGATGCCAATGGTGAAATGATTCTTTGGGGCATCCTTTGAAAGTTCGTCAAAGATGCCCTTGACCATGGCTGGTGTGAACTCCTTGGATGAGAGTCCATAACGTCCGCCAATCACTCGAGGCATTGACGAGGGGGCTAATCGACCCGAGGCCAAAGCCTCTGAAAGGGTAGTTAGGACATCCGTATAAAGAGGTTCACCACTGGCGCCGGGTGATTTGAGTCGGTCCATGACCGCAAGACTGCGGCATGTAGCCGGTAGCACGTTCAGGAAATGGGGTGCCGAGAATGGAAGGCATAGCCGAACGATGATCACGCCGACGTGCTCACCCGAGTTCATCAGATGCTGAGCCGTTTCAGCTACCGTCGCTGTGGCCGAACCCATGATGACGATCACGCGCTCGGCTTCAGGATGACCCTCATAATCAAAGAGTCCATAGCGGCGCCCGGTGAGCTGACCAAACGCATCCATACGCGACTCAAGGATATCAGGCAGGGCCTGATAAAAGGGATTGACCGTTTCTCGGGCCTGAAAATAGACATCCGGATTCTGGGCGGTGCCCCGAATCACTGGGGCCTCAGGGGTCAGTCCCCGGGCCCTGTGACGACGGATTGCCGCGGAGTCCATCAAGGCCCTGATGGTTTCAACGGGAATGAGGCGAATCTTGTTGACCTCATGCGAGGTTCTGAAACCATCAAAAAAATGGAGGAAGGGAATCCGACTCTCCAACGAGGCGGCCTGGGCTATCAGAGCCATGTCATGTGCCTCTTGCACCGAACCGGATGCTAATTGGGCCAGACCAGTCGGACGGACTGCCGCAACGTCCGAATGATCTCCAAAAATTGACAACCCCTGCGCCGCAATCGCGCGTGCCGCGACATGGATGACCATGGGCGTCAGTTCGCCAGCAATCTTATAAAGATTGGGAATCATCAAGAGCAAACCCTGCGAAGCCGTGAAGGTCGTCGTCAAGGCGCCGGTCTGCAGCGCCCCATGCACTGCACCGGCCGCTCCACCCTCACTTTGCATTTCAATGACGGTCGGCACATGACCCCAGAGATTGGGGCGTCCCTCTGAAGCCCATTGATCCGCAAGTTCCGCCATCGTCGAAGAAGGCGTGATCGGGTAAATCGCGCAAACCTCATTGATTTGATAGGCGATCAGGGCGACGGCTTCATTGCCATCAATCGTGACGTCCAAAGGCGAAGTCATGGGACGTCTCCGTCAACGGTTTGCATGGTGATGGCATGCGTTGGGCATTGCTCGAAACACACCGCACATCCCGTGCACCGAACTGGATCAACTCGGTACCCCAAACCCTTGCCGACTTTTTCTATCGCATGTTCGGGACAGGCGCCAAAACAACCATCGCACTCAAAGCAGTTGCCACAGGACAGGCAGCGTTTCGCTTCATACAGCGCTTGTGGCGCATCCAAAGCCTGAATCACTTCCCTAAAATCCGAGACCCTGTCGGCCGGTTTCAGCGCAGACTCATGCTGTTGATGGTTGTCCGTGGCGTACCAAACGTCCAGGTCCTCAAGTAGAACCTCTGCCCTGCCCTCTTTTTTTGAATAGCATTGCCCTCTTAACCAGGCATCAATGTGGCGTGCCGCTTTCTTGCCGTGTCCCACGGCGACTGTCACCGTCCTTTCACTCGGGACCATGTCACCCCCGGCGAAAATTCCTGGGTGCCCTGTCATCATCCCTTCATTCACCTCAACGGTCCCGTCGGCCTTGAATAGAATCCCTTCAACCTTTTGTAGAAAGGCGCTGTCACTGTCCTGACCGAGAGCCAAAATCAGCGTATCCGCGGCCAGTTCGTCGAAAACACCCGTTGGGTGCGGACGACCTTGATCATCCATGGCCATCACTTCCACTTGAATGGATCCCTCGTCAAAGGTCTTGATGGATCGGAGCCAATTGATTTTG
This sequence comes from Pseudomonadota bacterium, assembly GCA_041158345.1. GTDB lineage: Bacteria > Pseudomonadota > Gammaproteobacteria > Methylococcales > Methylococcaceae > UBA6136. The sequence goes on along the minus strand of JBEBBO010000113.1, from coordinate 12,839 downwards.
ACCCCCTCTGAGAGCGCCTCATCTGCCTCAAAGGCATGCGCTGGCATGTGATCCCGATCACGCCGGTAGATGATGCAGGTCTCAACCGCTCCGAGCCGAACGGCGGTCCTTGCCGCATCCATGGCCGTATTACCCCCACCATAAATCGCAACACGTCGGCCCACCAGGGTATTGGAACGATTCTCGGCGCCCCGTAAAAAACTCACTGCATCCAGCATTCGCGCAGCTTCGGTGGAGGGAATATCCACCCGTTTGCTCAGATGGGCACCAATAGCCATGAAGGCCGCATCAAAGTTGCCTTGATGCATGGTCTCAACGACATCTGAAATCTTGGCATTGAGATGGATTTGGACGCCGAGGCTTTCAATGCGGGCGATCTCCCTCGCCAATTCACTCCGCGGCAAGCGATAAGCCGGAATCCCAAAATGCAGCATGCCGCCCGCGACAGGTCCGGCCTCAAATATTTCAACGGTATGACCCCTGCGCGCAAGATGAAAGGCGGCTGAGAGTCCACTCGGACCCCCGCCAACGATCAAGACGCGCTGACCCGTGGCCGAAGCCGGCCGGGGCAATAACCAGTTATTCTCAAGGGCCAGATCGCCAAGAAATCGCTCCAATGCGTGAATACTGACGGTTTGATCCAAGCCCCTGCGGTTACAAGCCGATTCACAAGGGTGATAGCAGACACGTCCATGAACCGCCGGGAATGGGTTGTCTTCCACCAATTTCAGCCAGGCGGTTTTAAAGTCGCCTTCCTGAGCGTAAGCAAGCCAAGACTGAATATTCTCTCCGGCTGGACACGCTGCATTACAGGGAGGCAGCCGATTCAGATAAAGCGGCGCGCGGCGTCGCTTCGGGCCGGTTCCTTCGGCGTGTTGATGGAGGTCCGCTGGAAGCGTTCGATCACTGGCGTGAAATTGGGTCATGGCGTCTCGGAAGTTAAGCCGCTTGAATTCAGGGATCGGGGTTCCCACAAGCCAAAAGAAAAAGGACCTCGTTAAACCCTACCCTTTGCAGGGGATTGTGGCCCCTAAAGCCGGACCGAACAAGTTGGCACGCATCAAATCGGCTCAAGATTCAGGGAACCAATACCGATGCAAGGTTTCTAAATCTTGAAGTCTAGTCCCCTCACGAGGAGCGCCTTATGAAACTGTCCTATATCGGCCTTGCAATATTGATCCTCGTTCTGGGGGAAGCTGCGCTGCTCGCCAACAACCGGACCAACGAAGACGGGTGGGCGGAATATAGGGACAGCCACGGATGCAAGCCCGTGGGAGACATTGAAGTGAGCAACCGGGCAGGATACCTTTGCGACGATGGTCAGGTGCATTATCGCTGGCGGCAGATGCGCTAGAACCGTGGGCTAGGTCTTGATCCGCTGGAGGAGTGGCGTGACCTTGGGGATTGTAAGCATCGTACTGACTACCGCCATCAGTAAGAGCGCTGTGAAGGTCTCAGGTTTGATAATTTGCTGATCCAACAGGATGTTGGCAAAAATGATCATGATGAGCGCCTTGGTTTGAAGTAGCCAGCCAATCAGTTTCGCTTCCCCCCGCTTCCAGCCCAAAACTGCGCCCGCAATCGAAACCCCTAGGAGTTTGCCGCCAACGGCGGCGAGCAACAATAGCGCTGCCGCGCCAAAGACTTCTAGGCCCCCAACACTCCAGTCCGTTCGAAGGCCCGTACTCAAGAAAAATACCGGCATCAGGACCAACAGGACATGATGCCTGAGCTGATCCAGCCGGTGTCGATCAAACCACGACAGGTCCAGGAGAACGCCAGAGAGAAAAGCCCCGACCATAAAATGGAGACCTGAGTAATCGGCAGCGAACGCGCAGCCACAGAGCCAGACCAAGGCGATGTACCAGCGATCACCGGATGGCAAACGAGGCATCAACCACCGGATCACGAGCCCTGCAAAAACCAATCCCCCAATAAAAGCGGCCTGCATGGCAAGCCGCGACCAATCCAGAAGGATCAGCGCAAGGATGGCCCAGATCGCCAGATCGTCCAGACTGGCGTACCGCAAGACCCTCTGACCGAGCGCCTCTCGAAGAATGCCGAGTTTTTCGAGAAAAAGAACCAGAATCGGTAATGCGGTCACCGCGCAGGCCATGCCAATCCCCAAAATGAACTGCCAAGGCGATGCCAGAGCACCGATCCATGCCCCGTACCGCAATAAAATCCCCGCCGCTAAAGCGCCCAGGAAAAGCGGCATGGTCAGGGCAAGACCCGCGGTGAGTGTGCTCTCTTTGCGATGAATCCAAGCTGATTTGAGATCCAACTCGATTCCCGCAATCATGACAAAGACCATCACAGCCCACCACGCGATGCCATTGAGGAGTTGGATTACCTGTGGCGAAAACACCGTGGCGTAGTAAGCGGGGTAGTACTCACCCAAAACACCAGGTCCAAGGATGATGCCAGTCAAAATCTGGACCACCACCAGCGGTGCAAATCGGTCTGTGCGACCCAAACGCCAAATCAGGTAGGGGGCAGTCACGATGATCATCATCGCAAGAAGGAAACAGAGTCGAGGATCGCCCTTCATCTGCAATCTCCTAAAGAATCCCACATTGCAGCGAGGGAGCGGATCAGCACGCTTCATCCTCTAGGAGATCGAGAAATAATTGTTCTAGCCGATTTGCTGCATTTCGAAGCCCATGAACCCGAATGCCTTGCTCGGCCAGTCCTTCAAAAAGACGATGAATTCCCAAAGTGGTGGGAACATTGGCAGCCAAAGTCTTCGCATCAAGATATTCCAGACTGTAACCCTCGATGTGAGGGGCCAATTCGATCGGCGCTTCAAGTTCCAAAATGTAACGACTGGTGTGCATACGGGCCAGCAGTTCAGACATGGAGCTATTTTCGATGATCCGACCGTGATTGATGATCGCAATGTTACGGCAGAGATTTTCGGCCTCTTCGAGGTAATGGGTCGTCAGAATGATGGTCGTTCCTGATCGATTGATGTCTCTCAAAAGCTCCCACATGGACCGCCGATTTTCGATGTCGACGCCAGCAGTCGGCTCATCCAGGATGAGCAGCTTGGGATCATGAACCAGCGCACGAGCAATCATGAGACGACGCTTCATTCCGCCGGAAAGGGTGCGGGTTACCACATCCCGTTTTTCCCAAAGGCTGAGTTCACGCAGCCGTTTTTCCGCTCTGGCAAGCCCCTCCCTGCGAGGGATTCCATGGTAACCGGCCTGATTTACAACCACATTCAAGACGGTTTCAAATTGATTGAAGTTGATCTCCTGAGGGACAAGCCCTAAAAGCCGCTTCGCCTCATCGGGCATACGATCGAGATCATGACCAAAGATACGGACACTTCCTGCACTCTTTTTAACGAGCGCGCTCATGATGCCGATCGTTGTCGATTTACCCGCACCATTCGGGCCTAATAAAGCAAAGAAATCCCCCGGAAGCACATCCAGATCGATCCCCTTGAGGGCTTCAAGCCCGTTAGCATAGGTTTTCTTGAGACCACGAATCGTGAGTGCTTCGATCATAGAGAATGTGTTTTTGAATGCAGATTTTGCAAAAATAGCCGAGAGCCCGGAGGATTGAGGTCGTCACAGAACCCAAGCCCAAAGGCCCTAATTGTATCGAAATTTCCCATATGCCCCGTCCGCCGCGAGCCTCAGCCCCTTGAATACCCGCCAGCCTTTTAAACAAATCGCCGCCGTTGACCTCGGCTCAAACAGCTTTCACATGATCGTTGCCGAGATCAGGGCGGACGAGTTGGTTGTTTTGGATCGCCTGAGGGAAATGATTCGCCTCGGTTCAGGCTTAACCGCCCAGGGCATGCTGACGGATCAGATTCAACAGCGCGCCCTCGAATGCCTCGAACGTTTTGGCCAGAGGCTCCGTCACCTCCCCCACAGCAATGTTCGGGTAGTCGGCACCAATACCCTGAGAGCTGCAAAAAATTCGGGGCCCTTGTTGATTAAGGCCATGGACGCCTTAGGGCATCCCATTGAGATCATTTCAGGCATTGAAGAAGCCCGACTGATCTATCAAGGTGTTTCGCTTGCGCTGCCCCCGGATGGTCGCCGGCGGATGGTGATGGATATTGGCGGTGGCAGTACCGAGTACATCATTGGGGTCGATCGTACCCCCCTCCAGAAAGAAAGCCTTCGAATGGGTTGTGTATCGATGAGCATGGCACATTTTGCTGACGGAAAAATCACCCCGAAGCGATTCAAGAAGGCGGTGATTTGCGCGGAAACCGAGCTTGAACCATTTCAGCATCTTTACCGGAGCCAACAATGGTCCACGGCAATTGGCGCATCAGGCACCCTTAAAGCGACACAGAAACTGCTCCAGAGCCGCGGATTGTCCCGTAGAGGCATCTCTCGAGAGGGGCTCAATAAACTGGTGGACCAAGTCCTGGCTGCAGGGCGAATGACCCCAACGCTTTTCCCTGACCTCAATCCTGAACGCTACCCCAGTTTTATCGGGGGCCTCTCAATCATCAAAGCCACCTTCGACATCCTCGAAATTGAACACATGGATGTCTCTGAAGGCGCGCTTCGTGAAGGTCTGCTACAGGATCTACTCGGCCGAATCAATCATGAAGATGTTCGCGACCGAACCGTCCATGCCCTTGCCTTCCGTTATCACGTGGAAATGGAACATGCCCGCCTGATTCAGGCCACGGCTCGGGAACTGTTCGCCCAAATTAATCTGCCCCGAGCGATGGAGCGCGAGGCTGCCGCACAGTGGCTCGATTGGGCATCTACCTTGCACGACATCGGGCGTGATATTGCGCATAGCGGCTATCACAAGCACGGGGCCTATATTCTGGACAACGCGGACCTTCCCGGCTTCTCCAGACCCGACCAACAGGTTTTGGCCCTTCTGGTGAGGGCGCATCGGCGCAAATTTCCCGTGCGCTTATTCAGGGAATTGCCGCCACTTCTTGAGGAAAGCGTGAAGCAGTTGGCGCTGATTCTGAGGGCCGCGGTCCTTGTGCATCGATCCCGAGTCCTCACGGTCGCCCCGAGGATTCGAATTCGAATTCAGCCGGGGTCTTTGAGTCTTGGATTTCCCCCGGGCTGGCTGGATGCGCATCCCCTGACAGTCGCTGATCTGGAGCAGGAGGCGTCCTTCCTCTCTCTGGTGGATATCCACTTGACCTTTGCCTAAGCCTCCCGCTTCTCCATCCTGGCAATCAGTTCGTACCACAGCATGCCGATCCATTCATGCGCGGCCCAGTAACTCATTTCCAAGGCATCCGGATGTGGGAGGAAATGAAACCATCGAACTTCGCCGATATTTCGGCAACCGGTACCCGCCGGAATGATTTTGAGACCCTCTGACTCAAAAGTCTGGATGGCTCGCGCCAGATGCCACCCCTGGCTGACCAGATAAATCCGATCAATCCCTGCGGACTTGAGTATTTGGGCCGAGTTTCGGGCATTTTCACGGGTGGTTCGAGAGTCCGTTTCGACCCAACTGACATCAACACCAAAATCATCGTGGAGCACTCCTTGCATTAAAAGCGCTTCGGGGACGGCGCCTTCAGGACTTCCTCCGGTCACCAAAACGGGGCGCCCTGTCGCACGATGGAGCCTTGCACCATGTCGAAGCCGCTCCAGTTCAGTGGCATTGAGATTCGGGCGATTGCCATATTCAGGAGCCCGCGCACGCACGCCCCCACCCAGAATCACGATGGCCTCCCCCTCCCCTTTCAGCGCATCAATGGCGGGACAGTCCGCTTGAATCGAGTCGATGAGTCGGGTTGCAACCCACGGCATCGAGGACGCCAGAATCAACAGAAAGGCCGAGCCACAGACACCCAGAGCCATTCCCGGGCGCTGTCGAACCTGCGTCAGCCCCAAAAGTCCGATCAGGACAAACAGGAAGGGCGGCATAACTAGTGCGCCAAGGAACTTGCCGCTCAGAAAGAAAAGAGAGTCCAATTGATTTCAGATAATGGCGATGAAAAGCGGCCTCAATGCTAGGGGAATGACCGGGTTCCGACAAACTCGTGTTTCTGCATGGAACTTCATGGGGATTTCCGTGACAAAGACGTTATGCCTCATCCGGATCTGAAATCTGCCTGAGGGATGGACCCAAGATGGCTTGGACTTTGCAGGAAATAAAACGAATTCCAGTCCCGCATAACGTCTAACCGTCTATTTTCATAAAAGAGGAAGACAACATGAAAGACATGACCAAGAACATCCTCCTGTGGGTGGTCATCGCATTTGCGCTGCTCTCGATGTTCAATTACTTCGGGCCGCGTAACAAGCCTGACACCGCGATGACTTACACCAATTTCATTGCGGCCATCAATCAGGGCACCATACGCCAACTCAGCATCGACGGAGAAATCATCTCCGGCATGATGACCGACGGTGATCGATTCCTGACCTATAACCCGGGCGATCCTCATCTGATCGATGATCTCCTCAAGAATCACGTGGACATCAAGGTTGTTCCGACCGAACGTCCCTCCTTCCTCTCGCAGCTGTTGATGGCCAGCTTGCCGATGGTTCTCCTGATCGGCGTCTGGGTCTACTTCATGCGCAGAATGCAGGGTGGCGCTGGTGGCGGCGCGATGAACTTTGGCAAAAGCAAAGCCAAATTGATCGAGGAAGACAAGGTGAAGGTTACCTTTGCTGACGTCGCCGGCTGCGATGAGGCAAAAGAAGATGTACAGGAAATGGTGGATTTCCTGCGCGACCCAAGCAAGTTCCAAAAACTCGGCGGGATGATTCCGAGAGGCGCCTTGATGGTTGGTCCTCCCGGTACAGGCAAGACGCTGCTGGCACGGGCCATTGCGGGTGAAGCCAAGGTCCCCTTCTTCTCAATCTCAGGTTCAGACTTTGTCGAAATGTTTGTCGGTGTGGGTGCATCTCGCGTCAGGAACATGTTCGAGGAAGCCAAAAAGCGGGCCCCATGCATCATCTTCATCGATGAAATTGATGCAGTGGGTCGCCAACGCGGCGCTGGTCTGGGTGGCGGTCATGATGAACGCGAGCAGACGCTGAACCAGTTATTGGTTGAGATGGATGGCTTTAGTGGTAACGAAGGCATCATCATCATTGCAGCTACCAACCGGGCGGATGTGCTCGACAAAGCCCTGCTGCGTCCCGGCCGCTTTGATCGCCAGATCACGGTAGGGCTCCCCGACGTACGTGGTCGCCAGCAGATTCTGGGCGTCCACATGAAGCGAGTTCCGGTTGCTGCCAATGTGGAATCTGACTGGCTGGCACGAGGCACGCCTGGATTCTCCGGTGCCGACCTTGCCAATCTTGTGAATGAAGCGGCACTGTTTGCCGCCCGTCAGAACAAGAAAGAAGTCGAAATGGAAGACTTTGAAAAGGCCAAGGACAAGATCCTCATGGGTGCAGAACGGAAGTCTGCCGTCATGAGCGAGGACGAAAAGCTGGTCACGGCCTACCACGAAGCAGGCCATGCCATCGTCGGTCGTCTGGTTCCAGAGCATGATCCGGTCTACAAGGTCAGCATCATCCCAAGAGGCCGGGCATTGGGCATCACGATGTTCCTGCCCGAACGCGACCAGTACAGTGCGAGCAAGCAGAAACTTGAAAGTCAGATCTCCAGCCTCTACGGTGGTCGTCTGGCCGAAGAAATCATCTTCGGTGTCGAAAAGGTAACGACGGGTGCATCGAATGACATCGAACGAGCCACTGCGATGGCGCGCAACATGGTCACTCGCTGGGGCCTCTCAGAACGACTGGGTCCTTTGGCCTACGGCGAAGAGCAGGGTGAGGTGTTCCTGGGTCGCTCTGTCACCCAGACGCAGTCCATCTCTGAGGAAACCCAGCACCTGATCGACGAGGAAATCCGCTCTGTCATCGATCGGAACTACGACCGTGCTGAGCGTCTGCTGAGAGAAAACCTCGACAAGATGCACCTCATGGCCGAAGCCCTAATGAAGTATGAAACGATCGATCGCTTCCAGATTGATGACATCATGGCAGGTCGGGTTCCTGCACCGCCTCGGGACTGGGTCAGCCCCCCGAGTGCAGACAGCAGCACCGGTGGTAGCCCCGCCAGTGATACAGTCGGTGCCGGTCCGATCGGGACGCCAGCGCCTTCCGTCTAATATCTGACGGGTTGATGAAACAAGCCGGACTTTCCGAAAGGGGGTCCGGCTTTGTTTTGGGTCGATCAAACGCTATCCGGCCGCCTTTTCCGTTAAAATCCGGATACTAGATCCGATTTCGCACGTCCTTCGATTCAACAACAAAACACTCATGAAGATCCTCTCCGCAGCCATTCTTGTTCTGATCCTGGTCAGCCTGGGTTACCTCATGTTCGGAAAACAGGGCATTCCAGAGGGTGTGACGGCTGTCACTCCGTTTGACCTGAAAAAGTTTGAGGGAACTTGGTACGAAATTGCGCGCCTTGACCATGGTTTTGAAAAGAACATGAGCCATGTTTCGTTCACCTACACGCTTCAGGATAACGGCGGCTTCAAGGTGGAAAATAAGTCCCTTGATGACAAAAACGGCCGCTGGCTGGTCTCAGAAGGGAAAGGGGCTTTGATCGGTGATTCGAATATCGGACGTCTGAAGGTCTCCTACTTCGGCCCCTTCTATGGCAGCTTCAACATCATTGCATTGGATGAAAAGAACTACTCCTGGGCCATGGCCACCGGGCCAAGCACCCGTTATTTGTGGATCCTTTCCCGAAAGAAAACGCTCGAAGACCCCATCATTCAGGACCTGATCCGAAAGGCCATCGGGATGGGCTACAAGCTCGATAAAATGATTCACGTCGATCAGAAGGACGCAACGGCTGTTGAAGGACTCACGCCAGCCAAAGCCAAGTGACCTCACTGAATTTTCGGTTTTTTGTCATCCCACGTTCATGTCACGATGGGATGATGACAACGGCGCTTGAAAGCCCCTAACAATTGATGAAATCACGATAGACGCTGTTTCACTCCTGTGTTAGCTTTCGTAACACGATTTTCCGACCTTCAAGCGCGGTGAACCTATTGGGCAGAGGGGTTCGCGTGAAGCCTCACTGGACGACACACCCACCGCGGGTCGGTAAGCAACCCTAATCTCTAGAGGACAATCATCATGGCCACGACTGCAACTGCAGGACAAACAGAAACCGACCCGCTCCGTTCCATTTCGGATGCGATGCGGGAAGCCATCAACAATGCATCGGAAGATGCCAGCAAAGCGAGCGAGAAGATTCGCGAGGCAGGTTCAGGTATGGGTCAATCGATTTCCCGCTTTACCTACACCAGTTCCTACATGCTCTCCTACGGCGTGGTGTATGCGACGGTTTTCGTCGCCAAGTCCATTCCGCAGGAAAACCCCATCGTTGAAGGACTCATCGATGGCGGCAGAGCGGCTATCGAAGCGCTGAACGAAGCCAAGTCAAAGCCAGCCGGCTAAACCCGCTTCGGACAGCTTGCCAGTCACGCGCTACCCTGCCCCGCTTGGGGCTTTTGGTTGTAGCCGGAGGACTGTGCTCCAAAAACAGCCTTAGATACGAGCAGACACCCTATGGAATCTCCTTCCAGCGAAGCCAGCATCTCGAGCCCGGCGCAGCCGAGCATTCAATTTCCGCGGCCTGGCACCCTCCGCATTCTGAATGCTGACTTGTTTCATTCAAGTGATGCACAGGCATTTGCTACCTTTGTCCGGCGGGCATTCAGAAGCTCAGGCATCCTCGGATTAAGCCTTCCTAAGCCGGGGCAAGCTTTTGCGGACCTTCACTTTGATGGTAATCGCTATTCGCCGAAGGAGATTCTCTCGCAGCTCTCTGCATCGATTGATTCGGATTTCCCCCCACAGACAGATCTGAGCGCAAACGAACCCCAGATTTCTCCCATTGCCATCGCACGGGACCGCAAAGGCGTTGTGGCCTACCACCGCTACCAGAACCTGGTGACCGGATGGGAGATGCTTGCGGAATCCACTGGGATGATCCGGATCAGAAACCCTGTCCTGTATCGCAAGGGATCCCTGTGCGAAGCGATTGAGCGGGAATTGATGAGTGTTCTCGGGGTTGACCGATTCAAGACCCACAGCCTGCGCTGTACGGTCCAGGTCCACTTTGATCCCCGGCGTCTGTCCAGTGCCAACATCATTGAGATCGTCGATTCGGCCCTGGCTGCGGCCGAAAACCAGGAGGTTCTCGACAAGCTGGATCTGGACCTTGCCGTCTGCTCGGCCTCAATCCCCATCGCCGCTGCTGCACAGCTGGCCTTTCCTCCGCTGATGCCGGTAGCAGCTGCTATGTTTGCCTACACGGCGATTCCGAGCATCAAAGGCGCCTACGATGTGGTCGTCAAGGAACGTCGACTCGGTGTCGATATTCTCGATACCCTGGTCGTGCTGGGTTGCCTTGGCACCCTTCAGATTTTCCCGGGTGCGGTCATGGCCTGGTGCCTCTCTCTGGGCCGTCTTCTGGTCAAGAAAACGGAAGACAACTCCAAGAAGATGTTGCTCAATGCCTTTGGCAAGCAGCCGCGCTTTGTTTGGCTCCTCAAGGATGGCGTTGAACTCGAAGTTCCGCTGGAGAAAATCGCGCAGGGCGATATTGTGGCGGTCCATACCGGGGACGCAGTCCCAGTCGATGGCCACATCATTGAAGGCATGGCCATGATCGATCAGCACGCACTCACCGGGGAATCCACACCGGCGGAAAAGGGCGTCGGTGACCGCGTTTATGCGTCAACGATTCTGGTGGCAGGGAAAATTTTTGTTTCCGTTGAGCAGGCTGGCAGTGAAACCGCGACCGCGAAGATCAGTCAGATCCTCAACGACACTGCAGGTTACAAGCTGACATCGCAAAACAAGGGTGAGCGACTGGCCGATCAGGCCGTGCTTCCCACCATGCTCGTCAGCGGCATCGCCTTTTCTACGCTGGGACCTTTCGCCGGTGTGGCGGTCCTCAATAGTGATCTCGGCACTGGTATTCGCATGGCAGCCCCGCTGGCCATGCTCTCCTCATTGTCGCTCTGCGCCCAGAAAGGCATCCTCGTCAAGGATGGCCGTGCGTTGGAACTGATGAATGAAATTGATACGGTCCTGTTCGACAAGACGGGCACCTTAACCCGCGAACGCCCAGAGGTCGGCGACATCGTCACGGCGCATGGTCACAAGCCTGAAGAGGTCCTCCTCTTCGCTGCGGCCGCCGAGCGAAAGTTTCATCATCCCATCGCGCTGGCGATCCTGCATAAAGCCGAGGAGCTGGGTCTTGAATTGCCCGCAACCGATGAGACCGAGTACAAGGTCGGTTATGGCATCAGCGTCGGGGTCAATGGCCATCTCATTCGAGTCGGCAGCCGCCGCTTCATGGAAATGGAAGGCATTGTCATTCCCGATGTGATCGAGAAAAAGCTCGACGCCGTCCACGAGGATGGAGACACCATGGTCATGGTGGCCATCGACGACCATTTGGGCGGTGCGCTTGAACTTCGGGCTGCCCTTCGCCCCGAGGTCAAAGATATCATCCAAGGCTTACGCCAACGAGGCATCAAACATCTCGCCATCATCTCCGGCGATCACGAGGCACCAACCAAGAAATTGGCGGAAGAACTGGGTATGGACCGTTATTTTGCGCAGGTCTTACCCGCCGACAAGGCCGACTACGTCGAAAAACTCCAGGCAGAAGGTCGAAAGGTCTGCTTTGTTGGTGATGGCATCAACGATTCGATTGCTTTGAAGAAAGCCAATGTGTCCATCTCACTGCGAGGGGCCACGACCATCGCGACGGATACGGCTCACATCGTGTTTCTTGAGCAGGGACTCGGTAAGCTCTGTGAATTGAGGGATATTGCCCGCAATCTGGACCATAACATCCGGAGAAGTTGGGGCATGATTCTGGTGCCCAACGCCGCCTGTGTCGTGGGTGTCTTTACCATGGGGCTCGGCGTGGGCTTCTCGGTACTGACCAATAACGTGGCCGCTATTGGTGCCCTCATCAACGGGGTTCTGCCCATGCGTGAAGTCGCCAAACTGGAGGCAGAACGTCGCCACATGCTCGAACTCGAACTGGCCGCACACGACGCCGAATCCGAACCCGAAACCCACCTGGAATCCGTGAAAGTCGTCTCAACAGCCAGCAACATTCAGGACGATGCGCCGGCTGAGGGCCCGACGACACGCAGCCCGAGGAAGCTCAATACGCGTAAAACCGCTGCGACACGGTCCTCCAAAAAAGCGGTAGGCCAGGCCTGAGAAAGGCGCCAATGCTCCCAAGGTTTGTATCCTCTTTGAATCCCTGCGAGGACTAGTTCATGGCCGAGAAAGTGCCCCCGAAGACGCCTTCAAATTCTCCTGCAAAAAAGCCGCGGGAGCGCCTCCTAAAGACGCGCCCAAGAGCCAGTGACGATTTAGGAGCGCCCGTTGAGATGCCCCCTGTCGCGGCTATGCCTGAAAAAAAGAGCGAGCCTGAAGGGCCTCGGTTTCAGTTTTTTCTGATTGATAGCGGGTGGGATAGCCCTGCGGCGAATGTGATCCGGCAAAACCTTCGGATGGTCACACAACTGCAAAATCACGACCCCTTCTATGTCCTGACCCGGAGTCAGTCGGGCGAAATCCTCAAGCGTCACCCGCATCTGATTGGCAAGGATCCCATCCTGTTGGCCCGGGATATCCACGGGGCACGCTATCATGGCCGAAAGCAATATCATGGCTTCCACCTGAACTTGGGGATCATCCAAAACCCCGAGGATGCTCTGGAAGTGCTCCAGAATTTCGTAAACTTCCTTGCCGTTCACCGGAAGAATGCGAACATCGATCACTTGATCAAGCAGAAACTCCATCGCGACGGCCTTCAAGGGGCCGTGGAAGTCCTGCGTGGCGGCAGTGAAGCGCTGGTCTAGTCCA
>JBEBBO010000112.1:0-7206 GCA_041158345.1 Pseudomonadota bacterium | reverse complement strand
GTCATTACCATTTCCGAGGTTTTTGCATTCAAACGCCGGGGTGTGACTCACGATGGGAAGGTCATCGGTGTGGTGGAGGCGACCGGCGTTGTGCCGATGTTCCATGAAAAACTCCAGCTCAGGGGTGTCAACATACCCATTGAGAGTTATGCCCCAGAAGAGGCTTCATCTGGAGAGGGTGCATGAACGATTTTTCGCTTGCACTCTTCACCCTATTTATCTTTGGTGCGGTTTTCGCGCTCGTTTTGGCCATTGGACTTAGCCGTTCAAAGCGTCCGGGTCAAGAGGCTATGGCTCGGAGGCTCACGCAGATTGTGATTGAGGAGCCATCGCGCACAGAGCTGAATTTGTTGAGGGATCGATACCGAAGCCATCTTCCGTGGTTTGATCGCTGGCTGATACGAATTCCCGGCGTGGAGCAACACGTTGATTATGGTCGTTATTCCGAATCCATCCTCAAGCTTCGTCATCATGCGATGTGGACCTTGGCTCTCTTTGCCGTCGCGGCGGGTGTAACGCTGAACGTCTCGCAAGACCCACAACTTGCTGTGGGCATGGGCGTGGTCTTGGGATCATTTCCTTTTCTTCGTCTGAATTGGCTGGCAGAAAAACGTCTTTCAGCGTTTGAAGCGCAGCTACCTGAGGCATTGGAGGCCATTACTCGGGCACTTCGAGCCGGCTATCCCTTGATGGATGCTGTGAAATTGGTTTCTGAGGAAATGGCAGATCCTCTCGCGGCGGAATTCAAGATTCTGTTTGAGGAAATTAATGCTGGCGTGGACCTGCGCAATGCCTTCATGTCGCTTCGAAATCGGGTTCCAAGTGTTTCGCTGATGGCCTTTACGACTTCGGTGCTTCTTCAAAGAGAAACCGGGGGCAACCTCACGGAAACCCTGAGCAAAATCAGTCTGATCATTCGTAAACGTTTCACTTTTGAGCGGAATGTTCGGACGCTAACGGCCGAGGGGCGAATGTCAGCCTGGGTGCTAGGCCTTCTTCCGCTAGGGCTTTACGTCATGTTTTACATCATGAATCCGGACTATGCGTCTCTCCTGATTACCGATCCTCAGGGGCGAAAGTTGGCGCTGATCGGTCTCGGGTTTCTCGCGTGTGGGAGCCTTTGGCTTCGTCGCATCATTCGGGCAGACCTCTGAGGTGTGGTGATGGAAGCGTTGTTTTCAAAAATCGACAGCAATGATCTTGATCTTCTGGCGGTCATGCTCCTGAGTCTGGCGATGCTTCTGATGTTCTCGGAAAAGGTCAAGCGCGATCGAATTCGGCTCAGACTCAGTCCGAATGGCCGAAGAAAATCATCAGGAGCAACCTTCTCAATGGATATTTGGGATGCCATTTTGAGGGTCGTAGAACGGGCGAGATTTGTGGTGCCGGGCAATAGCAAGGAACTGGAGATCACTCTTCAAAGACTGAGCTATGCCGGGTTTCGGGATGATCGTTCTCCCATCGTTTACTACGCCATTCGTATTGCGGCCGTCGTTGTCTTCCCGGTCATTGGTTTGGCCATTTTTTCTCAGACTCAACTGCCTCAGCTCAAGGTGATCATTTATACCCTCTGCCTTGCGGGCTCTGGTCTCATTTTGCCGAGTTATGTGCTCGATAAATTGGTGGAGAAAAGACAACTGCTTTTGAAAAATGCGTTACCCGATGCCCTTGATCTTCTGGTGGTGTGTTCAGAAGCGGGCCTAGGCTTGAATCAAGCTCTAGGGCGGGTAGGTCGGGAAATGGCAATCATTCATCCCGAGCTTTCTCAGGAGTTGAATCAAGTGACAGCAGAGATTCTTGGTGGCCTAGAGCGCGAAATCGCGCTTTACAACATGTTTGTGCGGACGGGGCTTGATGCCATCAAGTCGTTGGTTCTGGTCATTAATCAGACCATCAAATTAGGAACCAGCATTGCCGATACCTTAAGACTCTATTCCGAGGAATATAGAGAAACCCGAATGCAGGCTGCAGAAGAAAATGCCGCCAAGATGAGTACCAAGATGATTTTTCCCTTAGTGATTTTCTTTCTCCCTTGTTTCTTCATCGTCTCTGTTGGACCGTCGGCGATCAGGATGCTTCAGGCCTTTGCGAGCTAGTCATGAAAAGCCCCTGTGAGATTTTACGAAATGGTGGATTGGTCTTGATTGCCATGACCTTACTGGGTTGCGAGACCACGCCTGATGTGCCAATCAATATGGCTCAACCTGAGCCGGATCGAATTCAACGCATCGATGAAGTCGCTGCGACCCCTTTGGATGAACTTGATTCCGAAGTCATCCTGGCACGAGCGGAGGGGTTTCGAAAAATCGGAAAAGCGAATGAAGCTCTTTTCTATTACGTCACTTACCTTGAAAGAGAGCCACAAAATCCGGTTGCCTTGGCAGCGGTTGGGGAGATTCATCTGGATAAGAAAAATCTGGATCTTGCTCGAACCGCCCTGGAGATGTCCCTTCAGGGAGCACCCGAAAATGCCGCGACACTGGAGTCGCTCGGCGTCATCGCGCTCAAGCAAAAAGATTGGGCACGAGCCCATACGCATCTCCAAAACGCTCTTGGCTTGAATCCAAAGGCACCAAGAACCCTCACCTCTCTGGGCCTTCTGGCGGATCAAAAGGGGGATCACACCAAAGCACAGGCGTTTTATCGAGAAGCGATGGCGGTCGAACCCAAGGGCCCGGGGATTCGCAACAACCTTGCCTATTCGTATTACCTCTCGTCGGATTATGCCTTGGCGTTAAAGACCGCCGAAGAGGGACTTCAAGTGGCACCTGGTCATGAGGGGCTGAGAATGAATCGAAGCCTTTTTCTGATGAAGTTGGATCGCCCTGAACAGGCGCTTGCGAATTTTCGGCAATTTCTCACCGAGCCGGATGCCCTCAACAATATGGGTTACCTCTACCTGCAAGCGGGTGATTATTCCAATGCGAGGCACTACCTCGAATTGGCAGTGCAAGCTTCGCCGTCCTATCACGATCTCGCCCATCAAAATCTCAAGAAGCTGGCGCGCCTTGAAGATCAGCAATTGAATTCAGAGTCATCTGTTGCGATGGCGGATCACGGCCGATGATTAACTTCAAGGGAAGAAGCCTGAGGGCTAGTCCATGCTGAGATCCCGAATCAGTGCCCTTTTGGTGATTGCTGCGATTCTGTCGCTACTGGCCAGTGTGGTGGCCCGTCATCTGGTGACGGCGCCACCCCCCGTGGCGGTGGTTGAAGCACCGCCCCCGCCAACTAAAGTGACCGTCATGGTGGCTACACGAGATATCGAGTTTTTGGGCGTCATCGAGGCCGAATGGGTTCGAGAGCATGCCATCCTGGAAGAGGATCTTCCGGGAAATATTTCCCTTTATCCCAATAAGTTGGAAGACGTAGTTGGAAGGGTATCCATGAATCCGATTCATGCGGGATCCCTGATCCATAAGGATGACCTCAAAGATCGTCAGGATGGAGTACCTCTGGCGATGGAGGTGCGCGAAACGCACCGAGCCATGTCGATTCGGGTGGATGATGTCAGAGGAGTCGCCGGTTTTCTCGCGCGAGGAAATCTTGTAGATCTGCTTTTAGCGATTCCAGGGCAGGATCATCAGGCGCCGTCCGCCAGTTACTTGGCTCAGAACCTTCGTGTTCTGGCGGTGGATCAGGATCTGACGGCAGCCAAGGGAGAGGCCAAAGTCGTCAAGGCAGTGACTTTGGAAGTGACGCCCGAGATGGCTGAAACCATTGCAAGGGCTGAGTTGACCGGGAATCTGAGGCTGGTCCTGAGACACCCAAAGGCCACGGGATTAGCACTTGTACCGGTAAAACGCCCGGAATCCCATCCGGCCCCGAGCATTAATTTCTTGGAAGGACGGGATAGTGGCCGTCTCCGTAACTTTGATTGTGACCCCCAAAAACCTTGTCCTTGAATGAGAGGTGATTGATATGAAGAAACGTATTCCTTTTTGCTTCAGCATGCGACGGCCTCAGGCAAAGGATCAGGGAGCCATTTTGCCTTTGGCTGCGGTGGGTATCACCAGCCTGATTGGCATGATGGGATTGTCATTGGATGTGGGAAATGTCTTCGTGACCCGCCAAGAACTGAGGTCTGCGGCTGAGGCGGCGTCCTTGACAGGGGTCACATATCTGAGTCAGGGGGCTACACTTCCTAATTTTAGTCTGGCCGACAAGAACGCAAAGCTCTCGGTTACCGGCATTAAAAAGCCCGGAGACACACTCGGAAACACGGCCAATGGTGAGGCCCTCAAGAATGCGACGGTCGAGGTGGGGCTCTATAACATCACTAGCGTTCAGCCAAGCTTCCAGCCATTGCAGCCGCCGTACACCTATACCCCGAATGCAACGCAGGTCCCTGCAGTGAAGGTCAGCATTGCAAAGGATGCCAACACCGGGGGTAACGGGGTGGTGAATACCTTGTTTTCAAAGGTTCTCGGAATCAATAGTTTTTCACCACAGGCTTCGGCGATTGCCATTGGTCACTATGGACCGGCTACGGCAGCCCCTGGCCAGGTGCTCCCTTTGACCATTCCTCAAAGTGTGATGAACAATTTGTGGGATCCGTCGACGCACCAACCCCTGCTTAACAAAGGCAGTTCGACGGCGCTTTATACAAACAAGGATCAAGGAGCCAATTCTGCGCCCGTCACCCAAACCGGCGAGCCATATCGCGTTCGAGTTTGGGATAACGCTTGCAATCTGAATGTCCCCCAGACCATGCCTGCCAGCGCTGGAAAAAATGCAGGGAAGAGGCTGACGGATTCGGACGATGACGATGACGGTCATCGCGATCATGATGACGATGAAGATCATCGCGATCATGATGGCGATGATGACTATCCCGTGGCGGGTGCATGGCACACCTACGAAGATGATGCCGACCATACCTGCACCAGTAGCGATGATGATTGTTCCATCAAGAACAAAACGGAACTCAAAGCCGCAAGCTATAGTTCGGATCACCATGACCTTCATCTTTGTACTAAGAATAGTGAGGCTCAGGTGCGCCAGCATGTGGTTTCTGCTTGTCACGGGGCTAAATATGCGGGCTACGTGGCAGTAGTTGATCGTTGCTCGCATGCCGGGAAAATCGGAACGATCCAGTCATTTGCTGCCGTAAACATCATCGGGAGTGGGAAGGAGTTTTTTTCGGCAAAGAATCCCGCCAATAAGAATGGAAAAGACGTTTCGTGTGACTATGTCGATATCCAGTTGATTCCACCTGGGCAGAAGGAGGCCCATGCAGCGGATGATGATGATCACTGGGGAGAGCATGAGCATGAGGAGGATGACGATCACGACTGGACTCACACGAAGCTCGCCAATGCAAAGGAATTCTCCTGTCATCTCGAAGGCAAAGGGGTTGCGACTCAGTCTTACGTCAGCACCTTGCCCAAAGTGATCGATTAAATTCTGATGCCCAAGATTCAAGGGTCCATGATGAACAAACGATCGGTTGTTCGGCATCCTGAAAGATTCCTTTGTGTGCTGGGTCTGCTGGCTTCGATGGTTGTTCCACCGGCCGAAGCTTCTACAGAAAAAGAGCAGGTCTCAGTCCACAAGGGTCGTGTTTTAAAGCTGCCAGCGAATGTCGCGAGTGTCGCCGTCGGTAATGCCGATATCGCGGAGGTTCAAAAATTGGACCCCAAGCATCTTTATGTCCTTGGAAAACGTGTAGGTGAGACAAATATCGTTTTATGCAGCGCTCAGGATTGCTTTAAGACCATTGAAGTTGAGGTCACGCCAGACCTTGAAGGGCTGCGTGAAAAGCTGCATGAGGTTTTTCCCGGCGAGCATCCCAACGTTTATGCCTCTCAGGGTGCCATTGTGCTGGCCGGACAGGTGACGAGCGTCGAAAAAATGAACGGGATCCTGTCGATCGCAGGGACCTTTGTTCCCCAGGGGGGCGGGATGTCCGCTGCCGCCACACCTGCCCCTGCTCCCTCTAGTGCGCCCACCCCAGGTGGAGCGCCCGCAATGTCGGCAACCACTTCTGCCGGTAGTCATATTGTGAACCTGATGCAAGTTGGCGGTCCTCAGCAAGTGATGTTGGGAGTAACTGTCGCTGAAATTTCACGTTCATTATCGCGGGCGCTGACGGTGGATTTCTCGGCTTTTGGCGGGGGCGGTGATATTACGGGGGGCGCGCTGGGCGCGGGAAGCGTCATTCAGGCTCTCAAGACGGCCTCCACGGCTATGAATCCCGCAACCCTTTTCTTTAATTTCATAGGAAGGGATGCCACAGTCCAAACTGTGATTAATGCAGCGCGTGACAATGGGCTGGCCAAAGTTTTGGCCGAACCCAATCTCACCACCATTTCAGGCCAGGACGCTGAGTTTGTCTCGGGAGGAGAATTTCCTGTCCCAGTGCCACAGTATGGCGCGATTGGGGGCACTGGGGGTGGTATCACGGTGGTATATAAGGAATACGGGGTCATTCTCAAATTCATTCCCGTCGTACTTAATAGCGGAAGAATCAGTCTCAAACTGAACATAGCGGTCAGCGAAATTGATCCGACGCACACGATCTCTTTGCCATCCGGTACCAATGGGACCTACGTCATCCCAGCCTTGACCAAGCGCAATGCGGCTTCAGCCATGGAGCTGGATGATGGTCAGACACTCGGGATTGCGGGACTGATCAATGACACGATGCGAGAGACGATCAGTAAGTTTCCCGGTTTGGGCGATATTCCAATTCTCGGACAGCTTTTCACCAGTCAGAGCTACCTTAAGAACGAGACGGAACTCATGATTTTTGTGACGCCGAAGCTCGTCAAGCCGGTTGATGCCAACAAAATCAGATTACCCACCGACGCGTTGACCGATCCCTCGGATCTGGAGTTCTATATTCAAGGGAAGACGGAGGGGGATGGTGCGCCACCCCGCAGAAAGCCGGGAGATAACAGCCGCTATGGTGGTGGGCTCCGCGGGCACTTTGGACAGGATTATCAGGAGGCCCCATGATTCCGATTAAGTTAGCAAGGTTTCGACCCCTTTGTATGATTGTGGCGGGCCTGTTCATGGGGTGTCAGTCCTTTAGTTCCTATCCTGACCGCGTGATTTCCGACTACGGGACTTCAGTCCACAGTTTGGTCCAACAGTCGGTGTACAACGGCTA
Source organism: Pseudomonadota bacterium (assembly GCA_041158345.1). Classification (GTDB taxonomy): domain Bacteria; phylum Pseudomonadota; class Gammaproteobacteria; order Methylococcales; family Methylococcaceae; genus UBA6136. Next base: position 92 of record JBEBBO010000112.1, on the reverse strand, counting down.
CAAGGCTGAGCACCCCGAAGCGTACGCGCCGGATGGAATGGAAGGTCAAAAAGCGACGGCGGGATACCTCAGGGCGTACCAAGGAGATCTGG
>JBEBBO010000111.1:0-37942 GCA_041158345.1 Pseudomonadota bacterium | reverse complement strand
GCTATGGCCTTTTGCTAAAAAAATACACATCGAAGGTTGTTGATGCCGATGATGGGATGATTGCAAAGGCAGCGAAAGATAGTTTGCCCAAGGTCGCGCCCTTATTCTGGAGCTTTCGAGTTATGGTGGCCTGTGGCTTTACCATGTTGATCATCTTTGCTTTGTCTTTCTACTATTGTGCGACGCGCGTGGCCGATCAAAAGCGTTGGCTGATGCGGCTCGCTGTCTGGTGTATTCCGCTCCCTTGGGTGGCTGCCGAGACAGGGTGGTTCGTTGCTGAATACGGTCGCCAGCCCTGGACGATATCCGGTGTTCTGCCGACCCACATGAGTGTCTCCAATCTTTCGGCTGATCAGCTTTGGTTCAGCCTCGCCGGTTTCTTCATCTTCTATACGGTTCTTCTGATCATCGAAATGTTTCTCATGATTAAGTACATCAAGCTAGGCCCTAGTAGCTTGCATACAGGGAAATATCATTTCGAATCGGCTCAACCTGCCCCGCAGGCCTGACCCTCCGCGTTGCGATTAAATAATTTGAATTAACAGGAAGTCATCATGTTTGACTACGAAACCATTCGCTTGATTTGGTGGCTCTTTATTGGGGTTGTCGCCATCGCTTTTGCACTCACCGAGGGCTTTGATTTTGGTGCGGGAACACTGTTGCCTTTCGTCGGAAAGACCGATGTCGAAAGACGAGTGGTTCTGAATACCGTCGGCGGGACCTGGGAGGGCAATCAAGTTTGGCTGGTGTTGCTGGGTGGTGCCATTTTTGCGATTTGGCCTGCCGTTTATGCGACATTATTTTCGGGCCTATACATCGCAATGATGTTGGTGTTGTTCTCGCTTTTTTTGAGACCCGCCGGATTCGATTATCGAAGCAAGATCGATTGTCCGAAGTGGCGAAATGCCTGGGATTGGGCTCTTTTCCTCGGAGGTACCTTACCTCCGATCTTGCTAGGCGTTCTGGTTGGCAATCTTTTGATTGGGCTTCCATTTCATCTCGATGAGGATCTTCGACCAAGCTACGATGGAAGTTTCTTAGCGCTGCTGGGGCCGTTTCAGTTGCTTTGTGGCGTGATAGGCGTTGTCTTGACCAGCTTCCATGGTGGGATTTTCATTAAGTGGCGCACTGATGGAGCCGTGCGGGAGCGAGCTCGAAAGGCAGTTTCGATTTTGGGACCCATCTTGATCGCTTTGGTTGCCTTGGCCGCGCTCTGGTTGGTCTTTGGATTTGATAGGCCAGAACTCACTTCAATCGCCGGAAAGGGCGCGCCTTCGAATCCTATGAACAAGGTGGTCCTGGCGAAAGGTCCCGGCTGGCTTGCGCATTTCATGGAGAACCCTTGGATGCTGGCAGCGCCATCGATTGCTGTTCTGGGCTTCCTCTCAGCGTGGATTGCGGGAAGGGGGCGGGGAGCTGCCTTCGCTTTTATTCTCAGTTCTCTGGGGATTGTGGGGGCACTGCTTACGGTAGGGTTTGGACTTTTTCCATTCCTCCTGATTTCCACGGTGGACCCCCGTTCAAGTTTGACGCTTTGGGATGCAACCTCGAGCCATATGGTGCTGAATATTGCATTCTGGATCACGATCATTTTTCTACCGATCGTTCTTTTGTATACCCAGTGGGTCTATCGAAAGCTTTGGGGTACGGTCTCGACCGATTCCGTCATGAAAGACACCCACACACTCTATTGATTTAAGGAGGTCCCTCATGTGGTATTTCGCTTGGGTTCTTGGCGTTTCGTTTGCTGCCTCGTTTGCGATTCTCAATGCCATGTGGCTCGAAACGGTCTGTGACATTGATGCAGGTAAAAGGCGCGATCCAGAAGAGGCGGGAAAAAACTGCCGGCTTTGATTGCTCGATTGGGATCGTCCTCATCGATCGGCTGAGGACGATCCCATGGGCCAGAAATCCCTAGTGCTGAGACAGTGCCTGAGAGAGGAACTTCCCAGTAAAGGAAGAGGGGAGTTTTGAAATGGTTTCGGGTGTTCCGACCCCCAGTATTTGCCCCCCACCTTCGCCCCCGTCTGGGCCGAGGTCAATGATCCAGTCTGCCGTTTTGATCACATCGAGATTATGCTCGATGATCACTACGGTATTGCCGCGGTCGCGAAGACTGTGAAGCACACCTAGAAGTTGACGTATATCGTGGAAGTGAAGCCCGGTCGTGGGTTCGTCCAAGATATAAAGTGTCTTTCCGGTATCCCGTTTGGAAAGTTCTCTGGCCAGTTTGACGCGCTGGGCTTCGCCGCCTGAGAGTGTGACCGCATTTTGTCCCAGGGTGATATAGCCCAGACCAACCTCCATCAGGGTTTCGAGTTTCCGGGACACGGTCGGAATCGCTGTAAAGAAATGGGCAGCGTCCTCGACCGTCATGCTGAGAACTTCATGAATCGTTTTTCCTTTGTATCGAATCTCCAGGGTTTCACGGTTGTAGCGCTGTCCATGGCAGACATCACAATTCACGAATAGATCAGGAAGAAAATGCATTTCCACCTTGATGACGCCGTCTCCTGAACAGGCTTCGCAACGTCCGCCCTTCACATTGAAGCTGAATCGTCCAGGCGAATAGCCCCGAGATCTTGCCTCTGGGGTTGCCGCAAAGAGTTCTCGAATGGGCGTGAAGACCTGTGTGTAGGTGGCAGGATTTGAGCGAGGGGTTCTTCCGATGGGACTTTGATCAATATCGACGACCTTATCGAAGTGTGCGAGTCCCTCGATGGATCCATAAGGCGCCGGCGCCAGAGTTGCCCCATTGAGTTCACGGGCTGCTATGCGATAAAGCGTGTCATTGATCAGTGTGGACTTTCCGGAACCGGAGACCCCTGTGACACAGGTCAGTAATCCGACGGGAAATTCAACATCGACCTCTTTGAGGTTATTTCCGGTGGCTCCCCTTAGCGTCATTAACCGATCCGCGTCAACAGGGTGCCTGGAATGAGGGACTTCAATGCGTTCTTTTCCAGAGAGATATTGTCCGGTCAAGGAATTGGGATTCCTCATGATGTCCTCAGGGGTGCCGGATGCAACCACTTCGCCACCATGCACACCAGCACCTGGACCAATATCGACAACGAAGTCAGCCAAACGAATGGCATCCTCATCATGTTCGACGACAATAACGGTGTTGCCGAGGTTGCGGAGATGGATGAGGGTATCCAGTAAGCGTTGGTTATCTCGCTGATGGAGGCCAATAGAGGGCTCATCCAAGACGTACATAACCCCAACAAGTCCTGCACCCACTTGGCTTGCAAGCCTGATTCTTTGGGCCTCCCCCCCGGATAAGGTGTCGGCACTTCGGTCCAGTGTCAGATAGTCGAGTCCGACATTGACGAGGAAGCCCAGTCGTTCATTGATTTCCTTGACAACCTTGGCGGCGACCTCGCCGCGATGACCGTGAAGCGTGAGTTGCTGAAAGAACGCCATGGCGCGTCGGATCGGTAAGCCCGTCAGGGCATGGAGAGGCTGGCCCTCAATGAAGACATTGCGCGCTGCCGTGTTGAGCCGCGCCCCCTCACAGGATGGGCATGGGCGGTTGGCTTGATAGCGGGCAAGATCTTCTCGAACCGCCTGTGAGTCGGTTTCCCGATAACGGCGCTCCATGCTGGGGATGATGCCCTCAAATCGATGCCACTGGGTGGATTTCTTTCCGCGACTGTTCACGCTACTAAAGGGGAGGGCTTCCTTTCCGCTACCGAAGAGCATCACCTGTCTGACGTCATCCGGCAGATCTTGGTAAGGGGCTTCCGGATCGAATCCAAAGTGCTCGGCGAGGGAAAGCACCATCTGATAGTAGTAGCTGTTGGAACGATCCCAGTTCCGAATGGCGCCTTCGGCCAAGCTTTTTTGGGGGCTATGAACAATCAGTTCAGGATCGAAATACTGACGAATGCCAAGACCATCACATTCGGGGCAGGCGCCTTTGGGATTGTTGAAGGAAAAAATTCGGGGTTCCAGCTCGCTGAGCGAGTATCCGCAGTGCGGGCAGGCATACTTATCCGAAAACAGTGATTCACGCGAAGGTTCATCCATCGAAACAACAATCGCGATTCCGTCCGCTAATTTGAGGGCTGTTTCAAAGGATTCAGCGAGCCGAATCGACAGATCCTCACGGATCTTGAAGCGATCGACAACCGCTTCGATCGTGTGTTTTTTTCGAAGCTCCAGTTGAGGCGGGTCATCCAGCTCGTAAACCTCGCCATTGATTCGGGCTCTGATAAAGCCTCGATTCTTGAGGTCTTCGATGACCTGAAGGTGCTCACCTTTTCTCTCATTGACAACCGGTGCAAGTAACATCCATCGACTATCTTCGGGTTCTGAAAGGACCTGGTCGACCATTTGGCTGATCGTCTGCGCTTCGAGGGAGATCCCGTGTTTTGGGCAGCGAGGGGTGCCGGCCCGGGCAAAAAGAAGTCGAAGGTAGTCGTAGATTTCAGTAATTGTTCCGACTGTTGAGCGGGGGTTATGGGAGGTGGACTTTTGCTCGATCGAAATCGCGGGTGATAGCCCTTCGATATGATCGACATCGGGTTTCTCCATGACGGAGAGAAACTGACGTGCATAGGCTGAAAGGGATTCGACATAGCGTCGCTGACCTTCGGCATAAATGGTGTCAAACGCCAGGGATGACTTACCAGAGCCTGATAGACCTGTGATGACAATCAGTTTGTCACGAGGAAGATCTAGATCAATGTTTTTGAGATTGTGGGTTCTAGCCCCACGAATGAGAATGGTGTCCATGCGTCCCTGATGAGTGATCCCAGGCCTAGCTTGGGGTTGACCCTAAAAATTATACGGCGTAGCGTTCAGGCCGGTGTATTGTCCTGTTTCCGGGCCCTTTTTATGATGGAGGTGGATTTATGAGAAAAGTTCTCTCTTTGTTGGCCAGCGTGAGCTTGGTCGGCTGTGCTGCGACCCCGCTGAACTCTGGGGCGGAGCGCGTCGATGTCGTGACCGGCATCAAAGAGATCAAGAAGTGTTCATACCTGGGTGACGTCGTCGGAAGTCAGGGAAATCGTTTTAGTGGTCCCTTCACGCCGACAGCCAATCTACTCCTGGGTGCCCGTCAGGCCTTGAAGAATGAAACCTTGAAGCTTGGCGGCAACAAGGTTTTGTTACAGCAGCAACAATATTCACAGCGAGAACTTTTTGGTGGAACAATCGATGCGGTCCTGGTAGGGAAGGCCTACAAGTGCCAAGACTGAGTCGGGTTGTTTAATTTTCGGGTCGGTTATGACCGACAATCATTCATCTGATATTTGAGTCATCCATGTCTATTTTTAAAAAGCTGATTACTGGAATTTCACTGCTGACTCTTCTGGGCAGTCTTGAGGGATGTCTTCCGTTTATGGCCGTTCGTGCGGCGAAGACGGTGTCTGACAAGGCCAGTTCATCCTCGGATGCGGATGCGAAGAAAGCTCAAGAAGCGAGCAAGCCAAGCGATGCGTCCTCTGCGCCGGCCGGGACTACCTCTCCAGCTGCGACGCCAGCCAAGTAGCGTTTGCTCTGTCGTTACTGTGGGGAGAGGAGGCATCTTTTCTCCCCTTTCTTAAGTTGCGGACTATGCTTCCACAGGCGGGACCCTGAGCTGAAAGGTCACGGGTCCGTCATTGATGAGTGAAACCTGCATGTCGGCGCCAAACTGACCGGTAGACACATGCGGGTGCTTGCGTCTGGACTCGTCACACAGGACATTGAATAGCCTGTATCCCTCGTCGGGCGATGCTGCGGGAGCAAAGCTGGGTCTGAGCCCTTTGCGGGTATCAGCAGCAAGTGTGAACTGCGAAACGAGTAACAGCCCCCCCTGAACCTCTTTGAGGCTCAGGTTCATTCGATCTGTCTCGTCTGGAAATATTCGGTAGTTGAGAAGGCGTTCTGAGAGTTTTTCGGCCTCGCGCTCGGTATCACCTTTTTCGATCGCCACGAAGGCCAGAATGCCGACGTTAATTTTACCGACACAGGCACCTTCGACATGGACGCTCGCCTCTCTGACCCGTTGGATCAGCGCAATCATGAGGTTTAATAACGCGCCATTTGTGGGTCTTGCTCTCTGGCCCAAGCATCAATGCCCCCAGTGAGATTTGACACTCGGGTAAAGCCTCTGGACTCCAAAAAATCTGCGACGGCAGCACTACGCATTCCGTGGTGGCATATGGTCACAATGTCTTGATCCAGTTGCAGTTTCATGAGATTGGCGGGGATCTGATTCATGGGAATATTGATGCTCCCTTGAATCTTGCAGATTTCAAATTCATGGGGCTCCCTCACATCCAGTAACAAGGGAGTCCCAGAATCAATGAAGTCCCTGAGTTGGTTGGGGTTGAGATGAAACATCGGTCGTCTGCTCAGCGAACAGCGATCTTTCGCTCTTTCATGGCCCGGAGAACGGTTTCCCCGATATGCGCAGGATTTCGGGCAACGTAATGTCCCAGTTCTTCCATCGCATCCATTTTTGCGCTCGCGGTATCCGATTCATTGGAGATGATCGCGCCGGCATGACCCATGCGGCGCCCCGGAGGCGCGGCAATTCCTGCAACGAAACCAATCAATGGTTTGGACAGGTTTTCCTTGGCCCAGCGGGCGGCAGCGACTTCCTGAGGTCCCCCAATTTCGCCAATCATGACGACAACTTCGGTCTCTGGGTCTTCTTCGAAGGCCTTGAGGACGGTCACGAAATCGGTTCCATTGACAGGATCGCCGCCGATCCCGACCGATGTGGTCACGCCAAGGCCCAGAGCGGCCATTTGTTCTGTGGCCTCATAGTTCAGCGTGCCTGAGCGGGAAACGATGCCGATGTTGCCCTTTCTATAGATGTTCGATGGCATGATCCCCACCTTACATTCCCCTGGCGTAATGATGCCGGGGGTGTTGGGGCCGATGATGATCGCATCTTTCCCAATTCGGTAACGCTGAAGTTGAACCATGTCATGGATTGGAATGCCATCCGCGATGGTCACCGCAACCTTGATGCCGGCGTCGATCGCTTCCATCAGTGCATCGGCATTGAAGGGTGGGGGAACGAACACGGCCGAAACGTCTGCGCCGGTCGCTGCGACGGCTTCCGCGACCGTGTCAAACACAGGAAGGCCAAGGTGCGTTGTTCCCCCCTTGCCCGGCGTGACACCGCCCACCACTTGGGTGCCCATTTTCATGGCATCTTGAGCATGAAAAGTGGCGTGCTCTCCAGTAAAGCCTTGAAAGATAACCTTTGAATTTTTATTGACGAATACGCTCATGGTTTTATGCCTTGACGATTGCGACCGCCTTGGATGCCGCAGCATCAAGGTTTTCGGCAGTGATGAACGAGAGGCCGGATTCAGCCAGGATCTTTCGGCCTTCCTCCACGTTCGTACCGGCCAGTCGGACGATCAGCGGTACCTGAATGTTGAGGCTTTCACAAGCTTGGATCAGACCTTTTGCGATCCAATCGCATCGGTTGATGCCGGCAAAAATGTTGACCAGGATGCATTTGACGTTCGGGTCTTCGAGAACGATGCGGCAGGCGTTCGTAACCTTTTCGGGGGATGCGCCACCGCCGACGTCCAGGAAATTTGCCGGTTTTCCGCCGTGCAAGGTAATGGCATCGAGCGAGGCCATTGCAAGGCCTGCACCATTCACAATACAGCCAATGTTGCCATCCAGGGCAATGTAGTTCAGGCCGTGCCCGGATGCTTCGACTTCTTTGGGATCTTCCTCTGCAAGATCCCGCATTTCGGTAATCTGCTTCTGGCGATAAAGGGCGTTGTCGTCGAAGTTGAACTTCGCATCAAGGACCATGAGCCGCTCTTCATCCTCGCTCCCGACGATGGCCAGTGGATTGATCTCCGCTTGAAGTGCATCCGTGTCTCTCATGGCGCGGTAAATCGCCTTCATGAGCTTTACGGATTGGGACATCAATTTGCCCTTGAGCCCAATGGCGGTCGACACCTTTCGGCACTGAAAGTCCCTGAGTCCAATCGCAGGATCCACCACTTCTGTAACAATGAGTTCCGGACTTTTCTTGGCAACTTCTTCAATGTCCATACCACCCTCGCTTGAAGCGATGAGGGTGATTCGCTGGGTGCCACGATCAATCACAAATCCAAGATAGAACTCTTTTTTGATTTGACTCGCCTGTTCAACCCAAACTCGCTGAACAATCGACCCCTCAGGTCCGGTCTGATGCGTGACCAGCTTGGTTCCGATCATGCCATCAGCCGCTTTTTGAACCTCATCAAGCGTTCCGACAACCTTCACGCCGCCCGCCTTGCCGCGTCCGCCGGCATGGATTTGAGCCTTGACGACCCAACGATTGCCACCCAGCTCTTCGGCAGCCTGCCGGGCCTGGGTTGAGTTGAAGGCAACACTGCCTGCCGGAACTGGGACGCCAAAGGTGCTCAGTAGCTCCTTGGCTTGGTACTCATGAATGTTCATCCGGGGGTAACCTCGTCGCGATGATAGGTGCGGCCATGATGTGAGCCGCGAATGCTTTGGATCTTGATCTTGCTGATCTTATGTCTCAGCCCGCTTTGCGTGATTCGATCTGCTCGACCTGGCGAACGACGTTCTCTGCCATGCGGATGGAGGCCGCATCAATCAAACGTCCATCCAGTGAGACGGCGCCTTTGCCTTCTTTCGCTGCTTTATCCATTTCGATCAGAATGCGACGGGCTCGATCGACCTCTTTCGCGGTGGGGGTAAATACCTCATTGGCAAGTTCGACCTGTGATGGATGGATGGCCCACTTGCCTTCACATCCCAGCGCGGCGGCGCGGCGCGCGGCAGTTTTATAACCCTCGGGATCACTAAAGTCCCCGAAGGGTCCATCAATGGGTCTCAAGCCATACGCTCGGCATGCAGCAGCCATGCGTGAAATGGCGTAATGCCATTGGTCACCCCAGTGATAATGGCGGCCTCCGTCAGACTCCGCGTCGGTCAGCATGCCGTAATCAGGATTGGCGCCTCCGATCTGGGTGGTTCTGGCACGGACTGATGCGGCATAGTCGGCAACACCGAAGACCATGGCTTCCATGCGCTCAGGGCAGCTCTTCGCTATTTCTTCGACGTTGGCCATGCCCATCGCCGTCTCAATCAGAACGTGGATATTGATCGGCTGATAACCCTTGTACGCTTCGATCTGTGACAGCATGGTCGAAACAAAGTAGACATCTGCAGCGCTTCCCACCTTCGGAATGAGAATGGTGTCCAGCTTGTCACCGCAGGTTTCTACGATGTCAACGAGATCGCGGTAGGCGTAATGCGTATCCAGTCCGTTAATTCGAATTGATACAGCACAGCGTGACCAGTCGTAGCTCTTGAGCGCTTCGATGATATTGCTGCGTGCTTGTTCTTTATCGTCGGGTGCAACCGCATCCTCGAGATCCAGAAAAACGACATCTGCGCCGGCGTCCGGTGCTTTTTCGAGCATGCGCTTGTTGCTTCCGGGTACGGCCAGCTCGCTACGATGCAAGCGATTCTTGATCGCCATGGACTAGATCTCCTGGTGTTTGGGGTGGGATGACGTCGGTGCCAGGCTAGAGGGTAGTGGGGAGGTTTTCGACTGAAGTTACAGCCAAATAGTGCTCCGCCGGATGACGATCAACGCTGGCACGTATCTTCATAGTATACCGTGATTCATGATCGCCCCGCCAGAATGTTGCGGTCAAGCAACACTGAGGGGCGATCGTTTTCGGCTGTCCCTCGTTTTTGAGTTTTTTACCTCCCAACGATTCGCTTAAATTGATCAAAATCAAGGCTTAGTTGCTGATTTAAAGCGGGTTTGCTAGGAAGCAACAAAATTTGCTTGCCAAGCGAATTTATTTTGCTATTATCTGCTCGCCGCAACAACATTGTTGTTGATTTGCAACCAAAAACAAAAGATCCCACCCAAAACCTAAGGGAGACCCCACACCATGAAGACGCTCAAGAAGACCCTGGGCCTTGCCGCTGTTATCAGCGCAACTCTGGCCGTTTCCGGCGTTGCAACCTCTGCGTTTGCAACGGAACACAAGGCAGCTAAGAAGCACCACCACGGTCCTTCTGATCGCGCCCTGATCCGTGCTGATGAAAAGCACATCAAGTCTGACGAAGCTCGCATCGCGAACCTTGAAGCCGAAGTTGGCGATCTGCGCGCTCAGATCGTGACCCAGAAGCAGGCTTCTGACTCACTTCAGGCGAAGGAAGCCCAGCTGGAAACTCAGGTTGCCAAGGCTGAAGCTGACGCCGAGAAGGGCCAGAACCTCCTGTTCTTCCGCGGTGGTTATGCTTCTCTGACCTCTAACCGTCACAACGAACTGCTGACCAGCAACTCAGCTTTCGGTCCGGCTTACGGCACTGACACCGGCAACGGTAACGGCTGGTACGTAGGTACGGGTCTTGATTTCCGCCTGAGCGACAACGCTTGGGGTCTTTCAGACATGGTTGCGGTTGACGGCGAATTGTTCATCAACTACGCAAACTATGGTCAGGCTTACAACGCGCTGATCAGCAGCCTCGCAGGCACCAAGGCGACCAATCAGGTCACCCAGCTGACGATTGCTGCATCACCAAAGGTGAAGTTCAATCTGATGGACGGCGATTTCCGTCCTTGGGTTATCCCCTTCGGTCTGTCTATCAATGTTGTTTCACCGCCCTCAAGCGGCGTAACCGTTCTGAACCCGGGCCTGATGCTCGGCACCGGTGCTGAATACCGCCTGTGGAAGGACATTTGGGTAGGTGCTGACTTCCGTTACCAGTTCACCGGTGGCGATCTCAACTACCGCACCAAGGCAGCTCCGGGCAGCGCTCTGGAAGGTCTTGGCGTCATGAACCAGACCCCGACTCAGGGCCTGTTCAGCGGTGCTTACATCGGCGTTGGCTTCTAAGTCATACCGATCGTAAAAAAGGGGCCTTCGGGCCCCTTTTTTTGCGCCTTTCGTTTAGAGGGATGGTTGCATGTCCGAGCGTGATCTTGCCCCTGGTTCCATTCGAATTCATGAGTTCGCTAGAGACGGTCAGACCCTTTGGGTCGAGGAGTCCGGAAGCCCCAGTGGGATTCCTGTTGTTTTCTTGCATGGTGGTCCGGGCTCTGGGTGCAGGCCCCAACATCGAAATTTCTTTGATCCCCATCGGTTCAGGATTCTGCTCCATGATCAGAGAGGTTGCGGTCATTCAGTCGAGGGGAGTGTCTTAAATCAAAACACAACGCAAGCCATTCTTGAGGACTTGTTGCACATTCAAAATGCCCTGGAGATCCCTTCTTGGATTCTTTTTGGGGGCTCATGGGGAGCGACAGTGGCTTTGCTTTATGCGGAAGCCTGGCCTGAACGTGTTGCCGGCATGGTATTGAGAGGCACCTTTTTGGCCCGTCGAGAAGATCTTGACTGGTTCATCGGTCCCCAAGGAGTTAGGCGTCGCTATCCTGAGGCTTGGGCTGCGATTCCTGAATTCGCGGGCCTGAGAGAGGCTTCGGAGATTGTTGGATTGTTACATGCTGGAATTCACTCGAAATACGCTGTAACTCAGTGGCGAATGGCCAGTGCATGGGAGCAGTGGGGGGCCGTAGTCACATTGGGTGATCTCTCAAGGGAGCGAGTTTCGCTGACGGATGAGCGCGCCGAAAAAATCATTCAGCAGTCGCGGATTGAGCTGCATTACGCGCATCATCACTATTTCATTCGCGAAAACCAGATTCTCGAGGCAATTGACCGCGTTTCACAGATTCCTGCGGTTATCATTCATGGTCAAAAAGATTTGGTTTGCCCTTGGGCTGCGGCTTCCCAGTTGCATCAGTTGATGCCACTATCGAGGCTCTGCATGCTAGAGAATTCAGCGCATATCCCCACGGATACTGCGATGATTGCCGCGCTGGTCCAGGCTACGGAAGAAGTTGCTGACATTGGATTTAAAGGCCCATGAAAAAACGAATTATTTTAGGAATGACTGGCGCCACCGGCGCGATTTATGGGAAGCGAATTCTTGAGGTTTTGAAGGCGCAGGGCGTCTTTGAGACCCATTTAGTCGTGTCTGATGCTGGCGCACTGAATATTCATTACGAACTGGGAATCAAGCGAGGGGCCTTGGGCGAGCTGGCCGATCAAGTTCATCGCATCGACGATATTGCAGCACCAATCGCGAGTGGCGGTTTCAAGACCGAGGGGATGATTATTGCCCCCTGTTCCATGAAAACCTTGGCTTCAATTGCCCATGGGTTTGGCGATAATCTGATTAGCCGGGCGGCCGATGTCGTGCTCAAAGAACGCAGAAGACTCGTGGTTGTGCCGCGCGAAGCCCCTTTGAATCTTGCCCATGTTCGCAACATGGTGTCATTGACGGAAATGGGGGGGATTATCTACCCGCCGGTTCCCGCTTTTTATGCCAAGCCGGTCACCCTTGATGATCTCGTGGATGAGACCGTCGGTCGGGTGCTCTCATTGCTTGAAATTCAAACGGAGGGCCTCTACAAACCCTGGGTCGGTCTGCACGAAAAGGCTGAGCACTAGAAAGGGGCTCATCATCCGAGTCGTTTCGAATTCTGACTGTTCCTGAAGATCAGCGGCTGATCGAGGGCCGTTTGCGCTTCTTGAATCGCACCGGTCACGACGTTTCGCTGAGGTGATTTGCTGCAGACGGGGTCTGTTGCATCGGGATCCCCAGTCATCAGGTAGGCCTGACAGCGGCATCCACCAAAGTCTTTGGATTTCTCTGGACAGGACTTGCATGGTTCCTGCATCCATTCGAAATTTCTAAAGCGATTGAAGGCCGGCGATTCTTCCCAGATCTCCTTTAGGCTGTGGTCGCGCACGCTGGGACAGTCTAATCCCGGCAGAATTCTGGCTTCGTGGCAGGGTAGGGCCAGACCATCGGGGGCCACGGTCAAGAAGGTTGTTCCCCAACCGTTCATGCAAGCCTTTGGACGATCTTCGTAGTAGTCCGGAACCACGTAGTAGATCTTCATCTTGCCTTCAAGACGCGCCTTGTAGTCCTGTGCAATCGTTTCGGCAATCTCAAATTGTTCTCTCGTTGGCAGGAGAGCGGCTCGATTGATATGCGCCCAGCCGTAATACTGCGTATTTGCAAGCTCAAGGTAATCGGCCTGAAGCTCAATGGCCATCTCCAAAATATCCTTCATGAGATGGATGTTATGTCGATGAATGACAACGCAGAGGACCATGGGATAGCCATGCGCCTTGATTAGGTGAGCAACGCGCTTTTTTTCCTCAAAAGAGTCTGTTCCGGCGAGGAAGTTGTTGAGCTGGGCTTCAGGAGCCTGAATGCTGATTTGAATGTGGTCGAGGCCGGCTTGCTTCAGTTCGAGAATCTTCTCTTCATCAAGCCCATAACCGGAAGAAATCAGATTGGTGTAATACCCAAGCTCACGGGCTTTTCCTACGAGAGTCACCAGATCCTTCCGCGTCAGGGGCTCTCCACCTGAAAGACCCAGCTGAACGGCGCCCATGCGTCGTGCTTCTGCGAAAACACGAATCCACTCTTCAGTACTGAGTTCATCGCTATGCTTTGCATAGTCGATGGGGTTGGAACAGTAGGGGCACTGCAGCGGACACCGATAAGTCAGTTCCGCCAACAGCCAGCGTGGACTACCCTTGGGATAAGATTCGGATCCAGCCATTTTTGAGCGCTGCCTCTAAGAGTTCTTCAATATCATTTCGTAGGCCAGAAGTTTCGAATTTGGCTTCGAGTTCGGCAGTAATCGCATCCAGATTTCGGGTTCCATCGCAAAGTTGCAGGATCTCTGATGCGGGGCCATTGAGTTCCACCATGCCCTCCGGGTAGAGGATCACGAAGCGTTGCTGCGTTTCTTCCCACTGGAGCCTGTGAAGTGGAGAAAAACCGATCTTGGATTCGGATTCGATGGGCATCCTTTTTCTCAGGCAGAAATATTGAAGTAGGGCGGCTTCTGGTCAATATAAGCGAGCCACATGGCATCCAGCATGGTCCAGAGTACATCCAGCTTAAATTGCAGGATTCCGACAGCCTTTTCCTGCTGCTCCCGGGTCTTGAAATGCTCGAGCGTAATGGCCAGCCCATGTTCGACATCCCGACTGGCCTGAGAGACCCGCTTCCGAAAATAGGCGAGACCGTCTTGGTCGATCCAAGGGTATAGATCAGGCCAGCCAGCAAGGCGCTGCTTGTGGATTTTCGGTGCAAACATTTCTGTCAGTGAGGAACAGGCGGCTTCCTGCCAGGAGGCATCCCGGGCAAAGTGGACATAAGCATCCACGGCAAATCTGACGCCGGGTAGTACATGCTTTTGCGACCAAAGGTCTTCACGGGATATACCCACAGCCTCTCCTAGTCGGGTCCAGGCTTCAATGCCGCCGGCATCATCCCCATCCCCGTCATGATCTTTGATTCGCTGTATCCAGAGTCTGCGGGTGTCGCGATCAGGGCAATTGGCCAAGATATTGGCATCTTTCACCGGGATTTTGACCTGATAGTAGAAACGGTTCGCAACCCATCCTTGAATTTGCTCCCGGGTTAATCGACCCGCGGCCATTTCGACATGGTATGGGTGGTTGATGTGATAGAACGCTTCCTTTGCGCGTAGTTCGGCTTCAAACGCTTTTGCAGTCCAAGGAGTTGAGTTTGTCATTTTTTACCTCAGAGGCTAATCATTAGCCCGTCATGAGCGACTTCGATGCCTGCATCCGAAAGAGTCTTTCGTTCGATGGACGCTTCATCAAGGATAGGGTTGGTGTTGTTGATATGGATGAGGATCTTACGCGCCTTAATGCTCTGAAGTTCCTCCATCATCCCGCCAGCGCCTGATTGCGGAAGATGCCCCATTTCAAGTGCCCGTTTTTTACTGATACCAGCCCGTTCCATTTCATCATGTTGCCAGAATGTACCATCCACTAGAACACAATCTACATTCTGCAGCGCCTCTCTGACGTGCGGTTCAATTTCGCCCAGGCCAGGAGCATAGTAAATCTTGCGTCCAGTGGTGATGTCTTCAATGATCACCCCGACATTGTCTCCATCGTGAGGGTCATGCCGGTGGGGGGAGTAGGGCGGGGCCTTGCTTTTCAGTGAGTGGCTGTAAAAGCGCAATGACTCGAAGCCAGGGATCACAAAACTGGAGCCATCCAGAGGTAGCGGGTGATGATTGACGCGGCAGTAGTGCTCCAGCATATTGAAGAGCGGGAAGCCGGTGGTGAGATCTTGGCGAACCATTTCGGAGCAATAAATCTCAAGAGGTACGGTGGACTCCCGCAGCATCAGAAGACCGGTGGTGTGATCGATTTGGCTGTCGATCAGAATGATCGCTTTGATTCCTGTATCGCGGATACCCTCTCGAGGATGGGACTCCGGAAAGTTCTCAAGTTGATTGCGAATGTCTGGCGACGCATTGAAGAGGATCCAGTTTCTGCCATCGGAACTCACAGCGATCGACGACTGCGTTCGTCGCTGGCCCGCGATGGATCCCGTCCTGATGCCTGCACAATTACTGCAGTTGCAGTTCCATTGGGGAAAGCCACCGCCAGCGCCGGCTCCAAGTACGCGAATCTTCATGCGAATCCTATCCTCCAAATAAAAACGGGGCCCGACATTTCTGCGGGGCCCCGTTCGGTTACAAGCCGTTAATTAACGGTTGTAGATGTACATGGTGACTTCGAAGCCAAAACGCATGTCATTGAAGCTCGGTTTTTCCCATCTCATTCGGGCATCCTCCAAAAATAGGTCGTTATTCTGTGGCCACGCTTTATTCAAGCTCGGTCTGAAGTATACGTTCCACAAAAGGCTAAATCAACTTTCAAGGTTGAGTAAAAAAGCACACAAAGCTGCCCCTCAAACCTATGGGTTCAGACATTCAGGGGCGCCAAGTGTTCAATCATGAGTTTGTATTCAACAGCATCTGCAAGAGCCTGATAACTGGCATCGACCATATTGGCTGAAACCCCGACAGTTCCCCATTCTGTTTTTCCATCAGTGGACTCGATCAAGACGCGCACGGTGGCCCGCGTGGTTTGACGGGTGGTCAAAACCCGTACTTTAAAGTCCGTCAATTTCATTTCGGCGAGTTGGGGGTAAAAGGGCAGTAGGGCCTCTCTCAGCGCGTTATCCATGGCATTGACGGGGCCGTTTCCTTTTGCCGAGGTGGTAGTCGTTTTAGATCCCACCTTGATGGTCAGAGTCACTTCCGAGACGGGCTCATCCTCTTCCCCCGATTTTTCGTCCAGAACGCGGAACGATTGAAGTTCAAAGTAGGGGGTGAATCGGTCCATGGCTTTGAGAAGAAGGAGCTGAAAAGAGGCTTCAGCGCCCTCGTAAGCAAACCCCCGGTTCTCCAGTTCTTTCACTCGATTGATTGCGACTCTGAGCGCTGGGTCATTGGGGTCCGCGCCGACAGCAAGTCCCATTTCCGCCATCTTGATCTGAACTGTACTTTTGCCGGCTTGGTCGGAGACCAAGATAAGTCGTTCATTTCCTACGATTTCTGGTGGGATGTGTTCGTAGAGTCTTGAATCCTTCTGGACTGCTGAGGCATGAATTCCCCCCTTGTGAGCAAAGGCATTAAGTCCCACAAAGGGTTGATGCTGCCAGGGCAGGCGATTGGCCATCTCATTGACGAATCGTGAAAGGCTTGAGAGATTGCGGAGTTGGGATTTTTCGATGCCGCAGTCATAGCCCATCTTGAGGATGAGTGTGGGAATGATGGAAACCAGATTGGCATTGCCGCAGCGTTCTCCAATCCCATTAATGGTCCCCTGGACCATTCGTGCTCCGGCCCGAATGGCTTCCAGTGAGTTGGCAACGGCCAATTCACTGTCATTGTGCGCGTGAATGCCTATCAGGACATCAGGGAATTCTTTTTTGACTGCAAAAACCGCTTGGGCTACTTCATAGGGTGTACTGCCTCCATTGGTGTCGCAGAGAACAAGACCCTCAGCACCGCCGTTTTTTGCTGCCTTGAGAACTTCTATTGCATATGACGGGTTGTCCTTAAAGCCATCGAAGAAATGTTCGGCATCAAAGAATACCGTTTCCAGATTTTCCTTCAGCCATGCCACGGAGTCTGAAACAAGATCCAAGTTTTCGGGTAGACCAATTCCCAGAGCCTTTGTGACATGAAGGTCCCAGCTTTTACCAAATACGCATGCGCCGTCAGCGCCACTCTCGATCAGGTGTTTGAGGCCGATATCCTCGGATGCAGGCTTGCCGGGTCGTGCCATGCTGCCAAAAGCGATGAGCTTGGTCTTGGCCCAGGTGCGTTTCCTCAGCAAATTGAAGAATTCGCTGTCTTTGGGGCTGGCGCCGGGCCATCCGCCTTCAATCCAGCCAATTCCAAATTCTGCCAGACGTTCGGCGATACGAACTTTATCCTCGACCGAGTAATTGATGCCAGCTGTCTGGCTTCCATCCCGCAAAGTCGTGTCAAAGATTTCCACGATGGGGGCATTGTGTGACATGGCTATGGCTTTTGAATGATTGTTTTGGGCAATCTGCCCTTTTAGAGACAGTCTAGATCCCGAAATTGCGCGGGCCAATCCCTATGGTTGAAAACCTGACCGTTGTTTCTGATGTGGGCAATACTCGCCAGGTCTATATCGGCATAGACCCATTGTGGTTGATTGAGTTCGCCAACATTCAAGACACCATTATCAGGAAAACCATAATCAACCGGGGTATAGATTGCCGCAGCCCCAATGTTGACATCGACCGCTTCGGACCATGGCGCGTTGCCAACGGTTGGCGATTGGACCACATAACATTGGTTTTCAAGGGCTCGAGCTTGACAGCCAATTCGTACCCGCCAATACCCAGCGAGGGTGTCGGTGCAACTGGGAACCACGATCAGATCGGCGCCTGCTTCTACCTGCCGGCGCGCGAGCAGTGGGAATTCGCTGTCGTAACAAATATTGATGCCCAGACGACCGAATTCAGTGTCGAAGGTTCGAATATGTTCGCCTGCGCTGATTTTCCATTGTTCATTTTCAAACCGGGTCATCTGCACCTTGTCCTGATGAGCGTGATGTCCGTCAGGAAAAAAAAGATAGGATCGATTCCGGTAGAGTCCGTCTGGATCAAGAACAGGAAAAGTGCCGGCCACGATGTGGACTTGATGCGCCAGCGCAAGTCGACTGAAGAGATCGATGAAGGATGAGGCAACTTCCTGAAGGGATTCCAGTTGCAATGACAGGGATTTGCGGATCTGATCCGGGAAAAGGTGAACCAACTCCATCGAGAAGTACTCAGGGAACACCAAAAGTCTTGAACCAGCGGAAGCGGCGATACTGACCCACTCGGTGATTTTACTTTCGTACTCTGACCAGTTGGCAGGCGACCCAATTGGGTACTGGGCCGTTGCAATCTTGAATGGACCAGTCATTTAAGCGCCGCTCCTGAGGGTCTTTAGCCAGAACACCATGGGTTTCTCCGACTCCTCGGTTTCGTCAACATCTTTCCAACTGTAAGACGTTCTCAGTTCAGGATGCTTTGTGTATCCGAATCTCGACCAGATGCTGTCCAGCGGAGCATAGTTTGCTGGTCGCAATGGGTGATTCTCTGGGCGCTCGACACAACAAAAGGCACACGTGTCGAATCGGCCAATTGAGCGAGCGTGCCCCTCACGTTCCTCAAAAAACTTTGGATAGACCCCTCTTCCCCTGTACTCAGAAAGCAGGACGGATTCCGCACAGTAAAAAATACGTGTCGCGTCATATCCTCCATCGATGAAAGGTTTTTGAAACTCAGCGGTTTCTGCATCCAGTGGCAGGCCTGTGGTCGCGCCGACGACCTGTTCGCCATCCATGACGAGAACCACAATGCTTTCAGGGCAGGACGTGTAGGTTTCCAGATAGCTCATTTCATAATCGATGGAGCCATCATAGAGATAGGGGAACGCCCGAAAAACCTTGATGCGGAGTTGTGCCAGATCCTCGAGGTATGACTCAAGGTCCCTGTCGCGCCCGGTAATTCGTTTGATCGTGAGGGTGCCGGTCATAGTGACGATCAGGCGTTGACCTGAGCGATCCAGTCTTCCAGGTTGTAGTAATTGGTGATGCGGGCAACCTTGCCGTCGCGAATGTCAAAAAAAGCGCCCGCGGGCAGGCGGTACTTTTGACCCTTGGCTTCCGGAAGCCCTTCGTCGGTCACAAGATATTCGCCGAGAACCACGAATTCAGCCGCCGCTCGTTTTCCGTCTGCGCTGGTCATGATGACCATATCGACGAGTTGTTCCTTATAGTTGCGGTTCATGCGGTCCATGAACGCACGAAAGGCAGCCTTGCCCGTCTCGCGTTGACCTTGGTTAATGTCATGGACGACATCCTCGGTTAACAGCTCCAGAAAGGTGTCCATGTTGCCTGCATTAAAGGCTGCATAATAATCTTGAATGAGTTTCTGGCTGTCTTGGTGCATGGCGATACTCCCTGAATAATGGACTGAGCGTGATAGGGGGGCTGGCAGTCAAAACCGCATATTCTGAAGGTACGGCGGTCGCTTGTCGACAGCAAAGGCTAGCCTTGGGGCTCTAGTCGCTTGAAGCGGTGAATCAGTCGCCGCTCCCTTTTGTTGGGACGTTGGTCTTCCCCGCCACCAAGTGCACGCTCCTCTCGCCGGCTCTGGATCTCGGCCTGTCTCTTTTCAAGGCTTGCTTCACTTTCCGCATATAAGGTGGCTGCAAGTTCCGCCGAGCGCCTCTGAGGGTCTAGGCGCGTCACCTCAATTTGCCAGGTGTAAGGTTCCTTGGTAATTGTCAGTTGCGTTCCTGTGGTGATGGATTTTCCGGGTTTAGTTCGCTGGCCGTTTACGTGAACTTTGCCTCCGCTGATGGCTTCGATTGCGAGTTGTCTGGTTTTAAAGAACCGTGCAGCCCATAGCCATTTATCCAGTCGCATGCTGGAGTCATCAGACGGATTTTGCGAGGCTTTTTGGGGCATTGGGGCTAATCAATGGTGCAACTAAAGGGAGTCGACGATTCGTACGGCTCGTGATAAGATACCGAAAGTATCCGGGCAGTGGCAGTTTGGCGCTACTGGCCAGAAGCGTCGCCCCAATGGGGCGATTTTGGTTTCTAGGGACTTGAACATGATGATGGGCCTTGCGCCCATTTTTTTTTCGGGATTTTGGTGATTCGTCAATGAAGGTCAGCAAGAGCCTTTTCGATCTTCTCGAGCCTGTCGTTACGGGCATGGGCTTCGAACTGGTCGGCATCGAGTTTGATGGCCATCAGCGCGCGCTCAGGTTGTATATCGATCACCCTGATGGCGTGGGCCTCGATGAGTGCTCCAAGGTGAGCTATCAGGTCAGCGGCGTTCTTGATGTCGAAGACCCTATCCCAGGCCGCTATCAGCTGGAGGTTTCGTCTCCCGGTATGGATAGGCCATTGTTCACCCTTGAGCATTTTGAACGCTTCAAGGGGCAGATCGCCAGAGTGCAGTTGTCAAGGCCCATGGAGGGCCGGCGGCGCTTCAAGGGCCAGATTATTGCCATAGAGGGGGAAGATATCCTCCTGCTTGAAGACGGCAAGGAATATCGGATTCCCTTTGGTCAGATCGAAAAGGCCAAATTGTCACCCGTATTTGATTAAGTGAAGCACAGGAATTAGGAAGGATCAGGTCATGGCTAACAAAGAAATCCTGCTCGTCGTCGATGCCTTTTCTCATGAGAAGGACATTGAGAAGGAAATCGTGTTTGCGGCGATTGAAGATGCACTCAGAATGGCGACGGTGAAAAGCCATGAGAACCGGATCGACGCTTGTGTCACCATCGACCGTAAGACCGGAGACTACGACACCTTCCGGCGTTGGACGGTAGTCGCAGATGATCAGGGCACAATCGATGAGCCCTTCAATTCAGAGACGCAGCTCACACTCGAGGATGCTCAAAAACGCTTTGGTTCTGTCGAGGTCGGTAGTTTTGTGACTGAGCCGATGGATTCGATTGGTTTTGGTCGTATTGAAGCGCAGACCGCAAAACAGGTCATTGTTCAGCGAGTCAGAGATGCCGAGCGCCGGAAAATTGTTGAAGCTTACAAGGATCGGGTTGGCGAGCTGGTCACGGGCATCATTAAGCGCGTGGAGCGAGGGAACGTTTATCTTGATCTCGGCAATAATGTCGAGGCTTTCATTCCGCGCGAGGAAATGATTCCGCGTGAAGCTGTTCGATCTGGAGATCGTCTTCGGGGCTATCTCAAGGAGGTTCGTCAGGAGTCACGCGGACCGCAGCTTTTTGTGACGCGAACATCACCGGACTTGATCGTGGCCCTCTTTAAGCTTGAGGTGCCCGAGGTCAGCGAATCTGTGATTGAGATCGTCGGTGCTGCCCGGGATCCGGGGGTTCGCGCCAAAATTGCCGTGCGTAGCAATGACCCGAGACTGGATCCCGTCGGAGCCTGCGTGGGTATGCGCGGTTCAAGAGTTCAGGCCGTGTCAAACGAGTTGGCTGGTGAGCGCGTTGACATCATTCTGTGGAATGAAAACGAAGCTCAATTTGTCGTCAATGCCATGTCTCCGGCTGAGATCGTTTCCATCGTCATGGATGAGGATCGACACTCTATGGATATTGCGGTCAGCGATGAAAACCTCTCCATGGCGATTGGTCGTGGTGGTCAAAACGTGCGTCTTGCCTCAGAGCTGACGGGTTGGACGCTCAATGTCATGAGCGAAACCCAGGCCGAGGAGAAAAGCGAGCGCGAGACTGAAACGCTGATGCAGTCTTTTGTTGATCAGCTCGGTGTCGACGAATCCATCGCTGAGATTTTGGTCAGGGAAGGCTTTTCGACCGTTGAGGAATTAGCCTACGTTCCTGAGAAGGAACTTCAGCAAATCGAGGAGTTTGATGAGGAGCTGGTCGAAGAGCTCCGTAATCGTGCGCGCGATACGCTTCTCATCAAGGCCATCGCCTCAGAGGAAAAGCATGAGGGGTCTGCACCGAGTCAAGAACTGCTGGAGATGGAAGGCATGGATCCTTCCACGGCATCGGAGCTCGCAGCCAAGGGGATCGTCTCCGTGGAGGACCTTGCAGAACTCTCCATTGATGAACTGCTAGAAATTGATGGAATGGATGAAGAACGTGCCGGACAGTTGATCATGGTGGCACGTCGCCCCTGGTTCGCCTGAGGAAACCAGCGGTAAAGCAATAGGGGAGACTAGAGATGAGCGATTTAACTGTTAGACAACTCGCGGATGTGGTCGGAATTCCGTTGGAGCGTCTGCTGTCCCAATTGAGCGAGGCTGGATTGGAAAAGCAGGGGCCTGATGAGCTGTTGAGCGACGCCGAAAAGATGGCGTTTCTTGGCTTCCTCCGTCAGAGTCATGGGAAGTCACAGGGCGAAGATCTCTCGAGTCCAAAGCGAGTTACTTTGCAACGCAGGACTGTAAGCGAGCTCAAATTGGGCAAGGCCACTCCTGGTAAGGCAGCAAAGACGATCAGTGTCGAAGTCCGCAAGAAGAAAACGTATGTTAAGCGGAGTGAGCTACCCGATGTCAGTGAGCAGCGACATGAGGTAGAACAAGCAAGGATGGCTCTCGAGGAACAGCAGCGTCGGGAGGTTGAACTCGAGCTTGAGAGAAAGGCCCGCCAGGAAGAAGAGGAGCGGAAGGCCGAGGAGCTTGAGCGTTTGCGTCGGGAAGAGATTGAGCGAATCGCGCGCGAGCAGCAGGAGGCTTTGAAGCTCCAGGAGCAGCAGCGACGTAGCGAACTTGAAGAGTCGGTGCCTGAAGAGGAAGTTGAAGTCCCGCTGATCGCAGAGCCTGAGGTGATTCCTGAGCCGGTTGTTGCAGCACCTGAGCGTCCCAAGCCCGCGCCCGCCGTCGAGACGGTGGCACGGGCAGATGATGATGATCGTCGAGGCAAGAAGAAAGAGCGCGAGCGTTCCATCGAAGATGGCGCGAGCCTTGATAGCCTGAGGTCAAAACACAAGATCAAGAAGAAGGTGAAGCCGGGACGTCAGGCGGTTATGCCTGAGTCAAGGCATGGCTTCGAGAGACCCACGGGCCCAGTTGTTCGCGAAGTGGTTTTGCCTCAGTCGATCACGGTTTCCGACCTTGCTGCCAGGATGTCAGTCAAGGCGACTGAGGTCATCAAGACCCTCATGAAAATGGGAGTAATGGCCACAATCAATCAGATTCTTGATCAAGACACGGCGGTGTTGGTGATCGAGGAAATGGGGCATACCGCGGTCCTTCAGGTTGAGGATGTTTTGGAAGCTGAAATCGAGGCGACCCTCAATCTTGCTTCGCAGGCAGAGCAATCTCCCCGTGCACCAGTCGTCACCATCATGGGGCACGTCGACCACGGTAAGACATCGCTACTCGACTACATCAGGAAAAGTCGCGTGGCTGCTGGCGAGGCAGGTGGTATTACCCAGCACATTGGCGCCTATCAGGTCAAAACTGGCCATGGTACGGTCACATTCCTGGATACCCCAGGCCATGCCGCGTTTACTGCTATGAGAGCTCGTGGAGCCCAGGCCACTGACATTGTTGTATTGGTGGTCGCGGCTGATGACGGCGTTATGCCGCAAACCCGCGAAGCGATTGATCACTCCCGGGCGGCAGGCGTTCCTTTGGTTGTCGCGGTGAACAAGGTCGACAAGCCGGAAGCTGATCCAGAAAAGGTTAAGCACGAGTTGACCAACTTCAACGTTATCCCAGAAGAATGGGGTGGAGACTGCCAGTTCGTCGAGGTTTCAGCGAAGACGGGGCAGGGTATTGATGGTCTCTTGGATGCGATTTTGTTGCAGGCAGAAGTACTTGAGCTTAAAGCAGCGCGGGACATCCCCGCGACAGGTGTGGTTCTCGAGTCTAAGCTCGAAAAGGGACGTGGACCGGTTGCGGATATCCTGATTCAGCAGGGACACCTCAAAAAAGGTGATTTCCTGCTTTGCGGAATGGAGTTTGGCCGCGTTCGTGCCATGTTCAATGAAAACGGAAAGCCACTCAAAGAGGCTGGTCCGTCCTGTCCGGTTGAGGTTCTGGGCTTGTCTGGTGCCCCTAAGGCGGGTGATGAGTTTATTGTGGTTGCTGACGAACGTAAGGCACGTGAAATCGCAACCCAGCGTGAGGAAAAACTGCGTACCGCGAAGCTGGCTGAACAGCAAGCCCTCAAGCTTGAGAACGTCTTTGCTCGAATGGAGAGCAGCACAGGCTCGCTGGATCTCAATATCATCATTAAGGCTGACGTTCAGGGTAGCCTTGAAGCGCTGCGTGGTTCATTGACGGACCTTTCCACTGAGAAGGTCAAGGTCAAGATCATTGGCGGTGGGGTCGGCGGTATCAGTGAATCTGATGCAAACCTTGCCCTTGCTTCCAGTGCAATCATTATTGGATTCAACGTACGCGCAGATGGCGGTGCTCGGAAGCTGATTGAAGAGCGCGGAATCGACCTGCACTACTACAGCATCATTTACGAGGCGATTGATGAGATCAAGAAGTCCCTCAAGGGAATGCTTGAGCCTGAATTCAGAGAGCAGATCGTGGGTAATGCGGAAGTTCGAGATGTCTTCCGCCACCCGAAGTTTGGTGCTATTGCCGGCTGCATGGTGACCGAGGGCTTCGTGAAGCGAAATCTGCCCATTCGCGTCCTTCGCGACAATGTCGTGATTTTCGAAGGTCAGCTGGATTCTCTCCGTCGTTTCAAGGACGACGTCGCGGAGGTCAAGGCCGGCATGGAATGCGGCATGGGCGTAAAGAACTACAATGAGATCAAGGTCGGAGACCAGATCGAAGTCTTTGAGCGAGTTCAGGTACCCCACTAATGCCCAGAGAGTTTCATCGCAGTGATCGCGTTGCATCCCAAATGCAGCGCGAAATTGCTGAGCTGATCCGCACGCAAATTAAGGATCCGGAACTGGGTATGGTCACGCTCAGTGATGTCGAGCTGACGCGTGATTTGTCAGTGGCGAAACTCTATGTCAGTTTTTTGGGGGCTCAGTTGACGAACGCCCAGTGCGTGAAGCGACTGGCAGAGTCCGGACCTGAGTTGCGCCATCAACTGGGGCGAAGAATTCGAATTAGAAACCTACCTGAGCTGAGGTTTGTCTTTGATGATTCCATCATGCGCGGTATGCAGATGGATACCCTTCTCAGGGACTTGAACACCGATGAACGGGAAGGCTCTAGCGATCCATCAGAGGAATGACCTCTTCTCGCAAGGTATTCCGCCACATTAGTGGTGTCTTTCTCTTGGACAAGCCCACAGGATTGTCCTCCAATGGCGCATTGCAAAAGGTGCGTTGGCTTTTTGGTGCCAAAAAGGCTGGCCATACCGGAAGTCTGGATCCCCTGGCCAGCGGGCTTCTTCCCGTTTGCCTTGGGGAAGCGACCAAGTTTTCATCACATCTGCTCAATAGCGACAAACGCTACAGCGTCCGAATTCGTCTGGGGGCTGAAACGGATTCGGCAGACAGAGAGGGGGCAATAATCGGTTCTTACCCCGTGCCGGCGTTGTCTCTGGATCTCATCGAGTCAGCGTTGAATCCACTGCGCGGAGAGATCCTCCAGGTGCCTCCGATGTACTCGGCGCTCAAGCATCAGGGGCAAAGGCTCTATGATTTGGCTCGAAAAGGCATCGAAATTGAGCGAGAGCCTCGGCCTGTCACCATTCATGAAGCCAACATCCAAGGCTTTGGTGCGGCATGGATCGATCTTGATGTGCTCTGCTCTAAGGGAACTTACATTCGGTCATTGGCCCAGGATCTGGGTCGTGCGTTAGGGTCTGGTGGGCACGTTGAAATCTTGAGGCGGACCCAGGTCGCGGACTGCATGATTCGGGACGCCCTCACGATCGAAGCCCTTGAGGCGGTTGAAACGGTGGCGAGGGAGGCGCTCTTGTTGCCAACTGATGCGCTCGTCTCGCATTTTCCAGCCATCCACCTGGATGAGGTTGCGACGAAAGTCGCTGGATTTGGTAATCCCTTCAATTTCCCGGATGGGCCGAACGCTGGCTGGGTTCGGATCTATGGAATGAATGGTTTTATGGGCTTGGGTGAGGTGCTCGAGCCGGGGCAAATTGGGCCGAGGAGAATGGTCAGTCGGGGTTTTGAACCCGACACCCAGTCTTGATCAGGCTTTTTTGGTTTGATTTGATTATTAGGGCTGATCCTCGGTAAAATGTCCCGTTTACCAGATGCCCCAGTTTTAGGAGTCGTAATTCTATGTCGTATACCGCTGCTGATAAGAGCGTTGTTGTTAAGGACTTTCAGCGTGCTGCCAATGACACCGGTTCTCCGGAAGTTCAGGTCGCGCTGCTGACTGCTCGCATTAACCACCTTACCCCCCATTTTGTTCAGAACAAGAAGGATCACCACTCACGTCGTGGACTTCTGCGTCTGGTTAACCAGCGCCGTAAGCTTCTTGATTACCTGAAGAGCAAGGATGTCGATCGTTACAAGAGCCTTATCGAGAGACTTGGTCTGCGTCGCTAATTCGTAACATCGAAGGTATTGCTGTGAATCCAATCCGGAAACAATTCAAGTACGGCGAGCATCTGGTTACGCTCGAAACCGGTGAGATCGCCCGTCAGGCTGATGCAGCCGTGATGGTCGATATGGCTGGTACGGTGGTTCTTGTCACCGCTGTTGGCAAGCGTGAAGCCTCGCCTGATACTGATTTCTTCCCCCTGCGTGTGGACTATCAGGAAAAGGCGTATGCGGCTGGAAAAATTCCGGGTGGCTTCTTCAAGCGGGAAGGACGTCCCTCAGAAAAGGAAACCCTGACGGCTCGTCTGATTGATCGTCCGGTCCGTCCGCTCTTTCCTGAAGGATTCAATAACGACGTACAGATCACCGCGACCGTGATGTCCCTCAATCCAGAGGTTGATCCGGATATCGCCGCACTTATCGGTGCGTCCGCAGCACTGACGCTTTCCGGTATGCCATTCAAGGGGCCGATTGGTGCATGCCGCGTAGGCTTTATCGACGAAAAGTATGTTCTGAACCCCACAGCCAGTCAGTTGGACGACTCCCTGCTGGACCTGGTTGTGGCGGGAACCCAAAACGCGGTGCTCATGGTCGAATCCGAAGCGGACATGTTGTCCGAAGAGGAGATGCTGGGTGCTGTGGTTTTCGGTCACGAGCAGATGCAGACCGCCATCAACGCGATTCGCGAACTGGCAACTGAAGTAGGCGTTAAGGCTTGGGATTGGACCGCATCAGGTTCTGATGAGGCGCTGGTCAGCTTGGTGAAGGAAAATGCTGGGGCAGCAGTTTCCGCGGCTTACCAGATTGCTGATAAGCAGGCTCGCCAGCAGGCACTCAAGCAAGCTCGCTCCGCGGTTGTTGAGCAGCTCAGTGCGGATGGTCAGTACGCCGCGAAGGCGGTCAAGGCTTTGATCGAAGATCTTGAGTACAACACCGTTCGCGCGATGATCTTGAATGACGCCAAGCGAATCGATGGGCGTGATCTTGAAACCGTTCGTCCAATTACGATTCGTACGGGTGTGTTGCCTCGTACCCATGGGTCCGCTCTGTTTACCCGAGGCGAGACTCAGGCACTGGTTGTGGCTACCTTGGGAACGGGTCGGGATGCCCAGGTTATCGACGCGATCGAGGGCGAATACAAGGAAACCTTCCTTTTCCACTACAACTTCCCCCCCTACTGTGTGGGCGAAATCGGCATGATCGGTTCACCGAAGCGCCGCGAAGTGGGTCATG
The DNA here is from genome assembly GCA_041158345.1 of Pseudomonadota bacterium. Lineage (GTDB taxonomy): Bacteria > Pseudomonadota > Gammaproteobacteria > Methylococcales > Methylococcaceae > UBA6136. The sequence goes on along the minus strand of JBEBBO010000111.1, from coordinate 10,368 downwards.
GACGACTGGCCAAGCGTGGTGTTCAGGCGGTAATGCCTGACCAGGAAGAATTTCCCTATGTCATCCGTGTGGTCTCCGAAATCACCGAATCCAATGGATCCAGCTCCATGGCCTCTGTGTGCGGTTCAAGCCTTGCGCTGATGGATGCCGGTGTTCCGACATTGGCACCTGTTGCGGGCATTGCAATGGGCCTGATCAAGGAAGGTGATGCCTTTGCAATTCTGTCCGACATCATGGGTGATGAAGATCACCTAGGTGATATGGACTTTAAGGTTGCTGGTTCCGAAGATGGAATCACGGCGCTCCAAATGGATATCAAAATTGACGGCATTACGCCTGAAATCATGAGCAAGGCTCTGCAGCAGGCAAAGAAAGGCCGACTTCATATCCTGGGCAAGATGGCTGAAGCGCTCTCTGCGCCGCGTGAGGAGATGTCTGATTATGCGCCGCGCATTATCAGTTTCAGCATTGACCCCAGCAAAATTCGTGATGTGATCGGTAAGGGCGGTGCCACCATTCGCTCAATCACGGAAGAAACCGGTGCAAGCATTGATATTACGGATGATGGTCTCGTGAAGGTCGCTTCCGTTGATCGTGAGGCGGGTGATGAAGCACGTCGTCGAATCGAGCAGATTACGGCTGAGGTTGAGGTCGGCAAAATCTACGAAGGACGCGTTGCACGTCTGATGGATTTCGGTGCTTTCGTAACCGTTCTGCCGGGTAAGGATGGTCTTGTTCATATCTCTCAAATCTCAGACGAGCACGTCGAGAAAGTTAGCGATAAGCTGGCTGAGGGCGATATTGTTCGGGTCAAGGTCCTCGAAATCGACCGTCAGGGTCGAGTTCGCCTTAGCATGAAGGCCGCTGAACTCGGAGAGTAAGCGCAAATCCGAAGGTTCGGGTGAACAAGACAAAAGGGCCGAAAGGCCCTTTTGTCGTTCCAAGGCCTAAGGATCCGCTTCAATCATCCGCTGTAGAGTCAAAAAAGCGTCTTGGGGGACTTTGACGTCCCCAGAGTAGGGCGTCGTAAATAGAAAAGCCAGATAGAGATTAAGTGACACGATAAAGGTCACCATAGCGGTCATGATCGCCTGACCAATCAGGTGCTCGATGGAAAAAAACATCGTAAAGGCGATGGTAATGATGCCTCCGACAATCAAGGAGAACCACTCCACATTGGGAATGTCGTAAACAGCAAAATTCAGTCGCCCTCTTCGACTTTCTCCCGCGTTAATGAAAGATGAAAGCATCGAACCGTAGAGCGCCTTTTGGTTTTCTGTCACGGGTTCAACTTCTCGGATTTCTTTCATGAGTTGTCGAAAGAGGGTGAGTCCGTCCTGGTCTACCTGCCCCAATGCCATCATTCTCCAGCCTTCTTCTAATGTCTCCGCGGTATAGAGTCGAATCGTGTCTCGAATACTGTCACGATAGGGTTCCGGCATTTTCTCTGAGAGCGCGTAGATCTCCATGAGGGAGTTTGCTTCATTCTCCAGATGTAGTCTCGCATCGTTAAAGCGATTGGTCGCATCAACAACGACCAGGCCGAGGATGACCGCATAAAGTGTTCCAACGGCTGACATATAGTAGCCGCCCACTTCATGGAAGCTTTCAAGAGTTTGCTTCCCCACTCGCTGCTTGATCCAATGCTGTATGGCAACAGAGAGCAGTATGGTCAGCGCAATGGTGGCTCCGCCGGTCAGAAATTCGTCGAGATGGAAGTGTTCAACCATGATCCGGGTCCATAGGTTAGAAAATGGGTGATTTTGAATCTTTACCGGGAATCTCTTGAACCAATTTGGGAACGAGATAACCGGGAAGGGATGCCCTGAGTCGATTGGCTAATGCTTTGGATTGATCAAGGGACACCTCGAAGTGGTGCGTACCGGTTGCTCGGTCCAGACCGTGCAAATAGTAAGGCATCACATGCATCTCAAAGAGTTTCTTGCTCAAGGCAATGAGTGTGGGTTCTGAATCATTGATGCCTCGGAGAAGCACGGATTGGTTTAAGAGCATCGCACCCGTCCGATACAGCAAATCGAGCGCCGTACCAACGTCAGCATCCAGTTCATTAGGATGATTGCAGTGGATGACGACAACTATCCTAAGGCTGCTGCGATTCATTAATTCGATGAGTCCGCTATCAATCCGGGCGGGGAGTACGACGGGCATTCGGGTATGGATGCGAATGCGGCTTAAATGCGAAATTTCACCAAGGTCTTGGAGTATTTCTCCAAGACGCTCGTTCGAGAGCATCAATGGATCCCCGCCACTGAGAATCACTTCCTCCAGCGTCCTGTCAGATTGGATTTCCTTCAGTGTCGCCTCCCATCGGCTTCGGGAGGTCTGTTGCTCGTGATAGGGGAAGTCTCGTCGAAAGCAATATCGACAATGGATGGCGCAGGCGCCGGTGCTGATCACCAATGCCCTCTGTCGATACTTTTGTAAGAGGCCTGGTGATCGCTGTGCGCCGAGATCTGAAACCGGATCCGGTCCAAAACCTTCCCTGAGTTCTAATTCTTCGGCGGCAGGTAGAACCTGTAAAAGCAAGGGATCCCTAGGATCGGCCTTGACCATGCGCTCTGCAAAAACGCGGGTCACGAGGAAAGGGAAGGCCGTCTCGGCTATGGAGCAGGGCTCTTCCGAAAGGTTTAGAAATGTAAGTAGCTCCCGCGGATTCCGAAAAGCGTTGGCGACTTGAGCTTGCCAATTGGCGTCCATGAGTAATCTGTAATTGGTGTGCAACCGGGTCTCCATTATAATTGCCGGCTTGTGTTCGGCTAATCAGACAGGTAAATCGAGAATGGCGACAGTTAGCACCAGTGAGTTCAAAGGCGGTCTCAAGTTAATGATGGATGGAGACCCCTATACCATTCTCGAGAACGAGTTTGTCAAACCCGGAAAAGGCCAGGCTTTCAACCGGGTCAAACTCCGTAACCTGAAGACCGGTCGCGTCATTGAGCGGACATTTAAGTCCGGTGATACGTTTGAGACCGCTGATGTTGTGGATACCGACATGCAGTATCTCTACTCCGATGGGGAAATGTGGCATTTCATGGTTTCTGAAACCTTTGAGCAGTATGCGGCAGATGAAGCGGCTGTGGCTGATGCCAAAAAGTGGTTGAAGGAGCAGGATGAATGTCAGGTGACCCTCTATAACGGGGTTCCGATTGCTGTGACGCCACCTAATTTTGTCGAACTCAAGATCGTTGAGACTGATCCCGGTGTTCGTGGCGATACCTCAGGCGGCGGTGGTAAGCCGGCGACCCTTGAAACTGGAGCAGTGGTGCGCGTTCCCCTCTTTATCTCGACGGATGAAATCATCAAGGTCGATACCCGTACCGGCGAATACGTCTCAAGAGTCAAGTAATCCCAAGTATGACGGGGCCCTCCTCGGGCCCCGATCACCCCTCTGCATTGTCTGTTCCACCAGTCGACTGTTTAAGTGCGTGTTCCCGCGAGGCCCTCGTTGGGAGAGCGAGACTGTACGCACTGATTCGAAAATTTTTTGAAGAGCGATCTGTCTTGGAAGTGGAGACCCCGCTTCTGTCCCAGAGAACGGTAACGGATCCCTTGTTACGGGTATTTGAAAGCCGCTACCAGCCGGCTGGTCAGACTGTCAATCAGACGCTGTATCTCCAGACATCCCCAGAATTTGCAATGAAGCGACTTCTAGCTTCTGGGGTAGGGTCAATTTTCCAAATCTCCAAAGCGTTTCGTAATGGTGAGGTGGGAAGGCATCACAATCCGGAGTTCACTCTCCTTGAATGGTATCGGGTGGGCTTTGACCTTGACGCACTTCAGGCTGAGATCGAACACCTTTTGATGCAATTGGCCCAGGCCTTTGAACGGCAGGTCACTGTGGAGCGAACGACCTACTGCGAAATCTTTGAACGGCATTTGGGGCTTCATCCTTTGGATGCCTCCATAGATGCTTTTGGGGTAAGGGCCGAGGAGAGCGGATTTCACGACGCTCAGGCGCTCTGTGGTCGCAACCGAGGGCATTGGTTGGATTTTCTTTTTAGCTGCTTGATACAGCCGAAACTCCCCCCCAAGTGTCTCACCATGGTGAGCCGTTATCCTGCAATCCTTCCGTCTCTGGCCAGAAAAACTGGGGATGACCCGAGGTGGGTTGAGCGTGTGGAATTATTTCTCGGTGGCATGGAGCTTGGGAACGGGTTTCATGAGCTGATTGACCCTGTTGAGCAGGAGGCACGGTTTCTTTCGGACCTTGAAGTCAGAAAAGCTGAGGGTCTGAATGCACCGGAGCTCGATGATCGATTGCTTGATGCCCTTCGTTTTGGCTTGCCAGATTGTTCTGGTATTGCGATCGGACTCGATCGCTTGTTGATGGTTTTAATTGGTAAGAGCCGTATCGAAGAAGTCCTTTCTTTTCCATTTCAGCAGGCCTGAAGCGCTATCCATGGCCTGAAATTGGGTTACAATAGACGGCTAACTGGAGAGGTGGCCGAGTGGTCGAAGGCGCACGACTGGAAATCGTGTATACGGCAACGTATCGAGGGTTCGAATCCCTCTCTCTCCGCCAAATACCTGTAATCCATCGATTCTGAAGGGGTTGCACGTTCGTTGATCTTTGGTGGCTCCCACCAGCCCGCACTTCGCCCGATTGGTTCTGCGGTACAGACCGTGTTTATGCCATTTGACGGCAGATGACTCATAAAATACACGAGGTGCCCCTTGGCGCGCCCGCTTCCCCCATGGCCTGCAAATTCGTTGCTCTCGGGTTTGCAACCAATGACTTTCGCTTAAGCCGAACGCTCGACTTTTCGGTTTAAAGCCCCTTCAACCATAGAAAGATTATGGTTGATATGCGTTCTTCAAAGGACTAAGTTCACCTGACCCGCATGAATGCGGGACACCGAGATTCAGGCGATCACCTTTTGCAGGGGAAGAGCGTTTTGAGTTGCCGGAATTACAGAATGCAAACACGGAGCATGCATCAATGAATGATAAAAAACGAGATTTCTCCAGCCGGAAACTCGGCGGGTGGTTTTTTGGGTTGCTTTTGACGTCATCGGGAGCAGCGTTTGCGCATCAGGCACATACGCAGTCGGCGACATACGAACCCGTCCCGATTGAAGACCGTGGCAGCGTTTCTTATGTGCAGTTGCCTTGCGCAAGTGGGACCGCAGCGCCCTGTGATAATGGATCAACCCATGAACTGAGCTTTTCTCCCGATGGGACGCAACTGTGGGTTTCCCAGATGACGGCCCAGAGGATCCTCCACTTCAAGGTGAAAGGAACGGTCATTGATCAAAGCTCAATGAAAGTCTTTCCAATGTCCATTCAGCCCCATGGCGTGATTGCACAAGGGAGTAATGTCTGGATTACGTTGGAGGATCCAACTTCTCAGAATGCCCTGATGAAGCTGGACTCGAATGGCAACACGTTGGATTACATTCCCTTAGAGCCAGGTGCGGGTCCTCATGGGATCGACGTCGCTCCCGATGGCGCTGTATGGTTTTCAGGTAAGGAAGGAAGCCTGGTCGGAAGAGCGAATCCTAAAACAAAGGAAGTAATCTATTTTCCGCTTCCCGCAGGTTCCGCATCCATCTATGTTCACGTAGCGCATAATGGGGACGTCTGGTTTACCGAACTCTATGGCAATGCCATTGGCCGGATCCGGAAGAACGCAAGAACGAATCAGTACGTTGTAACCCAAATCACGTTGCCACAGGCCGATTCGCAGCCGATTTCGATCGAAACTGACAACACCGGAGGGGTCTGGTTTACGCTGGCTAACGCTAACAAGTTGGGTTACATCGCGCCTAAATTTGCTAAGGGAAGTGACGCGAAGCTTGTCACCGGTGTTATTCGTCAGTTTGACGTGCCGACTGCAGGGGCAACACCCGCAGGTGGTACGGTCACGCCGGCAGGCCAGGTCTGGTTTGGCGGAGCAAGCATTGATCTGATGATCAAGCTGAATAAAGCGAAAGGCGAATTGGCCGAATATAGCCTTGGCACCACCAATTCTGTATGGCACCGGACCGATTCCCTCAAGGGTGTTATTTTCTGGACAGAGCTCAATACCGACCGGATCGGGCGATTTGTTCCCAAACGATAATCGGACATTCATTCATCGTCTGGACGCGACTACGGGGACTTCGGTCCCCGTAGTCGCTTTTATCTGCCGGTTTGATGGTGAATGCCGGAGGTGGTAGGGGTTAAGTGATCCCATCAGCCAAGCGATTGGGCACGATTTCTGCTGATCTTTTGATACTTCAATATTCGGGTCATCACTTCTTTTTTCAGACTTTCTGGTTTCGACTGCATGACAACCCCCAGATCAAAGGCGCCAACGCCCTATTTCCCTCCTTATCTCTATGGGCAAGCCCTGCTCGAAAACTCAGTTTTTAACAAGGGCAGCGCGTTCACGGAGGAGGAGAGGGATTTATACGGCTTGAGGGGTTTGCTGCCGCCCCATGTTGATACGTTGGAAGAGCAAGTTTCGCGTGCTTATGGTGCATACAGAGAGGCCTCAGGAGACCTCCAAAAGCACATATTCCTGCGCCAGCTGCAGGACACCAACGAAGTACTCTTTTACCGGCTTCTCCTGGGGCATATCGAGGAGATGCTCCCAATTGTATACACCCCAACTGTAGGCCTTGCTTGCGAGCAGTTCAGTCATATTTATCGACGCCCTCGGGGACTTTTTATTTCATACCCCAATCGTGGGAATATTCGGAAAATCCTTGCCAATAGGCCGGTCACTGATGTGGATGTCATTGTCGTCACTGACGGTGAACGCATTTTGGGGATAGGCGACCAGGGTGCGGGTGGTATGGGCATTCCGATTGGAAAGCTTTCGCTCTATACCTTGATTGGCGGTATCCATCCAGAGAGAACGCTCCCCATCATTCTGGATGTCGGAACGAACAATCGCGAACGTTTAAATGACCCCCTCTATGTGGGCTGGCATCACGAGAGGATTACAGGCAAGGACTACGACGATTTTGTTGCCGAATTTGTTGAGGCTGTAAAAATTGAAATGCCCAATGTCTGTCTTCAATGGGAGGATTTTGCGACAGCGCACGCTCGACCCTTACTGGATCGCTACCGAGATGATCTTTTAACGTTCAACGATGACATACAGGGTACAGCCGCAGTTGCATTGGGTGCCGTGCTCAGTGCAGTCAATATCAAGGGAGAAAGCCTGAACCAACAGACCATTGTCTTCCTTGGGGCGGGCTCAGCGGGAGTGGGGGTTGCAGATTATCTTCGTGCGGCAATGATCAAACAGGGTTTGAGTGAGGCCGAAGCCAGAAGCCGTTTTTACATGGTGGATAAGGATGGTCTGCTCCATGACGGGCGAAATGATCTTTTGCCCGAGCAAAAGGTCTACGCGCGGCCCGCAAGCTCGACAGCGGGCTGGGTTAAGGAAGGACAGGTTGTTGGTTTGGCTGAAGTCATTGACAGAGTCAATGCGACCGTACTGATTGGCTTGTCGACGGTACCCGGAGCGTTCACCCGGCCGATCATTGAGAAAATGGCATCCAAGGTTGAACGGCCAATTATCTTTCCATTGTCGAATCCCACGAGTCGCTCTGAAGCGATTCCTGCGGATCTAATGAAGTGGACCCAAGGCAAGGCGCTTGTGGCCTCAGGATCTCCCTTCGAAGCGGTTTTCTGGGAGGGCTGGCGAAAGCCAATTGCCCAGTGCAACAACGTCTATATCTTTCCGGCCATTGGGTTGGCATTGGTGGCATGCAAGGCACGACGGGTAACCGATACCATGCTGATCGCGGCTGCAGAGGCGCTGGGACGTCTATCGCCAGCCATTACGGATTCGTCGGCCCCGCTGCTTCCCGAGCTCAGGCATGCGCGTGAGGTTGCCGTTGAGATTGCTCTTGCTGTTGCGCTTCAGGCGATTGAGGATGGCGTTGCGCCCCTGGCTAGTAAGGAAGAGCTTCGCGATGCGGTACTGACCAATCAGTGGTATCCGGACTACTACCGTCTGCCGCTTTGATTTGCCCTGTCATTCTCAGTTGCTGGAGGTAGAGGCTCCTAGCGACCTCGCTGAAAGAGCCCGTTGAGGTCTTGAAGGGTCAACTGCACCCAAGTCGGGCGCCCGTGGTTGCATTGACCACTACGTTCGGTGGCCTCCATATCGCGCAACAGCGCATTCATTTCTACCAAGGAGAGCTGGCGGTTGGCCCTCACCGAGCTATGACAGGCCATCGTCGCAAGAGTTTGATTCAACGACTCCTCTAGGCGCCGACTTCGACCCTGTTGAGCAAAATCAGCAAGCACATCCCGGATCAACTGATCCCCATCGGCAATCGGGAGTTGTGCAGGAAGGGCCGTAACAAGAACGCTGTTGGGCCCCGTCCGCCGTACTTCAACACCAAGGCTGGCCAGCGTCTCCAGTTGCTCTTCAGCGGCATCTGCTTCGGCTTCACTCACATCCAGTGGGAGGGGCATTAAAAGGGTTTGCGAGGGAATATCTCCCTGCATTTGGTCTGCCTTCAGTCTTTCATAGGTAATTCGCTCATGCGCGGCATGGGCATCAACCAATATGAGGCCCTCTGCGTTCTCTGCGAGAATGAAGGCGCCATGGATATGGGCTATGGCCCTTCCAAGTCGACCCTGTACATGAGGTTCTGTGTCTTGCGATGCGTGCTGCGATGGGCCGTGTGCATTCAATAACCGGTCGTAGCGCTCCAGAAGGTTCGGCGTATTGAGAGAAAGTTGAGCTTGTTTGCCAGAAGAGAAGCTGATTTGACGTTCTGAAGGATAGCCGCTTACACCGGACTTGGATGCCAGGGGATACGTCTCGCGAGAGAGGCCATGGGGGGCTGAAGTGGACTCCGACAGAAAGGTGGTTGAGCCGCCTGCTACGGCGCCACCCAATGCTCTGTGGATGCTGCTGAATAGAAAGTCATGCACCATGCGCGCTTCTCTGAAGCGCACTTCCATTTTGGTGGGATGGGCGTTGACATCGACCAGGGTTGGATTCAGTTCCAGATAAAGGACATAGATTGGATGCCTGCCGTGATAGAGCACATCTTGAAACGCTTGTCGGATGGCGACATTGACCAACTTATCTCGAACCAGTCGGCCGTTGACATAGAAGTATTGCTGATCCGGTTGACCTCTAGAAAAAGTGGGTAAGCCAATCCAGCCATGAATTCTCAGATCCGCAGCATTGTGCTCGATGGGCAGGCTCTGCTCCAGAAAGTCTCGTCCAAGAATGGCCTCAAGTCTTTTGGGGGACTCTGAAAGCTCTTTGGCCGAGGGCACCTTCAGAACTTCTCGATCATTGTGCGAGAGCGTAATGGCCACATCCATTCTTGAGAGCGCCATTCTGCGAACGACACTATCGATATGCTGAAACTCGGTTTTTTCCGAGCGAAGGAATTTTCTTCGGGCTGGCGTGTTGTAGAAGAGGTCCCGAATTTCCACAGTACTCCCTTCCGGGTGTGCGGCCGGTTTCAGGTCAAAGTTCTTTTCCCCGCCATCCGTCTGAATTTGCCATGCATGGCTGACACCACGCGGTCGCGACGTCAATTGAAGCCGTGAAACCGAACTGATGCTCGGGAGGGCCTCGCCGCGAAATCCCATGGTCAGGACGTTCTCAAGATCCTCCAGAGAGGCAATTTTGCTGGTTGCGTGTCGAGATAAGGCCAGAGGCAATTCCTCTTTGTCTATGCCGCAGCCGTTGTCTCGCACGCGAATCAGGCCCATGCCGCCCTGTTCAATCTCAATTTCGATCCGATCGGCTCCGGCATCAAAGGCATTCTCGACCAATTCCTTGATTGCAGAGGCAGGGCGTTCGACGACCTCGCCTGCTGCAATCTGATTGATGAGTTGGGGGGGGAGTGTTCGAATCGTCATGTTTTTGGGGTGAGGTAATTGAAGGTCCATTCTCTAACAGACAGGCTTCGATGGAAATCTTCTTTCGGCTTCGGTATACAGATCGGCTAACGAACGCTATTGCAACCCCATCTCTATGACCCAGCAACTTAAAGGCCTTAGGAATCGTTTGGATGAGTGCTATCGCCGGGACCAGTTCCGGTTAAGGAGAGCTATCGAGCGGCTGGAGTCTGATTTAAAGAATGGCAAGGACATAGAGAGTGAAAGCGCGGCAGTGGGGGGGCGGATAGTCGACTCGATTAATCGGGTAAAAGCCCGATCTTGCCGTGTTCCAAAAATTACCTACCCAGATCTCCCCGTTTCAGATAGGCGGCAGGAAATTCTGGAGGCGATCCTTGCCCATCAGGTCATTATCGTCTGTGGCGAAACCGGCTCTGGAAAGACCACGCAGCTCCCAAAAATTTGTCTTGAGGCAGGCAGAGGGATCAAGGGTTTCATTGGTCACACGCAACCCCGTAGGATTGCCGCGCGAACTGT
>JBEBBO010000110.1:0-5695 GCA_041158345.1 Pseudomonadota bacterium | reverse complement strand
CCCCATATTCCATGCTCGCCCTTCGAAGCAGCGCTTCAACTCTGGCTAGCAATTCTTCAAAGGAAAAGGGCTTCGTCATATAGTCATCGGCCCCTGATTTCAGTCCCTTGATCTTGTCCGGGATGGCATCGCGTGCGGTCAGCATCAGGATAGGGGTCGTGACCCCCTCGGATCGAAGTTGCTCACAAACCTGCTGACCGTTGATGTCTGGAAGCCCAATATCCAGAAGGATCGCCCCAAACTGAGGGTTACGTCCCGCAAGGAGCCCCTCGCGGCCGCTGGGCATGATTTCGACCAAGTAGCCCTCGGCTTTAAGTCCACGACCGACAAAATCAGCAATTCTCGGGTCATCTTCAATCATCAGGATCTTTCGAAGCGCTTGGGCGGTCGTATTCATGAGGACGGTCCGGAGCTGGGTGGGGGCACTGTCAGTAAGGGAAGTGAGATGGCGAAAGTCGATCCACAGTGCACTTCGCTTTCTACGGAAACCTTGCCGCCATGCTGTGAAATGATGGTATGAACCATGGCCAATCCCAACCCCAGGCCTTCCGGCTGAAGGCTACGAGCGTTCTCCCCTCGAAAGCTGCGTTCGAAGATGTGGCCAATGTCTTCGGCGCTGATTCCAATACCCTGATCTTGGAGCGTAATGAGGGCCCACTCGTCAGATAATTCAAGGCACAGGGTTGTGAGGGTTTCTTGAGGCGCGTAGCGGCAGGCATTGTCGCCCAGGATCAGGAGCGCCTGACGAAGACGGTTCAGATCGCCGAGGATCCATGCGGGATCTTCGGGAAGCGTCAGTTGGGTGTTGATGCCCGCGGACTTGGCCAGAATCTTAAGATCCAAATACACGTCAGACAAAAGCTCCTTGAGATCCACAGGCTGGTTTTTGGTCTCGTCGAGATTTCGGGGTTCAGAGCGGGCTTCTGCAAGAAGATCGTGGACGTAATCTCCGAGTTGCACGGAGAGATCGATGATGCGCTGCAGGGCCTGCCGATAATCTTCTGAGGGCGTTTTGGGGTTTCGAAGCGCAATTTCAGCCTCGCCGCGAATCACGGTAATGGGTGTTCGAAGTTCATGGCTGATATCCGCCAGGAAGGCTCTTCGATCCCGATCCATTCGGCAGAGGTTCTGATTGATGTCGAGGAGCTCTTGGGTTCGCTCGGTCACCCGCGACTCAAGGATATCCTGCCGTTCCTCAAGCGCAGCACGCTGTTTTTGGATCTTCTCCGCCATCTGGTTGAAATGGCCGGCCAGTGTGCTGAACTCATCGTCGCCACTCAATTGAACTCGGGCGGCAAGGTTTCCGTTGGCGATTTGTTGGGTTCCTGTCATAAGAGCCCGAATCGATCGGCTCAGCCGACGCGAGAGAAGGATGCCACCATAAAGGCTAATCAGCGTTGCAGCTGTGCCGTCCAGAATCGCGAGCCAGCGGGAGCGATCAATCAGGCTATCGACTTCAGCTTGAGCTTTGGCCGAACGTTCCCGATGCTCCTGGAGTGCTTCGTCAATGAGCGGTTGAAATTCCAGGTCAATGCGTTGGGCTGAGTAGTGTGTCAGTTGCTCCCGAGCAGCGCCATCTTGACCTTTCTTTCGAAGTTGCTCGATATCCTCAAACTGATATCGACTGTCGTTCAAAAAGGCGCCGAGCTTCGCAAGACGATAGAGTTCATCGCGGTTTTCCGGATGGTTTTCTGCCTGGGTTAATGCGGCCTCACGCAGTTGCTGAAGCGCCTCCATCAAACGTTCACGATCGATACCTTGGGTCTTTGGTGTTTGCAGTGGAGCGCCTGTCAGACTTTCGATTTCGCTTTTGAAGTATCTGTAGGATTCATGTGCGAGTCGTTCATAGCGCTCATAGGCCGCTGCGGCATGCCGGTAGGCCTCAAAATTCCGGTTCACGCTCTCTGCGGCCCAGAAGAGCGCGGCCGAGAGTGTCACGACAAAAAGAACGGCAATAGCGCTGACGACGGCCAGCCAGACTCTGAACATGAGATTAGGGTTTCAGTGTTCGATCCATCGATTTCTCAAGATTTCTCAGCGCCTCGAGTTTTTTCCGAGCGACATCATCCGGAATGGGGGTAGGTATCGTCTGTTTGAATGAATCGTCGATCGCCGGGGCCTCTTTGTCCGTGGTCTCGAGCTTTCGATGTATTCCATTACCGTTTGATTTGGCTCTTGCCTTTTTTTGAGCTTGAATCAAAGCGTTGGTCTGATTTTCCTGCCGGAGAATCAGTTGCAGGCTAAGGCTTGCAAATTGCCTTTGATCCGCCGAACTCTCTGAACTTTCAGCAAGGGCCTTGAGTTTCTCCTGCAGCGCGATAGAGACGCTGCAGCTTGAGAGAAAGATCTGGCCCGCTGCTTGATGCAGGGTCAGTCCTCGGGGATCGTTTTTCTGTTCCTTTTCAGAGAGATCCATTTCGCGGCAGATCGCTATTTTTGCTGAATCCGGCAGTGTTCCAAAACGGTTGGCAAATTCGACTAATCCTGTGAGATCCGAACGCGAGTAATCAAAAAGGTTCGGAGGGGGCGTGCTGGGCATCTCGATTTTATTCGGCGTACAGGCTGAAACACTCAGGATCAAACCGCCCATCATGAGGACGTCTAAAGTCAGAGGCTTAAGAAATTTCACGAGAGCGTTACATCGGGGGTTGGACCGAGAGGGGGCCAGATATTCACAGGTCATCATGGCTCGCGGAAGTTTGGCCGAAACGTTTCGTCCAGCGATAAATCAGAGCGATCAGTATCAGGGCGAAAATCAGGGCTGTGCCATTGTGGAGTTGATAATCCTCAAGACGACGCCTTGAAAAATTCACGTTCTTGACGAGGGCGCCGCGGGCTTCTGCATCCAGCCGCATGGCCAGTGACATGGTTTTTTCACTGAAGTCTGCAAAAGCCTGGTCGAGACTCGGCGGCACGTTGGAGTGGCCCTCAAGGCCTTCCATCTGTCGATGGATCAATGCTTCCTGTTCGATCAATTCCTGAACAATGAGGGTGACTTCCGGGTCGAGGACCAGCCGGGCCAGTTCATCCATGGTCTTTTGATACGCCGCTCGCGACTTCTCGTAGGACTCTCGCTCGTAGGGTTCCCGGAGACTGGGATCCGAGAGCAGAATCACCAGTCGGGCTTTGCGCTCCAGTTCCGAACTTCGCTGGAGAATCACGCCGATGAGTCGCACTTGCTCCGCGATTTGAACTTGTACATCCGTTGCGGCAACGATCAGTCCCTCTGTCATTTGTCGCGCAGTGATGACCGCGTAGGCCCAAAGGACCAGGCACAGGATGCCTCCGAGGAGGATTGGGCTGCGGGCAGAGGGCCGCCAATTAAAACGATGCTGCATGGCGACATCTTTACACCACTTCACGATTCGTGGAATGAAAGATTTATTTTTTGGGATCCAAAAGGCGTGATAGGCCATGGCGTGGAGACCGCATCAGGGGTGATTATGTTTTGGCCTGCGCCGAAGGTTTTCGGCATTCGTCGGGAGAAGGGCCGTTAAGAACGATGAAAGCTACAAGTAACGGGCGTCAAAAAATCCTGCAGGCCCCGATGGTCCATGCCTGCCTCCCTCGGATCAGTAAGCAGGGAGACCAGGGTCCCCCTGATGATCTGGATTCAATCAAGGGAACAGGGCCATCGAAAGTGGGCCAAGCCTTTCCTGAGTCCCTTGGAAATGAAACGCTTTTGAGATCGATCTTAGAGGGGGTGGCCTTAGGGTCGATCACGTTTCAAACAAGGAATCCAAGAAAGGTCTTGCCGGTGGACACCGAATGGCATCAGAGGGCCCCGCTGGACATTCGGGGTATCTCTGATGCCACGCTTTTGGCACCTGCAGGAACACTTTGCCCGACAACTATGCTACCCCTTCAAGATGAGGGGTGCCTGAGGCTGAAGATTAGGATTAGATGAAAAACGCAGTGAAACTCAGCGGAGTTTGGCTGTGCGATCAGTCAATGCTGGTAGATCGAGCGCGGATGCAGAATACGGCTCAGATAGCTTGCGATCAGTGCACTCATGATCAGAGGGAACACCAGATTGGCATCTAGCGTCATTTCAAAAATCATCAAGATCGCCATGATGGGCGCGTGTGTGGTGCCGGCCAAGAAGGCGCCCATGGCGACGGCGCTGAAATAGACGGGATCCGCACTCAGCGATGGATAACAAAGCGACAGGACTGCACCGAATAGCCATCCGGTGGAGGCGCCCAGCAAGAGGGTCGTTGTGAAAACGCCGCCGATCGCGCCTGAGCCTACCGCCAGGAGGGTAGCGATGACCTTCATGCCGAGAATGATGGCAACTTGTTTTGTGTGCTGTGGTTGACTCAATAGGGATTCGACCACTGAATAGCCATTTCCCCAGACCTCCGGGGTTTTCAGGGACAACAGGCCAATTCCAAGTCCCCCAATCGCTAGCTTTAGAGTGACCGGCATGTGAATCAGGTCAAATCCCTTTCGGCTCCATTTCAATCCGACCAGAAAAAGTGGCGCTAAGATGCCACAAAGGATACCTAGGACAAACAGGGGAAGAAGGTCCACCTCCTGCGTCGACATGATGTCCTGACTGCTGAAAATCGGATGTGTCCCAATCCAGTGTCGAACGATCAGCGTTGAGGTGAAGGCCGAAATGATTAAAGGCCCGAGAACTTCTATGGCCAGAGATCCGGTCACAATTTCCGCGATAAAAAGGGCGCCCGCTAGGGGGGTGTTGTAAGCGGCGGCAAGTCCTGCTGCGCCACCGCAACCGACCAGAAGCTTTAATCGTTCCGGAGGCAGGCGGCTGAATTGTCCGATGATTGAGGACCACATCGCGGAAAACTGGACCATCCCCCCCTCTCGGCCGATAGAACTCCCCGAACTGACGCTAAAGAGAGACGAGATCAGCCTAATGAGGGTTGCCTTGAAAGGAATCACCCCGTCGTTGGTCCGAATGGCTTCAAGGTAGTCCTGGCCCGTTATACCGCCTGGATAACGCCGAGCCAGGGACAGGAAAAAGCCTGCAATGAATCCGCCGAGAGTTGGAATCAAAAGACGATCGAAGCCATCCAGTGATTCTGCAATCGCGACGATGTCCCCACAGGTTCGGGTCAGGACATGCGTGAGCCAGAGATTGGCTTCACGGTAACCTGCGGAAGACAATCCACCGACAAGGCCAATGAGAAGGGCCCAGAGGATGAGATCGAACCCATGACGGCGTGAAATAGTCCGAAATCGAGACACAGGGAGCCGAACCTATTCGATGGCGTTAACGGATGGGCAGATCCATCGCTTGGTACAGGGCGTCGAGATCCTTGCGATCCCGAAGCTGCATGGCCAAATTGATGGTGTCGCGATCAAGATGGGGTGCGAACAAGCGAATGAAGTCGTAAAGATAGGTTCGGATGAACATGTCTCGTCGAATCGCAAGGCGAGTGGTACTGGGTTCAAAAAGATGCGCCACCTCGAGTGCCACGAGATCCTCATCTTCACGGGGATCATAGGCCATGTGCGCGACGATGCCGATCCCCAGGCCCAAGCGAACGTAGGTCTTGATGACATCCGCATCGACGGCCGTGAGCGCCAGTCGTGGATGGAGCCCTTTGGCCTCAAATGCCCGGTCCAATTGAGAGCGGCCGGTAAAGCCAAAGGTATAGGTGATGATCGGAAATTCAGCAATCGCTTCAAGGGTCAGAGGCAAGACCTGAATGAGAGGGTGGCCCTT
>JBEBBO010000109.1:0-4113 GCA_041158345.1 Pseudomonadota bacterium | reverse complement strand
TAAGGCACCAAACTCTTGAAATCCTGCGCCAGATCCCAGGGGCAACCGCCTTGGGGATCTCTCAGTTGGGCCATGATGTCGAGAAGCCGGTTGATCGGTTGAGACACAGAGAACTCCTTTGCTGTTGTGCTGAGTTCCGATCCTAACAAACTGCGCCTTTTCGGGCGATGTCGGGGGATTCATCCAAATTTCGTTCAAGTCTTGGCCCCAGCCCCTTGATGGCGCCCTATCAAGTCGCTATGTTGGGCTCATGACATTCCTCTGGTATTGGTTTTTTCTGGCACTCCCGCTCCCATGGCTGATTCGTTGGGTTTTACCCGCGAGTCCCGATGCAGGCGGAAGCATTCTCATTAGCCCCATCGCGGCCGAATTTTTTGCGCTGCCCACGGCGCGCCCGGGCTATCGGGAACATCAGCCCATTCCGTACCCTTTGATTTTGGCCTGGGTGCTCTTGGTCATCGCTGCGGCCCGACCGGTCTGGCAGGGAGAGCCCATCGAACAGGCGATCACAGGCCGTGATCTCATGCTGGCAGTCGATCTTTCTGGGAGCATGGAGATTCAGGATTTTGTTCTGGATGGTCACAAAGTGGATCGCCTCACCGCCACCAAAGCCGTGGCGGGAGAGTTCATCGACCGTCGCGTCGGCGATCGACTGGGACTGATCCTCTTTGGCGAAAATGCGTATCTCCAGGCGCCGCTCACTTTCGACCGAAAGACGGTCCGGACCCTTCTGGATGAATCGGTCATTGGCCTCGCTGGCGACCGAACGGCGATTGGCGATGCGATTGGTCTCGCCATCAAGCGCCTGAGAGATAACCCTGAGGGGCAACGCGTACTGATCCTCCTAAGTGACGGGGCCAATACCGCCGGTAATATCGCGCCCCTCAAAGCGGCTGAAATTGCCGCCCGCTCGGGTCTGAAGATCTACACCATCGGCATCGGCGCCGATGAGATGGTGGTCCGCGACCTCCTTGGAACCCGTCGCGTGAATCCTTCACAGGATCTCGATGAACCCACCATGCGTGGCATGGCGGAAATGACGCACGGACGTTACTTCAGGGCGCGTGATGTCCAGCAGATGGAGGAAATTTACCGCCTTCTGGATGAACTTGAACCCATCGAACGCGACAAGCGGTATTATCGACCCGAAAGGGAAATGTACCCTTGGCCCTTGGCCGCTAGCTTGCTGGTGACCTTGGCTTATGCCGCGCTTCGGCGGCGTCGCCTGATATTGGGTGAAACTTAGGCCTTTTCGAGGATCCTCATGGCTCTTTTTCGCCAGATTCAATATCGGGGACTTCGGGTCTTTTGGGGCCTCGCGTTCCTTTTCAGCGCTCAAATCGGATCCGCGGCGGAGAAGAGCTTTGATGCCGTTGCCAAGACCTCAAGGACTATTCAAGCAGAGTGGTCCGAAGTGTTTTACCTTGCGCCCCGCTCGGAACACGTCAGTCGATTCAAAGGGCTCCTCGAACGAATCCGGGCCGTGAAGGCCGAAGCCCCAAACAGGGCGGAGCCAATGATTGTTGAAGCCATTATCCTCTGCACCTACAGTGCCGCAGCCCTGGGGCTGGACACCCTGGAAATGCTCGAGGAGTCCCGAAGTCTTCTGAAGACCGCCATCGAGCGAGATCCCAAGGCACTGGAGGGAGCCGCCTATGTGACCTTGGGCAACCTCTACCGGCGTCTCCCCGGCTGGCCACTCCTTTATGGCGATAAAAAAATCGCGCGGGAAATTCTGACCACCGGCGTTCGACTCTTCCCTGAAGGGATCGACACCAATTACTTCATGGGTGACATCCTCCTGGAAGAGGGCGATTCCAAAGCGGCGTTGCCTTACCTTGAGAAAGCTGCCCGAGCCTCGATTCGAGCAACGCTTCGGGTCTCCGATGAAAAGCTTCACAAGGAGGCCCTCGAGGCGGTGACTCTTGCCCAAGGCGGGCAATCCCATCGGTCCGAATTCTTCGGTCAGTTCACCCCGTCTTTCCACTGAATCCGTTCTGATGGCGCACGTCGACTTGCCTTTTCACACCCTCCCTTCGGCGCTGGAGACTGAAGCGAGGTCTCTTTGGACCCGCCTTCTGGAAAGGCTCGGACCTGAAGCCCCCCTGAACATCCCGGATCGGATTGCCGAATCGATGCCTTTGATTCTTGCGGCATCGCCCTTCATCGCGCAAGAAATGACTCGAACGCCTTCCCTTCTGAATGCCCTGATCGATCGGGGCCTTCTGGAAGCAAGTCGGGAAGAATCGCAGATCCGCACGGAGATCGAAGACGCCGTTTCAGGCGTTACGGAAGAAGCGGGACTTCAAAAATCGCTCCGCAAAATCCGAAGCCTTGAGATGGTGCGCATTGCCTGGCGAGATATCGCGGGCTGGGCACCGATTGAAGAGACGCTTCGGGATCTTTCCTTGCTCGCAGAGGCCGCCGTTGAAACGGCGCTCAATGCCCATTTTGCATGGCTGGCCGAGCGTTTTGGCACACCCCGTAACCGCGAGGGCGAACCGCAGAACCTGGTGGTACTTGGCATGGGCAAACTCGGTGCCCGGGAACTGAATTATTCCTCGGATATCGATCTCATATTGGCCTATCGGGATGATGGTGAACTCGAGGATAAAAAAAGCACCAGCTATGCCGAGTTCTATACTCGCCTGGCGCGTAATCTGGTCCGCGCACTGGATGAAAAGACCGAAGATGGCTTTGTCTTTCGGGTGGATACCCGGCTTCGCCCGTTTGGCGAGTCGGGGCCCCTGGTTCTCCACTTTGAAGCCTTCGAGCGCTACTACGAAGGACAGGCGCGCGAATGGGAGCGCTATGCCATGATCAAGGCACGGGCGATCGCCGGCGATCGCCGGGGAGGCGTCGAGCTCGAGCGTTTCCTGCATCCCTTCGTCTACCGTCGTTATCTGGATTTTCGGGCTTTTGGAGAACTTCGGGAACTCAAGCGCATGATCAGCCAAGAGCTGGCCCGGAAGGGCGATCATGAAAACGTCAAACTGGGAAAAGGCGGCATTCGGGAAATTGAATTCATCGGACAAGCCTTTCAATTGATTCGCGGGGGCTCGGAGAAATCCCTGCAACGCCGCGAAATCCTGGGTGTGCTTTCTGCACTCGGCACACTCGGCCTCCTTCCCGAGGAAACCGTCACCGAACTCCAAGCCCACTATCGAACGCTTCGAATCATTGAAAACCGGCTCCAGGAATACCGGGATCAACAAACGCACACGCTGCCCAAATCTTCCGAACAGCAATTGGCCTTGGCCCATGCGCTAGGTTTTAGCGACTACGCCGCTTTTCTCGCGGCACTCGCGAAGATCCAGCACCGCGTTCATCAGGTCTTTGAAGATGTCATCCGCGCAGACGCCCAGGGCGGCAAGACCCCTTTCCCGCTGGATGGCGAGACCGAAACTCTTTATGAAAGTCTTACCGAACTCGGGATTTCAGCGCCCAAGGTCTGGGTGCAGAAGCTAGAAGCCTTTCGGACCGCCTCATCGATCCGCCGCCTGTCACCCCGAGGTGCGACTGAAATTCGACGCCTGCTTCCCGATCTTCTGGTCGAGATTCACCAACACCCTCAAAGCCATGAAACCCTGGATCGCCTGCTCAAAGTGCTGGAGGCCATTGCCAGTCGCAATGTTTATCTGACGCTTCTCGCCGAAAATCCAGCCGCTCGAACGCAGTTAGTCGCCCTAGTCGGCGCAAGCCCCTGGTTTGCAACCACCCTGGGGCGTCACCCCGTCCTACTGGATGAGCTCCTTGATCCCCGAAGTTTCCTCGCGCCCATCACCCGCGAGGCGCTGAAGCGAGACCTTCACCGAAAGCTTGAGGACCTGGATCCTGAAGATCTGGAAGCTTTCATGCTGGCGCTTCGGCACTACCGGCAGGTGGTCGTGCTCCGAATTGCAGCGGCCGATATCGCGGGATCGCTTCCTCTTCCAGAGGTCAGCAATGCACTCACCGCGCTCGCTGAAACGCTGCTCGGCGCTGCGCTCACTCGAAGTTTCGCCATGACCCGCGAACGGCATGGGAGCCCCAAGGGCCTAAAACACCCCGAAGCCGGATTCGCGGTGATCGCCTATGGCAAGCTCGGGGGACTGGAGCTCGGCTACGGCTCGG
>JBEBBO010000108.1:0-3557 GCA_041158345.1 Pseudomonadota bacterium | reverse complement strand
ATCCATCGATTGTTACTCACTTCAATACCTCAGGTTTTCATGGATCGTCGACTCAAAATAACGCAGTTTAGATAGGCATCATCGTCGCGCAAAGCATCAACGCGGCAAGACGTGTGATGTTGGATGACCGGGAGTGGACCTGTCCCTCCTGCTCGACCCTTTTGGATCGGGACATCAATGCAGCAGTCAACATTGAAGCCGTCGGGCTGGCGGTGTTAGCCTGTGGAGAGAATGTCAGTCTTGTGTCGTAAATCGGCATAAGCAGTTCTCGATGAATCAGGAATCCCCTTCCTTTTAGGAAGGGGAGGAAGTCAATCCCTACCAGAGCTTAATCTTTTCTTGGTGATAGCCATCCGGAATATTCGGGGATTTCAGGGGGTGTTCTGGCGTTTTTACGCCCAGAAACTGAAGGTCCATTCCGGGGTTTGATCCGCCTTCGCGAAATGCAACAGGGAGTCCTGAGATCTTACTGAGGTCGCTGGCGGCCAAATTGAGGCCGAAACGGGCAGAGAGTGTGCCGGCATTTTGTATCATCGCGCGGCTACTTGCCGTCATTTGTGAGAGCGTTTTGGCATCGGGTTCTGGCAAGGCCAGCGTGAGGGGATCGGCCAGGCAGAAATCAAGGTGCGTGCCGCTACTATCCACCTTGAAAGGTCGGCATTCGATGCCTGCGATGCGTTGAGACTTTCCTGTGGCGACCAGTTTGGTTTTTTTTGCCGTTTTCTGAAGGCGATTGATCTGCTCGACCGGGACTTTCTCAAGCAGTCGGCCCCATTGCTGCTGTTGGTCAGCTGAAAGACCACCCATTTGTTCGCCCAAGCCTTTGACCAGAGGAGCAACCAATTCCAGTTGCTCGGAAAGTTGCCTGACGGATTTTTCGCTAAAGGTGGTGAAGGATTTTCGCTTGCGATCAATCACAGCCCATTGGCCGCTTTGGGCATCAAATAGGAGATCCATTTCGGCATCGCCACCCAAGCCATGAATCCAGGCCTGGCCATTTTGAATTTCAAGCTGTTGCTCTACCGGACTGCCTCCCGTTTTTAGTCGGTAGGCCAGAACAGAATCGGCGAGGCATTCGATGCTGAAAGTGCACAATACAACTGCAAGGCAAAGGGCAAGTCGACAGCGGGTTTCTTTCATGGGGGGTCTGAGCAGAGAGAAGTACTTTAGGCTCCAATGGTAGTATGGAAATCTGCCTCTTGGAATGTTTCGCCACAAAGAGGGCTCGGACTTGAGCATGCACGATCACACTTCGCATTCCCATCACAGCCACCATCACCAACAGGCACCGTCCTCAGGTCGGGGAGCCAAGCTTCGCCTCATCACGGCGTTGGTTCTGACTTTTTGTTTTGTGTTCTATGAAGCTCTGGCGGGGCTTCAGAGCCAGAGTCTCGCACTTCTCTCTGATGCGGCACACAACCTGACCGATGTGGTTGCGCTGGCCATCAGTGGCTACGCGCTTCATTTGGCTGAAAAGCCGGCCCATGCGGCTCGGACTTTTGGTTACCATCGAGGCGGGATTCTGGCGGCACTTTTCAACGCGGCAACCCTGTTGGTGATTGCTCTTGGAATTGCTGCTGAGGCTTGGTTTCGCTTTCAATCCCCCGTGCCTGTCTCTTGGGAGACACTGGTTGGCGTCGGAAGTCTCGCGCTTGTGGTCAACGGGATCAGCGCTTGGCTAGTGGGTCATGGATCTCATGATGACCTCAATCTTCGAAGTGCCTTTCTTCACCTTTTGGGGGATGTCCTCTCCAATCTGGGGGCGATTCTCGCGGGTATTGGGATTGGCTGGACTGGAAAGCTTTGGCTTGATCCGTTAGCCAGTCTTCTGATCGGGGTGCTGATTCTATGGAATGCTTGGGTGATCGTCAGAGAAACGCTGGATATTCTCATGGAGGGGGCGCCAAGGGATATTGGCGTTGATGACGTTGGACAGGTGTTAGCTGCCCATCCCCGAGTGATCGGCATTCACGACCTTCATGTGTGGAGTCTGTCACGAAGTCTACGGTTCCTCTCCGTTCATGTCGAAGTTGAAGATCTACCTGTGAGTGAAACCCAACTGATCCGACATGAATTGTCTCTAAAGCTCCTCGAGAATTTTAGAATCAGCCATGCGACCTTTCAGTTTGAGTCCGAACCGGCATGTCAGCAACGGCTTTACTGCAATGTTTCTGACGCGCCGAAGCGCGTACCACATAGTGAAATCTCCGATGATCCCTGCACCTGTGATTGAGTGCGATTAATCTCGTTTTCCCCTGAAATCGCCGAAGCGAGCAAACAAGACGGGGAGCGAAATCAGGGATAGCAACGTCGAGGTGACCAGACCTCCAATGATGACCGCAGCCATGGGTCCCATGATCTCCCGACCTGGGTTGTCGCTATCGATAGCGATCGGCAAAAGGGCTAATCCTGTCACCAACGCCGTCATGAGAATGGAGGGGAGTCGCTGAAGCGCGCCGTGGAATGCGGTTTCCATGCCCCATTTCCAGCCTTCCTTTTCGGTGAGGTGTCGGTAATGCGAAACCAGCATGATGGTATTTCGGATGGTAATCCCAAAGAGGGTGACAAACCCGACCATCGATCCTACGGAAAGGCTGCTGCCAGAGAGAAAAGCTGCCCCGACGCCCCCGGCTAGTGAAAATGGCAAATTGATCAATGTAAGCAGAAGGTTACGGGTGTTTCCAATGGCAATACCCATGAGAATCAAGACGCCTACCCCGGCCAAAAGGGCATGAAGGAGCATACGATCCCGTGCTTCAGATTGGGCGATAGCCGCGCCGGTAAATTCTGGGGTCACGCCTTCAGGAAAGTGGACTAGCTTCAGGGTTTTTTGATGCAGCTCGCGCACAAAGGAATCCAGATCGCGTCCTTCAACATTGGCTGTCACGGTCTGCACGCGTTGGCCTTGCCGATGCAGAATGTTGTAACGGCCGCTACTTTGAATGAACTCCGCTAGCTGTCCAAGTTCGATGTACTGGCCATCTGGCGTTCGGATGGGGAGTTCCTGAAGCACAGGAAACGCCTCGCGTTGTTCAGGCGGCAGAATAACCGAGACATCATAAGCTCGGTTTTCAAGATAGTAGGTCCCTACCGTTTGTCCCTTGAGAGCGCTTTGGATAATGTGGGCGACTTCCAGCGGGCGAATGCCCACGCTGGCGAGGCTTGGAAGATCTAGCCGCACATCCAGCAGAGGCGTTCCCGGAGGCGATCTCAGCTGCACATCGGTCGCGCCTTTCATGCCTCGAATCACGGTGGCCAGTTCGAGAGCAACCTCATCCAGCGCCAGGAGGTCATGACCATAGAGGTTAATGACGATCGGGGAGGTATAGCCCGAAATTGTCTCCTCGACGCGCTCCGTTAAGAAGGTATTCGCCTCGGAGAGCATTCCAGGAAAATCATTCAGAACGCCTCGGATCTTTTCAAGCACTTTCGCTTGGTCCTGTCCGGAGAGTTCTTTCAGTCTGACTTCATATTCACTGGAGTGGCTCCCATCGGTATCTGCACCACGCTCAGCTCTTCCCGCCCACTGGGAAGCGGAGTCGATGCCGTCGATCTTG
>JBEBBO010000107.1:0-2515 GCA_041158345.1 Pseudomonadota bacterium | reverse complement strand
CCAAACCCAACCCTCAGCCAGTGGGCCGGCAAACGTCGGGATAATCGGTGACCGAGGAGGCTCGCGGGGATCGTGATGGCGGAGAAAAGACCGACGGTCGAGACGTCAATCGATGCGTGTCCGATATAGCCAAGGAGTGCGGCTAGCGAATTCATGCCGATGACCAGTAGCGAGGTGCCGATCGCCGCTCGCATGGCCAGCCCGCCTAAAAGGTTGAGGGCGGGGACAATCACAAATCCTCCCCCCACCCCCACAAGCCCGGTGATCACGCCCACCAGAAGGCCATCAAAAAGGACCGCTGGAAGACGAATTCGAGTCGGGCAGGGTGCCTCAGGGGTGACTTCGACGCCGGGTCGAAGCCTTCGGCCCAAGAGCATCGACAAGGCAGTGACCAGCATCATCAAGGAAAAGAGGATCATCAGAAGATTCTCCGGCACAAACCCGGCCAGGCGCCCTCCGCCGTAGGCGCCAGCCATGCCTGAGAGTCCGAAGGCGACGCCGTTCTTCCAGCAGACATTCCCCTGACGGGTGTGACGCATGACCGCAATCAGGCCGGTGATGCCGACGACCGCCAAGGAAAGCGCGATGGCAGATTTGACGGGAAATCCCCCCCAGAAAATGAGCAGAGGCACGAGCAAGAGGGAGCCGCCCCCGCCCAAGAGCCCCAGCAAAAGGCCGACACCGGCAAGACCGAGATAAAACCCGATCATGAGATAGGATCAGATGGCGGCATCGACCTTCCCACAGGCCAGATTCGCTGGAACGGCCGCGTGGATGTGCTTGGGAAGGGGAAGGTCCAAGCCGTCCATCAGCGCAACAAAGTCGCTCCGGCTGACGCCAGGTCCCAGCCGATTATTTTTTTGCATTTCCTGTCGAATGGTTGAAACCGTCTGTCCCTGATAGTCATGACCGGGATAAACGAGGGTATCAGGCGGAAGGGTAAAGAGCTTCTGATGAATGCTGTCAAAAAGTTGTCCCGCATTCCCCTGCTGAAAATCGGTTCGACCACACCCCCCGATCAGCAGGGCATCGCCGGTGAAAACGCGGTCTTCAAAACGGTAGCTGACACAGCTTTGGGTGTGCCCTGGTGTGTATAAAACCGTCCACTCAAGGGATCCCAGTTGCAATCTGACGCCATCTGAAACCAGAAGATCCGGACAGAGGGTTCCAGCCGCTTGGTGAACGACGCTGTGGCTCCCCAGGCGCTCCCTCAGGAGCCCTGAGCCGGTGATGTGGTCGGCATGGACATGGGTTTCAAGGGTATAAAAGAGGCGAAGGCCCAGTGCCTTGAGGACACTGACGTAGGCATCTACCTCGCTGGCAACCGGGTCAATCAGAAGAGCCCTTTGCGTGACAGGGCATCCCAAAAGATACGTGTAGGTGGATGTCTCGGGCTCAAAGAGTTGTCGGAAGATCATCGTAAGCGACCGGCAAAATATTAGGATACCCTAATGGATGGAGCCTGGGAATGCGTGAGGGCCGGAATCAAGGCCCCAAGAGGGGCCTAGGCCACGGGACATGGATCACTTGGGCGCCGCCATGGCGTTTAATGCCTTGGCATCGGTAACCGCTTTCTTGCGTTCTGAGGCCGGTAAGGCGATCAAACCCTTGTCTGCAAGGTATCCCTCCTCTCCCGAGGCCTTATCGCTCAGAAACTCCGTAACGTATTCAGTAATACCCGGAATCAGACCGACATGGGCCTTCTTGACATAGAAAAAGAGGGGCCGAGAAATGGGGTATTTGCCACTGACGATGGTGTCATAGGCGGGGACCTGACCATCGATTGAAGCCGCATGCAACTTGTCCCCATTGACGTCCAGGAAGCTGAAGCCAAAAATGCCGATCGCCTCCGGATTGGCCTCGATCTTCTGGACGATCAGGTTATCGTTTTCACCGACCTCGACGTAGGCACCGTCCTCACGAAGGGTCATGCAGGTGCTTTTAAACCAGGCTTCATCGGTCGCCTTTTTTTCCTTGATCCAAGGAATACTCTGGCAGCCCGGCTCAAGCGCCAGCTCAACAAAGGCGTCACGGGTACCGGAGCTTGGCGGGGGACCCAGGACCTGAATTTTTTGTGCAGGCAGACGGGCGTTGATCTCCTTCCAGGTCTTGTACGGGTTGTCGATGACCACCTTGGCATTGGAGTTTTTAGGGTCAGGCACTTTTTTGGCCAGTGCGAGGTAAATTTCCTCGCGGGTCAGCGCGAGCTGATCCTTGGCTTTGATGGACTGTGCCATCACGATTCCGTCGTAGCCGAATCGAATTTCAGCAATCGCCTTCACCCCGGCTTTTTGGCACATCTCAAACTCTGATTTCTTGATGCGGCGTGAAGCATTAACGATGTCAGGGCTATTGGGGCCGAGGCCCGAACAGAAAAGTTTGATGCCTCCACCGGTTCCGGTGGCTTCGACCTTGGGTGTCTTGAATGCCCCCTTTTTACCCAACTGTTCGGCGACCGTGGCCGAAAAGGGATAAACCGTCGATGAACCCACGATGCTCATGGCGTCCCGCGTTG
>JBEBBO010000106.1:0-4733 GCA_041158345.1 Pseudomonadota bacterium | reverse complement strand
CTCGGGCGCAAGGCTTCTAGTCTACCCCTCCATCTACGAAGGCTTTGGCCTTCCCCCGCTGGAGGCCATGGCCTCTGGGACCCCGGTCATTACGTCGAATTGTTCCTCGCTCCCCGAAGTTGTGGGCGATGCCGGGATTCAAATCGACCCCTACGACTGGGAGGCCATCCATGCCGGCTTTACCTCACTGATTGAGGATGACGCGCTGCATCAGCGCTTAAGACAAGCAAGTATTGAACGGGCAAAGACGTTTTCCTGGCAACGAACCGCCGAGGACACGTTGAAGATCTTGAGGGACCTGTCGGCCGAACTGGCCAGCTGAAGAAGAAGGTATTTCCCGCCTGCGCCGTGGCACGCTTTCGCCCTTGAACCAATGGTTCAGGTGGGATCAGCGAGGATCGAATCAGGCTTTCCGCTCGGGGCGGACTTGCGCACATCAACCCCCGGAAGCTCCCGGGGTTTTAGATTAGGCTCAAGAAGTAACCCAGCGGGCCTCGAACGCTGCAGGAAACACCCGGCGCGGATTTTAGCCCGGAAAGTCGCTGGGGGGTACCCGTTTCAGTCAATGCGACGCTGCTTAAGTTGAAGCAGCTCGTGAGCGATATTGAGCGCCGCCATGACAGCAATTCGCTCTGTGCCGATGATGCGCCCCCCATCACGAATTTCACGGGTTTTTTCATCGAGATAACGGGCCGCCAGTAAAAGCTCGTGCTGCTCGTCCGGATCACAGGACACCGGGTATTCCTTGCCGAGAATCTGAACCTTAACGGGCGTGGTGGATTCGCTCATGACGTCTCTTGCGGATAGGGATTGGGGTGGGAGAGGACGGGTGTTAGGATAAAGAATTCAGCATAGGCCGACAAGGTAACCCATGTCAGGTGATCTCAATTTCGACGCGATCCATGACCTTATGGTCCGCAGTGAGCTATCAGGGAGTGCGGCGGAAGTCCATGGGCATCTCTCGGGCATGCTCTGCATGAACACCACCATCGATCCCGCCCAATGGCTTGAGGATTTCTTCGGCGATGAAACTCCAAAGGCGGGGGATTACGAACGTGAAACCTTTGAAGCGCTCTATCGTCAAACCCGTCGTCAACTGACCGACACCGACTTTAGTTTTCAGCCGCTCCTACCCGATGATCAGGAATCTCTCGATTTTCGTGCACTGGCGCTAGGCGAATGGTGCCACGGCTTTCTTCAGGGCCTTGGATACTCCGGAGAAACGAGCGGATGGCCGGGTGAATCCAGTGAAATTCTTCAAGATTTCCTGGAGATTGTTCGGCTCGATGCCCAAGCGGCCGAAGAGGCCGATGAAGAAGCCTATGCGGAACTCACCGAATATGTCCGCGTCGGCGTTCAGGTGATTCAAGGTGAACTTGATGCCATGACCCCCGAAGGACGACACTAAGATGGCTCCACTTCCTGCCCGTGAATTCAAGGACCGACGACGCCGCCTGATGAAGGCGATGAAAAAAAACAGCATCGCCATTATTGCCAGTGCGCCCACCGCGGTTCGAAATCGGGATGTTGAATATCCCTTCAGACAGCATAGCGATTTTCATTATTTGACGGGGTTCCATGAACCCGAAGCCGTTGCTGTTCTGATCCCGGGGCGAAAAGAAGGGCCTTTTCTACTCTTTTGTCGACCGTTCGACCCCGAGAAAGCCATTTGGACTGGCCGCCATGCCGGCCTTGAAGGTGCGATGGATGACCATGGGGCCGATGCCGCTTTTCCCATCGACAGCCTGGAGACGGAACTACCTCAACTGCTTCGCCATTGCGATCAGGTTTATTTTCCGATCGGGCAGGATGCTGCACTCGACGAAGCCGTGTTTGGTGCCGTTCGAACCCTCCGTCATGAAGCCCGTTCAGGCACCGTTCCTCCCGGAACCTTCACGGATATCGAGCCCCTGATCCACGAACAACGCCTGATCAAGTCGCCGCAGGAAATCAAGATCATGCGGAAAGCCGCCGCAGTGTCCGTCTTGGGCCACCTCCGCGCCATGCGAAGCACCCGACCCGGCCTTCACGAATACGATATTGAAGCGGAGCTCGCCCATGAATTTGCCCGAAATGGCATGCGAAATCTGGCCTACCCCAGTATCGTTGCCGGCGGGGAGAATGCCTGCGTACTCCACTACACCGAGAATGATCAAAAACTCAAGGATGGCGATCTTTTGTTGATCGATGCGGGTGCGGAATACCAAAACTACGCCTCCGACATTACCCGGACCTTTCCCATCAACGGTCAATTCAGCACCGCTCAGCGACAACTCTACGACGTCGTTCTCGACGCCCAGCTGGCTGCAATCGACACCATTCGGCCCGGAACACCGTGGAATGCGCCGCATGACGCCGCTGTCAGGGTTTTGACCCAAGGATTGGTAAGGTTGGGGCTCCTCAAAGGCAAGCCCTCCTCACTGATTCGTTCTGAAGCCTATCGAAAGTTCTACATGCATCGAACCGGTCACTGGCTCGGGATGGATGTCCATGATGTCGGCGCCTATCGGGTCAACGGGGCATGGCGACCCCTTGAAGCCGGGATGGTGCTCACCGTCGAACCGGGCCTCTATGTGGCCCCGGGGTGCCCTGATGTCGATCCCGCCTTTCACGGCATCGGCATTCGCATCGAAGACGATGTTTTAGTGACCTCTGAGGGCTACGAAGTCTTGACTCGCGATCTTCCCAAGCATGCGCAAGACATCGAAAATCTGATGGCGGCCTTTCGATGACGCCCGATTTTGATCTCATCATCGTTGGCGGCGGGCTGGTCGGTGGTAGCCTGGCTCTCGCGCTTCGGGGAACACCCCTCAAGATCGCCGTCATCGAGGCTCAAACTGATGCGGAGCGGTCGCTGGCGGCCACGGGGGATCGCGCCCTGGCCCTGTCCCGGAACACGGTGCAGGCGCTTCGGGGTCTGGGCGTATTTGATGCGGTGGAACATCAAGCCGCCCCCATCCGCCGTATTCACATCTCGGATCGCGGCCACTTTGGGAAGGCTCGACTGGATGCCGCCGATCGGGGTGTCGAAGCTCTTGGTCATGTGGTCGTGGCGCGTGGACTCGAACAATCGATCGCGGAAGCGATGGGCGCCGAGGGGGCGATCACCACCTTTCAGCCGGCCCGAATTCTCAGCCTGAAGGCGGGTCCTGAAAGCATTTTGGTATCCCTGCGCTCAGGGGATCAGGATCGGGTGATTTCCGCACGTCTGGTCGTTGCCGCCGATGGGGGTAATTCCACCGTCCGCTCCCTGCTCAATATTCCGCAGACGGTCAGGGACTACCAACAAACGGCGGTCGTCACGGAGGTCAGCACCTCAAAAGACCATCAAGGGACCGCTTTTGAACGCTTTACCCGCTCAGGCCCCCTTGCCCTGCTCCCGCTGGGTCCCAAACGGTGCTCTGTGGTCTGGACGCTGACCGCCGAGGATGCGGCGGAGGTGCTTCGAGAGGGGGAATCCGAGTTCGTCGATCAGCTTCAGGACGCTTTCGGACAATGGCTCGGTACGCTCACGTTGGCGCGAAAACCGCAGGGTTTTCCATTGAAACTGATCCGCGCCGAACACATGACCGACGACCGCGTCGTTCTCATTGGCAACGCCATGCACACGATTCACCCCGTAGCCGGTCAAGGCTTCAATCTCGGGCTTCGGGATGCGGCGGTCCTGGCCGAGCGCATTGCCGCTCGCTATCGGTTGGGAGAAGACATCGGCGATGCGGGCTTTCTGGCACAGTACGCGAAAGCCCGAAAAAGTGATCTGGCAACGGTCATCCGCTTCACCGATAGCCTGATTCGGATCTTCTCCAACGAGCTTCCCCCGCTGGTGGCCCTTCGTAACCTTGCGCTATTGACCTTCGATCGACTGCCTTTTGCCAAGAGGCTCCTGGCGCGACGCGCCATGGGCTACGGGAGTACCCGCTGAACCAATTGGCATTTACCGTGTCTGAGAATGAGCGTGGGTGCTCACGGGCATCCTAAGGGCGCCGTTTTTGACGGGGAACCACCCCAAACCCTATAGTGACGGCCATTCTTTACTAGTCTTTCGATTCTCAGTGGTACCGTTATGAAATATGTATTTTGGGCCATGGGCCTTTTGGCAGTGATGTACTTCATGTCTGCCTTTACACAGAACGCCCGCGGTATCGATGGTTCGAGCCAGCGCTCAGCGGCCAACTCCGTGAAGAAGCTCAAGCGTTACATGACAACGCAACAACAACACATCTTCGAGACCTCCTATGGTGTGCTGGGCGTGATCAAGTCCAAGGAGGGCCCTGATGCGTTCCTTCCCTTCGTGGATGGTAAATCCCCCGATGAGATTATCGAACTTGCGCGAGCGGAGGTTGCTAAACGCATCGCAGCCGGTGATCCTGACCTTGTGAAGTATGGCAGCTGGGAAAATTTGGTAGGCCTTGGCACCGAAAACCAAGGCAAGAACAGCGATGCCAAACCCACTAACGCACAGCCCTTAAGAAATAGTGAGCGTGCAAGCCGCACCATCACGCCGGCGGTGACCCCAGTCTCTCAGCCCGCACACTAATCCTAGGCTACGATTTGCTAGTGAGACGCAGTGCCTCACGGTACAGCGTCTCACGGCGTTCACCCGTAATTTCAGCGGTCATTTGGCTCGCGGATTTCACCGTCAACTCCCTGAGCAATACCGTCAAAATCCTTAAGGCCTCCGTGGAGAGGACTTGATCCTTGTCTTTGGGATCATCGCCTTCGAGCACGAGGAC
>JBEBBO010000105.1:0-3506 GCA_041158345.1 Pseudomonadota bacterium | reverse complement strand
TTTTTCATGTCCGGCAACACGTAGAAGGTGCCATCGGTGCTCAGGCAGTCAACACCCGGGATTTGATTCATGGCTGCGACGACGTAGTCATGACGTTCCTTGAAAGCGATGCACATGTCCTGGATGAACGACTGATCGCCATTCAGAGCTGCTTCGGCGGCTACCTGAGAAATCGATGTCGGATTCGATGTGCTCTGCGATTGAATGTTGGTCATGGCGCTAATGAGCCACTCGGGTCCTGCTGCGTAGCCGATGCGCCATCCCGTCATGGAGTAGGCCTTGGAGACCCCGTTTAGAACCATCGTCCGTTCATAAAGATCCGGATTTACGTTGAGGATGTTGATAAAGGTTTGATCGCCCCAAAGGATATGTTCGTACATGTCATCGGTTGCGATGATGATGTTTGGATGTTTTCTGAGGACCGCGCCGAGTTGAGCCAGTTCCTCCTTGCTGTAGGCCATGCCACTCGGATTGGATGGGCTATTGATCACGAATAAGCGCGTTCTGGGTGTGATGGCTGCTTCAAGCTGAGCGGCTGTGATCTTGAACTGCTGACTTTGCGGACCTTGAACAATGACAGGCACCCCTTCAGCCAGAAGCACCATGTCGGGATAAGAAACCCAATAGGGTGCAGGAATGATGACCTCGTCACCTGGATTGATCAGCGCCTGGCTCAGATTGTAGAAACTTTGCTTCCCACCACAGGACACCAGGACTTGTTTTGGGGTGTAGGTGAAGCCGTTTTCCC
Source organism: Pseudomonadota bacterium (assembly GCA_041158345.1). GTDB lineage: Bacteria > Pseudomonadota > Gammaproteobacteria > Methylococcales > Methylococcaceae > UBA6136. The sequence continues at coordinate 2,758 of JBEBBO010000105.1, read as the reverse complement.
GTTGAAACTTGTCAACGATGGCTTTCTTGAGGCTCGCGGTTCCATCGACCGCTGTGTACTTTGTAAATCCGGATTGGATTGCGGCGATCGCTGCAGCCTTGATATGGTCCGGGGTATCAAAGTCGGGCTCACCCGCGCCTAGTCCAACAATATCCTTACCCGCGGCACGCATAGCTGCGGCCCGAGCGGTGACTGCCAGGGTAGGGGATGGCTTGATCGAGAGGACACGATTGGAGAGAGTATGCTGCATGGCTCAGGGTCGCGTTGAGGGTGGGGCTTATGATGTTGGTGGGTGAGATGCGCGCCACGAGGACGTGCGATCGGATCCGACCAAGCGCTGAAAACCCTATATTTTATAACAGTCAAAGCCGGCGAATAAAGACTGACGAATGGTTTGTCAGGGATCAGTGGCTGTTTTGGTGAAGCATTGAGGCGAGATGGATCAGGAACTTCGACAGTATCAAAAGGAAAACCCGGTCAAGGGAAAGGCCTTTACCCTCAATAGTCCCTTCACGCCATCCGGCGATCAACCCGGGGCGATCCAACAACTGATTGAAGGCCTCCACGATGGGCTTTTGCATCAGACCCTTCTGGGTGTCACCGGCTCAGGAAAGACCTTCACAATCGCCAACATCATTGCCAAAGAACAGCGTCCTGCCTTGATATTGGCGCCCAACAAGACCTTGGCGGCGCAGCTCTATGGCGAAATGCGGGAGTTCTTCCCCGAAAATTCCGTCGAGTATTTTGTTTCTTACTATGACTATTATCAGCCCGAGGCCTACGTCCCTTCCTCGGATACTTACATTCAAAAGGATGCTTCGCTCAACGAACATATTGAGCAAATGCGACTTTCTGCAACCAAAGCCCTAATCGAGCGCAGGGACACGATTATCGTCGCGACGGTTTCATCGATTTATGGGTTGGGTGAACCGGCTTCATACTTCAGTATGGTGCTGCATTTGGTCCGTGGCGACATGATCAACCAACGGACGCTTCTAAGGCGCCTTGCTGAACTGCAATACACCCGGAACGACACGGAACTGCGACGCGCAACTTATCGGGTCCGTGGCGAGGTCATTGATATCTACCCCGCAGAATCGGAACGGGAAGCGTTAAGAGTCGAACTGTTCGATGATGAGATTGAGCGTCTCTCTCTGTTTGATCCTCTCACTGGCGAAGTCTTGTCGAGGACCGCTCGCTACACGGTATACCCCAAGACCCATTACGTGACGCCGAGGGAGCGGATCCTCGAAGCGATTGAGCAGATCAAGGTCGACCTTCGGAAGCGGCTGGAGGAATTGCGAGATCAGCATAAGTTGGTCGAAGCACAGCGATTAGAGCAAAGGACGCTCTTCGATGTCGAAATCATGCTGGAAGTCGGTTATTGCTCTGGGATCGAGAACTACTCCCGGTATCTTTCAGGGCGCGGTCCGGGGGAGCCCCCGCCCACGCTTTTTGATTACCTTCCCGATGATGCGATTTTGGTCGTGGATGAAAGCCATGTGACGATCCCGCAGTTGGGGGCCATGTACAAGGGCGACCGATCGCGAAAGGAGACCTTGGTCGATTATGGCTTTCGCTTGCCTTCCGCGCTCGACAACCGTCCTTTGCAATTTGAAGAATTTGAGGAGCGATCCCCACAAAGGATCTATGTTTCCGCAACCCCGGGACAGTATGAGATCAAGCATTCCGGGGCCATCATAGAACAAGTGGTTCGCCCTACGGGTCTCATTGATCCGGTGGTGGAGATACGACCTGTGGCCCGCCAGGTGGAGGATCTGCTCTCTGAAATTCGAGAACGAGCGGCTAAATCTGAACGGGTGCTTGTGACGACGCTCACCAAAAGGATGTCTGAAGATCTCACCGAATATCTCTACGAGCACGATGTGGCGGTCCGATATCTTCACTCCGATATTGATACGGTGGAACGTGTTGAGATCTTGCGTGATCTCCGGCTGGGTAAATTTGATGTGCTGGTAGGCATCAACCTCTTAAGGGAAGGCCTCGACATACCCGAAGTGTCATTGGTTGCCATCTTGGATGCCGATAAGGAAGGGTTTCTTCGATCCACCTCCTCGTTGATCCAGACGATCGGCCGAGCGGCTCGAAATATCAACGGCAAGGCCATTCTGTATGCCGATGTGATCACTGGTTCGATTGAGCGAGCACTTGAGGAAACCCAGCGTCGCCGTGACAAGCAGGAAGCCTATAACCAGGCCCACGGGTTGGTGCCCAAGAGTATCGTGAAAGGCATTCAGGACATTCTCGAATTGCCCATTCCGGGAGCCCAATCTGGATCGACAGGGCGAAAACGAGGCCAAAAAGCCAAAATGGAAGAGGCTCAGATGCCTGCGACGGCCAAGGATGCAGCAAAAGTCATCAAGCAACTGGAAGATCGCATGTATGCCGCAGCCCGGGATCTCGAGTTCGAAGAGGCCGCGCGTCTCCGAGATCAAATTCGATCGATACAGGACGCGGTCTTCGCGAATGCGAACTAATCTGTCAATGACGGGAAAGAGATCATTTCACATCAGACGGGCCAAAATCCGGTCGTAACCGCCCCAATTGAGTGCGCTGACATTCATAATAAGAACTCACAGAGTCGGTAGGGTTTTGGATTTACTTCTGACCGTCCCATTGCTTCCTGATCACTCGAGACCGCATGACCGTCATTCATCACGCGTTGGTTCTGAATCTTCATCAGCCCCATGGCAATCTGGAGTTGCTTCTAGAGCAGAATCCCCAAGAGGCCCGAGAG
>JBEBBO010000104.1:0-9722 GCA_041158345.1 Pseudomonadota bacterium | reverse complement strand
GCATATTCTGGAAGATCCGCGTCATAGAGCCGGTAGCAACTGATGTCGTTCTGCCGCGCCCAGCGTCCCAGATTGCGCAGGTTCTTTCGAAGCCGATTGGCAACCATTTCGGCGCCCCCTGAAGTCAGGTCGACCTCGCGGAGTTTGCGGAGCCACTTTCGCTGCTCGCGCTCCTCCGGGCTTAAGGGACCACCCTCGGCGGGTGTAAAATGGCGTTCGCTGCTGATTTCAAAGTTGAGTAACTTGCACGGCAAACTGCCGTTGTAGAGGGCATATTGCTTGCGGGCTCGTATTCCGAGCTTGAAGGCCAATTCAGGGTTTGCCGTGAAAAGACTCGCTCGGTAGCCCTCAAAATGTGCGCGTAAGGTCTCACCCAAAACCCGATACAGAGGGACCAGCGATTCTTCATCACCCAGGCGCTCTCCATACGGCGGATTGCTGACAACCAGTCCGATGGGCCCCTCCGGCCGCGCATCGGCAACGTCGCCCAAAGACAGAAGGACCTGATCGGCAAAGCCCGAGCGCTCAAGATTTGCCTTGGCTACAGAGAGCGCCCGTCGATCGATATCGGACCCCCGAATCAAGGGCATCGACTCCCGGCCCTTGCGGCTGCGCTCCTGCGCCTCCTCTCGAAGATCCAGCCATACATTCGGATCATGATCGGGCATGGCCATGAAACCATACCAGGAGCGAAGCAGCCCTGGGGCCGTATCGGAGGCCATGAGCGCCGCCTCGATCGGGAGAGTACCCGACCCACACATGGGATCCAGAAAGGATCCGCCCGCCTTCGCAACGTCGGGCCAGCCGGCACGGATCAAAATCGCAGCCGCCAGATTTTCCTTGAGCGGTGCCTTGCCCCCCTCCAGTCGATAGCCTCTGCGATGAAGACTGTCCCCGGAAAGATCAAGGCTCAAGGTCGCCTGATCCCGATCCAGGTAAAGGTTGATTCGAAGATCGGGGTTGGACAGATCGACCGAAGGCCGCTTGCCGCTCAGGTCCATGAAATAGTCGACCACCGCGTCCTTGACCTTTTGAGCCCCAAAAAGGGTGTGGGTGATGGCCGATCGACTGGATGCAAAATCCACCGCGATCACCGTGTCCGTATCGAGGTAGCGAGACCACTCGACCCCCCGGACCCCCGCGTACAATTGTTCGATGGTCGCCGCAGGAAAACGGGCGAGCGGCCAAAGAATTCGGTTCGCCAGCCGACTCCAAAGACAGGCGCGGTAGGCGGTTTCCATTCGCCCCTCAAAGGCCACGCCTGCGCGCCCCGGAACGACCTGCGTCGCACCCAACTGCGTCAGTTCATCGGCCAGAAGCAATTCAAGCCCTAAAGGCGTTGTAGCGTGGAACGCCGTGACCCCATGCCCTGGGTCGAGGGTTTCAGTTTCGTGCATAGTCTTCATCGAATTCGCCACGGCAACCGGCCAGTTGCCCATCGTAGCGACGCGCGGTTCGGGCCACATTTTTGGCAACGTCCACCAGCCAGGTTTTCTGCCGATAGCTGCCTTTCGCATACCCTGAAGGCCCTTCGTGATAGGCCAGGTATTGCCGATAGGCATCGTCGGTCGGAATTCCCAATTCACGGGAGGTTTGCCACACATACCAGCCGACAAAGTCGGACGCATCCTCAAAATCATCGCGACTGGCCGTCCAGCGTCCCGTCATTCGAAGATAGCGCTCCCAGGTTCCATCCAGTGCCTGGGAATACCCATAGGCACTGGACACGCGGCCTGTCGGAATAAACAAAAACCAGGTCCTGGGGGGTCTGGCATCCGCGACAAACGCGGACTCATGGCGAATGATCGCCATTTGAATCGGAATCGGCACATCCCAACGGGCCTCACTGGCGCGAACTCCCGAATACCAATCGTCCTTTTCCCGAAAAATATCGCAAAGATTAGATGGATTTCTGGGCGGCGACGTCGCACAGCCCGACACCAGAAGGGCGCCAAGGAAGACAGCGACGAAAGCTCGGCTCAACGCAATGCCCCAGGTAGGATCTGCAATAAAGAGAGAAGGATACCATCTCGGGTGACTTCTCCCCGACAAGGCTCTCCGTAATAATGACCCCCTCCTCCATTTGCCGAGAACGATCGATGGCCACCACCCTGTTTCCAGCGGATTTTGTCTGGGGCGCCGCGACCTCTGCCTTTCAAATCGAAGGCTCGCCCCTTGCCGATGGCGCTGGCCCCTCGAACTGGCAAGCCTTCTGTCATCAGCCGGGACGGGTGATCAATAACGATCATGGGGATGTGGCCTGTGACCACTACCGACGCTATCCCGACGATATCCGGTTGATGCAGGCGATTGGTCTTCAGGCCTACCGCTTCAGCCTGAATTGGTCCCGAATTCTTCCTAACGGGCGGGGAGCCCTCAACGTTGCGGGCCTCGATTTTTATAAGCGCCTGCTGGATGCCCTTGAAAGCGCTGGCATCGCCCCCTACGTGACGCTTCACCACTGGGACTACCCCTTGGCCTTGAGTGAGCGGGGCGGATGGTTGGAGCGAGATTCTGCGCCCTGGTTTGCCGACTATGCCGCCCTGGTCTTTCAGCACCTCGGCGGGAGGATCCAACACTGGTCCACCTTCAACGAGCCCTGGGTCATGGTCCACGAGGGGTTTGTGGCCGGTTCGCACCCACCGGGGCTAACGGATATCCGGCTGGCCCGAGAGGCAACCCACAATATCCTGAGAGCCCATGGGCTGGCCGTTCAGGCTTTTCGGGCGGAAACCCAGGGTGAAATCGGAATCGTGGTCAACTTGGAACCCAAGGATCCAGCCAGTGACAGCGCATTGGATCTGGCGGCAACGCGCCGCGCCGATGCCTGGATGAATCGACAGTTCCTGGATCCCCTTTTTCTCGGCCGCTATCCCGAGGAATTGGAAGAGATCTGGGGGGCTTCGACCGAGGCTTTTGCTGAAGAGGACTTTCGGCTGATTCAGTCGCCCATCGACTTTCTCGGCATCAATTACTACAGTCGTTCCATCGTCCGGGATGCCCCCCTCAGCGCACCGTTTCGAACCGATCGAATCGAACCCCCGCCTGAGAAAACCACCGATATGGGCTGGGAAATCTTCCCGGAGGGACTCACGCGCTGTCTCCTCTGGGTGAAGTCACGGTATGGGGAGATTCCGCTCTACATCACTGAAAATGGGGCGGCCTTTGATGATGGACCCAATACCGAAGGTCGGGTCACCGATCAACGCCGAATCAATTATTTCAGGCGCCATCTCATCGCCGCGCATCAGGCCATCGAAGCGGGGGCCCCCTTGAAGGGGTACTTTGCCTGGTCGCTTCTGGACAATTTTGAGTGGGCTTTCGGCTATGCCAAACGATTTGGACTCATTCACGTCGACTTTGAGACGCAGACGCGTACGCTCAAGGACAGCGCCCTTTTCTATCGGGAGGTGATTGAAAGCGGTGGAGGCCATCTAGTGGAGTAACCGATCGAGAAGAGAGGGGTGCGCACCCAGCGCATGAGGTATTGCTTTCGACCCAGAACTGTTTAGGATTCCCGGCATACAGTTTCGTGTCGATCATTAGGGCAGATTCACTCTGTCAGGAGCAAGACCCATGCGGATGCTTTTCAACGGTTTCTCACTCCTCTTGGGACTGACCGTCGCAACAGTCACCCTGGCGAAACTTCCCGAGCTACCGGAAGCGGATGTCGCCCGTTGCCGCCCTTTGGGCGACGTGAGCGCCACATCCGGCTACGGAAAGAATCCCAACTGGCAACCCATTGCCCGGACCTACGCGGAAAAAAAAGCGGAGAGCCTCGGGGCAACTCACGTTAGCGCCATCCAGTTCGTTGCCGGGGGCACCTTTAACGGCGAAGCCCGACTCAAGGCCTATGCGTGTCCCTGAACGGCATCAGAAGTGGTACCCCTTGCCGTTGTGCGAGGCGAGGTCCAACCCCTCTGTTTCCTCATCGGCTGAAACGCGAAGCCCCGTCCACCCATCGATCAGCTTGAGTAACCCAAAGCTGATTCCGACACTCCATCCTGCACAAACCACCACCGCAATGGCCTGAATGCCGGTCTGCTCGAGGAATCCATGCGCTCCCGGAAGCCCTGTTCCCCCAAGGACAGAGAGACTGAGAAGGGGAAGCAGGAGCGCCCCGATCATTCCGCCCACCCCATGCACGGGAAATACATCGAGCGCATCATCGATTCCAAGCCCCCGTTTGATGGCTCCAATCGCAAAAAAGCAAACCGTCCCCGCGACAACACCCAAGAGTAAGGCGCCAAAGGGCCCAATAAAGCCCGCCACCGGAGAAACGATGCCCAAGCCTGCGATGAGCCCGGTGGCAATCCCGAGCAGGGTCGGGCGACCATAGCGGACCCACTCCACGCCCATCCAGACCAAGGCCCCTGCCGTCGCAGCAATGTGCGTCGTTAGCATGGCAAGACCCGCAGCACCATTGGCCATCAGCGCACTGCCGGCACTAAAACCGTGCCACCCGACCCAAAGAATGCCTGCGCCTGTGGCCGTCAAGGTCAGGTTATGCGGCGGTACCAAAGTCCCTGGATAACCCCGCCGAGGCCCCAACAACCAAGCTGCCGTTAACGTCGCAGCGCCAGCCGTCGTATGCACGACAATGCCTCCTGCAAAATCAACCGCCCCCAACTGCGAAAGCCAGCCACCGCCCCAAATCCAGTGGCATACCGGAACATAGACCAGCAGCGTCCACAGTCCGGTAAAAATCAGCAACGATGAAAAGCGCATTCGTTCCACGACCCCACCGATCATGAGCGCAGGCGCAAACACCGCGAAGCTGAGGTGATACATGCAAAAAACCGATTCCGGGAGACTGCCAATCAAGGACTGCGCATCCAGACCTCGTAAAAACAGTCGGTCTATTCCGCCAATCCAGGGTTGAAGATCATCGCTACCGGTTAAGGCGAGGCTGTACCCGCCGACCATCCAGAGCACCGAGACCAACGAAGTGACCGCAAAGCATTGCACCAGCACGGAAAGGACATTCTTGGTCCGAACCAAGCCGCCATAGAAGAGCGCAAGGCCCGGGACGGTCATAAAGAGGACCAACCCGGTGGACGTGAGGATCCATGCTGTATCCGCCGGATTGAGCGCACTCCCCTCATCGGCCATGAGTGGCAAAGGGACAACAGCGAATAAAAGGGAACTCCACAGACGATTCCACTTCAGCATGGTCAGGCTCCTTGGATCGAAAATGCCAGCACAGATAGTATCGTTACGATACGTCGCGGCCAAGTCTTTTTCGAGACGAAACCTTGTGTCGTGCACCCCCTTTCCGCCAACTGCCGGTTAGACTAGGCATATGCTCGCCCAGACCATTCCTCTTAGCCTGTACATCCACATCCCATGGTGTGTGAAAAAGTGCCCCTATTGCGACTTCAACTCCCATGAGAATCTCGGGGCCCTTCCCGAGAACGCCTATGTCGAGGCGCTTCTTTTCGACCTAGAGGGGCAGAAGGCACTCATCGGTCAACGGACGATCCAGACGATTTTCATCGGTGGTGGAACCCCGAGCCTCTTCCGTCCCGAGAGCCTGGAGACGCTTCTCAAGGGCGTCCGCTCCCGGGTTTCCGTTGCCGATGACGCAGAAATTACCCTGGAGGCCAACCCTGGAACAGCAGAGGCTTCAAAGTTCAATCGTTATCGAGAGATTGGCTTCACGCGGCTTTCCATAGGCATCCAGAGCTTTGATTCCGATATCCTTAAAAAAATTGGCCGGATCCATGATGGCCGTGAAGCCATTGCCGCAGCAGAGATGGCGAAAACTGCGGGGTTTTCAGAATTCAATCTGGACCTGATGTTTGGTTTGCCAGGTCAAACGGAAACGCTTGCACTGAATGATATTGAGACGGCCATTGGCCTCCATCCGACGCACTTGTCCTTTTATCAATTGACGCTGGAACCCAACACGGTCTTTCACAAATATCCACCCGTACTGCCCCATGAGGAGGACACCTGGGCGATTCAGGAACTCGGGCAATCACGGCTCCGTCAAGCCGGATTCCAGCAATACGAAGTTTCCGCCTATGCCCAGGCAGGCTCTCGTTGCCGCCACAATCTCAATTACTGGCAGTTTGGGGATTACCTTGGCATTGGTGCCGGTGCCCATGGCAAAATAACCCTATCGGACACCGGGGATATCCTCAGGACCCAGCGCCTCAAACAACCCGCAAGCTACATGCAGGCCGCTCTGGAAGAAACATCTCTAGGATCCGCGTCACAGGTCCATCGTGATGAGATGGCCTTCGAGTTTCTGATGAATGGCTTGAGACTTCGCGAAGGCTTTGAGATTCGCCATTTCAAGCCCAGAACAGGGTGGGAGATGGCGCAGTTGGAGCCGACCCTTTCGGGCTTGGTGAAAGAAGACCTGCTCGAAAGGACACCGACCCATATCCGCTGCACAGATCACGGCTTCAATTTTCTCGATTCCATTCTTCAGCATTTCCTGCCGCCCTCATGTTGAACCTCTATCGCAAACCGCATGAAGCCGTGGACCCCGATGCCGTCGTTCGTCCGACACTCGATGACTTAATCCGGCTGAACCAGCCTGCAAAAAGTGTCGAACTGGCCCGATCCACAGCAAGGGCACTCCAAAGTGGCCAATATTTTTCCGCCTTCAAAGGCCGCGGGATGGAATTCGATGAAAGTCGGCCTTATGCCCACGGCGACGACATTCGGAGCCTCGACTGGCGAGTGACCGCGCGGACGGGAAAAGTCCACACCAAACTCTTTCGTGAAGAAAGGGAGCGCCCTGTTTTTCTAAGCGTGGACCTTCGATCCCCCATGTTTTTTGCAACCCGCGGCCAATTCAAGTCGGTCCTCGCGACCCGGCTTGCCGCACTGATCGCCTGGAGTGCCTGCCATCACGGCGATCGCATTGGGGGGCAGGTTTTTTCAGAATCAGGGAGTACGGAGTTCAAGCCACTTGAGGGCCACTCGGCTGTCCTTCGCATTCTCAAGGGCCTGACTGAACGGGCACAGTCCCCTGATCCTCAGCAGGACTCGAAGCATGACGCCCTCGATCAAGCCCTGAATGAATTGAATCGTCATATCAAGCCCGGCAGTCTGGCCTTCATCGTCAGCGATTTTCGAAATCTGGGCCCCACGGGCACCGCCAGCCTGGGGCGTTTGGCTCGCCAGAGTACGGTTGTCCTGATCATGCTCTCGGACCCTATCGAACGCGACCTCCCCCAGGGACTTCACCGATACGGAACCCCTGGGGAAGATCGAATGATTCTGGGCGATGAGAAATCGCGCCGTATCCACCGGGAAAGATTTCAAGCGCGTGAAGAGGCGCTCAGAAAACTGGCGCGCGGCCATCGCATGCGTTTTGTCTCCGGATGGACAAACGAGGAACCGGTTCGCATTCTGGAGCGCGCCTTTCGCTCCAAACCGCTCTAAATATTCCCCTCTCAACTCTAAGGATTGAAGCATGTCATCCCTTCCACGGCCTTTCCTCTCCATACTGGCTATTCTCTTGCTAACCGCCACAGGGGTGATGGGCCTAGCATTCTATAGCAGCGGTCAGGTGGAAACGGGGCTCAAATCGCTGGCGGCAAATACGCAGTGCAAGGGCCTCTTTACAGTGCGCAACCTGGTGCATGATCGAGGGGTGTTCTCCTCCTGGGGAACCGCTGACCTCGATATCAAACCCAGTTGTGGCAAGGGTACCCAACCACCGGAAGCGGCTCTCTTGAGCTTTAAAATTGAATACGAGGTCAACCATCTGCCGTCCTTTGAAGGCATGAATCGCTTCCACTGGACCGGTAAGCCAGGGCATGACGCCGTCATCGACCTGAGCCAGCTCGCATCCAGCGGGGCCATCATGGAGGGCCAAGGAAAAATCACCTATGGGCTTCAGACGGATTCGACCTTCACCATGGGCGATCTGGAGATTGCCAGCGACAGTGATCGCTTGAACGTGAGAGGGATTCAGGGCGCCGTCACCGCGGGTGGTGAACACCTCCGGGTTGAGATTCAATCCCAACGATTGGTCGCCCTTTCGAGCGAGACCTCCCTGGAGGCAGAAACACTCCAGTTGAAAGCCGATGTTCTGGACTGGCGAACGGCGAATGGCAGCACCGAGCTTCAGGTGGAAACCATCGCGATGCCGATGGGAACCCTCAAGGGGCTCAAGTTGGCAAGCCAATCTTCAGACAATGGAACAACGCTCTCCTCGGCCACACAGATTGGCGTCCGCGAAGTCAGTGCCCAAGGTCAACACGTCGAAGGTCTGGAACTCGACCTGGCGCTTGAGGGATTAAACAAGAAAGACATCGAGCGCTTGACACAGGTGATGGAGTCCCTGACGCAGGACGGATCACCCGATCAGCAAACCATCAGACAAACCTGTGAGGCAACGACGGATCTCATTCAAACCGGGTTTGCCTTCAAGATCACGAAAGTCGCCGGTAAGAAAGGCAACGGAACCCTCAACGGGAATCTCACGCTGGAGGTTCTGCCTGCGAAAAACGGTGCACCCTATCGCGCGTCGCGTCAGATAGCATCGAACGGGAGGCTCTTGATGAATAACCTCTTGGATTCCGAGCAAGTTCAACAGGCCCTCAGCACCGGATTTGTGAGCCAGACACCCGAAGGATTGCAGTTTTCCTATGCCCTCTCGGAAGGTCTCTTGAAAGTCGGGGACCAGATTATCGATACCCCCGAGATTCGTTCTTTCTTCAAGGAACTCGATCAAAATGTGCTTGAGGGCTTCAACTATTGCTCTAACCCCACGGTAGCCGCAGCCGCAGCTCCAGTCCAGCCGGCGGAGGAACCGACCCAATCCATGGCACAGCCTGAGATCGCCGCCGAAGACATCCCTGTCGAGGAAGAAAGCTCTGCCGGAATGGGCCAAACGCCGCAAGAAGACCAAGCCGAATTGAACCGTTTCAGGGCAAAGGAGGCCATGGAAAAAGCGGATGCGGCGATCAATCAACTCTGGAAATCGGCACCCAAGGAACGACGCCAAGCCGTTCTGAAAGATCAGCGCGATTGGTTGAAGCTCCGAGACAAAACCTGCAATGAGTCGGCCCGAACCCTAAGTGAGAGCAGCGCTCTGATTCAGGACACCACACGGTTCACCTGTCTTTCGGAGATGACCCAAGCCCGCATCGAGACCCTTAAGAGTCTCTTCGAGAGCCCGGTTAGCGGAACGCCGTAAGCGCCTGGCATGACTCCCGGGCGCTTCACTGCGGGAAGCCGCCCAGAAAACTGGCCGACTAGCGAACAGGGATCGTCAAGGCTGGAGTGACCGACTTCGCTGAACCTGCTTGCAGGCGGAATAGCTGCGTCAGCAGCATAAAAGTCGACTTCGACTCCAGATCCCTCTGGGGGATATAGAACCAGTTGTCGTTATACGGGATTGAGATGAACGCATCGTCTGGACGACTACTGCTGGTCTGGATGCGGAAGATGCGTCCCGCGGGAGTCTGACGCCAATCGTAACTGTGGCCCTCATGGTCATGGGTCACCTTGGTCCATCCCTTCTCCAAATGTTCCTGTGGAGTCTCCACATTGTGGGACAGGTAGAACATGATGCTCATCAGCGAGCGCGTCGTGATGGAGATCACGCCCGGATCGCGGACGATTACATCCGTGACCAGGTGATAAGTCGTCTTTTTTGGATCAATCTCTAAGAGCTTCTTGATTTCTGCGATCTCACGGGCCAACTCAGGATCATCGCGAATTTCGAGGAAGAGTTGCTTGCCGGCCTCATCGCT
>JBEBBO010000103.1:0-4881 GCA_041158345.1 Pseudomonadota bacterium | reverse complement strand
AAATGATCTTCATCTGAACGTCGAGACACTGGTGACTGCCTCGTCCGACGCCAGCTTCAGACGTTATTTCCGGTTCAATCTGGGTCAAGAGACCCGGATTGCGATGGATGCACCCCCGCCTCAGGAAAACATCCTGCCTTTCCTCAAAACCGCTGAGATCCTGAGGGCTCGGGGCGTGAAGACCCCAACGATTTTTGCTGCGAATGCCGAATTGGGCTTTATGGTCTTGAGCGATTTCGGCCACACGGCCTATCTCGATGTGCTCAATGAAACCAATGTTGCCCCTCTCTATGGCAGCGCCCTCGACACCCTGTTTCGACTCCAGACGACCGAGAATCTTGAGGGAGAAACGCTTGACCTGCCTTGCTACGACGAAGCGCTGCTTCGGCGTGAGCTCGGCGTCTTTCGGGAGTGGTGCATTGACGGGTATCTGGGCCTCAGACTCTCGGCGACAGAAGAGTCGCTTCTGGCCGAAACCTTTGACCGCCTGGTCAGCGCCGCACTCGAACAACCGCGCGTGATCGTCCATCGGGATTATCACTCCCGCAACCTGATGGTGCTTGCCGACTCAACGCCGGGGGTACTTGATTTTCAGGATGCTGTGCTCGGTCCGATCACCTATGACCTGGCTTCACTCCTCAGAGACTGTTACATCGCCTGGCCGTTACCGCTCATCACCCTCTGGGTTGAGCAGTATCGCCAACGCCTGACTCAAGCGGGATGGATTCAGGACGTCAGTGAAACCCAGTTCAGACGCTGGTTTGACTTGATGGGACTTCAGCGCCACCTCAAGGCGGCCGGCATTTTTTGTCGTCTGAAGCTTCGTGATGGCAAACCGGGCTATATCGGGGATATTCCTCGCACTTTGGCCTACGCCCTGGATGTCGGTCGCGACCAACCCGATCTTTCAGACTTTGCCACATTCATTGCAACGCGCGTTCTGCCGGCCTTCCTGGAGGCGAAAACCCCATGAGAGCCATGATTCTGGCTGCAGGGCGTGGCGAAAGGCTTCGCCCCCTGACCGACCATATCCCCAAGCCCCTCATCGAGGCGGGTGGAAAACCGCTGATTCTCCACCTGATTGAAAGTCTGGTGCGAGGAGGCATTGATGAGATCATCGTCAATACCGCTCATCTTGGGGAAAAAATTCAGGCGCGACTGGGCGATGGCCGGGCCTTTGGCGCGACAATCCATTACTCCCCAGAACATGAGGCACTGGAAACCGGCGGCGGGATCTATCGGGCATTGCCCCTCTTGGGTCCGGCACCCTTTCTGGTCATCAATGGCGATATTGCCACAGACTTTCCCTTCGGAACCCTAAAAGACCGCCCAATTGATCTGGCTCATCTCGTCTTGGTTCCCAATCCGGATCATCACCCACAAGGTGATTTTGGTCTGGCTGAGGGCCTGGCGCTTGAGCAGGGCTCGCCACAATTCACGTTTGGAGGCATCGGGGTTTACCGACCAGAACTTTTCTCCGAGTGCAGCGCCGGCCGTTTTCCGCTCGCGCCATTGCTTCGGACAGCCATGAAAGCGTCGCGGGTCAGCGCTGAACTGTGGCCAGGGTTTTGGATGGATATCGGCACCATCGAACGCCTCGAAGCCTTTGATCAGCGGCTCCGACTAGAGCCCTGAGGTCTCTCCTTCGCGCTGGCCACCCAACCATTCCAGCCACTCACTCACCACGATCAACGCCCAAAGCGCCCGACCATGATCGGCTTCCCGCCGCTGATGCGCATCAAAGACAGCCCGAACCGCTTCGGGGGAGAGACCTAAATCGGCCAGCGCCGGATTCGTGACCTTGGCCTCGGCCCAGGACTTGAGGGGCCCTCGAAGCCAAGAGGCCAAGGGCACAGAAAGACCCCGTTTTTTTCGGTACACAATCTCCTTGGGGAGATAACGGGTCGCATACTCTTTGAGAAACACCTTGGTTTTGATGCCTTGGACCCGCTGTTTTTCACTCAAGCTCGCCGCAAATTCCATCACGGAAATATCCAGGAAGGGGGCCCGAAGCTCCAAAGCCGAATGCATGCTGGCGCGATCCGCCTTGGTTAAAAGCCCTTCTGCCAGTGAGCGCTCCAAATCGTAGCGCTGAATTTCATCCAGCAAGCTCTCGCCCTCAACACCCGACCATTCAGACAGTCGGGGATGAATGCCCAAGGGCGCCAGAATGGCCGGTGAAAGACTGGAATTCCAGAGAATATGGCGGGACAGCCCATCGAGCGAGTCCCCTTGGACAAACCGCTTCAACAGGAAAGACAAGGTGACTTTCTTGTCGCTCGGAGGCCACCGCTCCACTTGGGTTCGAATGACACCTCGAAGCCACGCTGGAAGGGCTGCGTAGCGTTGGGCGATTCCAGCCCCAAAGTACGTCGGATAGCCCCCAAAAAGTTCATCCGCCCCCTCGCCCGAAAGTGAGATTCGGATATCTTCCGCCGCCCGCTGCGAAAGCAGGGCGGTTGGAATCCAGGCGGGATCTGCGAGCGGTTCGCCCGATGTTGCAATGACATCCCGCAACAGGTCAGGAATTCGCTCAGGCTCCGCCCAGACCGCCACATACTCCATGCGAAGATCCTTTGCCACGCCCGCGGCAAAATCCCCCTCATCGAAAGACTCTTCGCCAAACCGAAGGCCATATGCCGTAATGGATTTATCGGGGTGCTGACTCCGCGCCACGGCAGCGATCAAGGAGGAATCAACGCCCCCGCTGAGAAAGAGCCCTACAGGAACATCCACCTCGCTTTGACGGTGGACGGCTGCCCGGAAGATGCGATCGAAGGTTTCAAGGGGATCTGTCCCCACGCGGGTCTGTCGCTTGGGAAGGCGCCAATAGCGGTGACGCTCCGTGGATTCTGCCGAGAGCACCACCCACTCACCAGGCCCCACTTTGAAAACGTCTTCCAATGGGCTGTCGGGTGAAGGGAAATATCCCAGCTGGAGATATCGCGCAAGCACCTCGACATCGGGGCTTTTTGGATGATCCCCGCCTTTGACCATGGCCGACAGTTGCGAAGCGAAGAAAACCATCCCGTCGGCTCGGCTAAAAAACAACGGCCGCTCACCCGCCCGATCTCGGGCCAGGAACAAGGTCGCATTGCGCGGATCCCAGACTGCGATCGCAAAGGCCCCGACCAGCCGTTCGACAAAGGATTGACCCAATTCCAGGTAAAGCCCCGGCAGAACCGCGACGTCGGTGTCCTCTGCCACGGGTCGCCCCCGCTCGGCGAGGAAGCTTCGGAGCTCCAGGTGGTTGTCGATTTCACCGTTGCAGACCACCATGACCCCGGTCGCCTCATCAACCAAGGGTTGCTGACCGCTGGTCAGACCCCGAATTGTGAGTCGGGCCATGCCAAAGACGGCTCGCTCGTCCCCTCGCGTCCACTGCCCATCGGGGCCTCTGTGGAGGAGTCGCTGGAGCATCGCTTCAACACCCTGGCGGCCCGCTTCGTGACCGGCAAAATGAACTTCACCACAAATTCCACACATCTCAACGCTCCTGCCGTTCGAGAAGCACGCCCACGTAATCGCCAGGCAGGAGAACCACCTCCCGACCGGACGCCAGCGCCGTCACCTCCTTCATCCGTTCGGTTCGAGCCATCAAAAAGATGGGGTGCTGCCGCGCAGCCAGATAGGCCGGGTATCGGTCCAAAGGAACCAGCCGCTTTGCCCAAGGCTTTCCAGTCTTGATGGAGAAAAGCACATAGTTGCTGGTCAACTCCTTGCCATCCTCGGTGAAGACTGTGAGTTCTTGCCCCAGATAGAACGGGAGGCCATGCGGCATACAGGCGAGACACGCAAATTCCGTTCCCTCGGGCAGCGTGGACGGCAATTGTTCAAAAATCGGGCGCGCAGACTTGATCCCGGCATGGCGAGAGACCGCATCAAACTGGACGCTCAGAAAGATCAACGGGAACACCAGAAAACCCGCAAGCGCCAGTCGCGAAGAGCGGGAGATCCAGGCACCAAGCCCCAGGAAGGCGGTGAATCCCAACGAAAGAATAAAGCCCGGGAGGACCGGCATGAAGCGCTCAAGAACCGTTGGGGTCAACCAGCGGGGGTGTGGCAAGAGCCCCGGCATCCAGATTTCGGCCATCAGCGGCAGGGCCAGCAAGAGTCCGACAACCCCCAGAAGCAGCGCAGAGGTCCTGAGGATCCGGGTTGCGACTTCGTTTCGCTCCAAGGCCATGGCAACAACGCGGGCAACCAGGACCCCGAGAGACACCATGCCCGTCAGGATGTAGCCAGGAAGCTTCGACTGCGAAAGGGAAAAGAAAACGACCACAACCAATGACCAGACGATAAAAAGCCGGTCCGCATCTTGAAGCTTGAACGACTGACGAAAACCCTCTCGGATCGCCGCGGGAAGGATCAGGCTGAAAGGAAAAAAGCAGCCCGCGATAATGAGGCCGTAGTAGTAGAAGGGTTGGGTTCTTCGAAATTCCGGGGTCGTAAATCGAGCGATCGACTCCTTCATGATCCCGTAATAGGGAAAATCCGGACACGCCATCGAAAGACCAATGAACCAAGGCAGGACGATGGCCAGAAAGAGAAATACGTGGGGCCACCTGAAAAACGAGCCGATCAGGGCCTTTCGTCCGGAGATCCCGTGGTAAACGCTCATGACCAAAAGGGGGACCAGAAAGCCGACAGGACCTTTGACCAGGGTGGCCAAGCCTGCGGCCAGGGTCGCCGCCAGATACCAGTGACGCCGCTCGCGCCCTTCGACCTCACCGGCCCGAAAGGCCGCGAGAATCGCCAAGCTGACAAATAGACCCAGCATCATGTCGAAGATAACAATCCGGGCAAAGGCCTCAAAGAGCGGGGTCAATGCAATGACCACCACCGCCAACCCCGCAGTTGTCGGCCCGTAGACGCGCCGAC
>JBEBBO010000102.1:0-3183 GCA_041158345.1 Pseudomonadota bacterium | reverse complement strand
CCGGGTTGCCGTTTGGACTGAATCGCGCGGTTGAACTTACTGTGGTGAAAGTCGTACCCGCCGGCGATCGAAATGACTGAGCCATCGTTTGCATTCATTGAAACCAGAGCGCCACCCACCTCCGGAATCTGGCTCAGCTTGAGTTTGCCATCGACCTCACGGAGCCTCAGGATGTCGCCGACTGCAAGAGGTTTTGTGGACTTGCCATCGTTGTCCTTGAAAGAGGCGTTATCCAGCCAATGATGGGCCCAGGCCAGTTCTTGTGCGCTGAGAGTCAGCTTTTTGCCCTCTCCGAGGTAGACCTCAGCCGATCCTCCCTTGAGGCCAATAATCAAGGCCGGCCGGGTGAGTCCGAGCTTGGGGAAGGGTGCCAATGCCCGGTCAAAATCAGTCAATCCCGGGTTTTTGGGGATCTCCGCATGCTCTTTAATTGCGTGAAAGCGTCGGTGTTCGTCGAATTGATGAAGGCTCTTTCGTAAGGTGTCCTCGGCGAGAACTTGGAGCTTGGAGTCCACCGTGGTCTTGACCTTGAACCCATTGTTGTAGGCTTCTTCACCGAATTGTTCGAACATTTGGTTTCGAACGATTTCGGCAATGTAGGGCAGGTCGAGATCGAGAATGTGGCTGTGAAGACGCGCCGTATTCGGCTGATCCAGCGCCGATTTTTGTTGCGCATCATCAATGTAGTCCAGTTCCCGCATGCGATGAATGACGTAGTTTCGTCGTGTCATGGCTCGGTCGGGATTCACAATCGGATTGAATGTTGAAGGGGCTTTGGGAAGCCCTGCAATCATGGCAACTTCAGCCAGATCAAGCGCTTCGAGTGGTTTGTTGTAGTAGATCTGAGCCGCTGCCTTGACCCCATAGGCATGGTTGCCGAGATAAATCTTATTGAGATAGAGCTCGAGGATCCGCGTCTTCGGCAGTTCCGCCTCGATCTTCATGGCCAGCATGATTTCCTTGATCTTTCGAAGGAACGTCTTTTCGTTACTTAAAAAGAAGTTGCGCGCCACCTGCATCGTGATCGTACTGCCGCCCTGGCGTTTTTGACCGGTAATGACATAGGTCAACGAGGCGCGGAGTAGTCCCTGATAATCGAATCCGGGGTGCACAAAAAAACGATCATCTTCTGCCGAGAGGAAGGCCTGAACCATGGGTTTTGGCACTTCATCCAGTGTGACCGGATAACGAATCTTTTCACCAAACTCACCGATCAGAAGTCCATCGCGGCTATAGACGCGCATGGGCGACTGGTAGTGGATGTCGTTCAGCGCGTCGAGATCCGGAAGCTGTGTAGCAAGGACGGAATAACCTGCGAACAAGACCAAGCCTATCGTCATGAGGCCTGCGAGGACTCCTACCAAGATATTGAGCAGAAGGCTAGAGAGATGGCTTCCCGTGCGAGGACGGCGTCGGACTTTTTGATGGGATGACACGAGTGGTGAGACCTAGAGAGAGCGGATAGATCCAGCCAAAGGAGAGATCTGAGCCGAATTGATCCTAAAGGGCATGCGTCTTTAAGCGCTCAGATGGAGTTAGAAACCAAGCTGTTACCCAATCAAGGGTTCGGGCGTACAAGCACAACCACGGTATGTACTAGCCCATCCCCCATCGTCGGGCGATTTTAGCCTGATTCTGGTGGGCTATGAAATGTCTCCCGATAATCGGTTTAAATGCGTGCTGATCCTTTTAGCGGCAAGCCCAGTATGCTGAGGGTAAAAAGAACCTACCGAACGCCGAAGTTTTAAACGTCACGAATCAACCCCTCGTAAAGCACTAAATGCGATGGGCCGGAACACTCAATTCAGCAACAACTGAAAAAGAGAGAACTAATCTCCAGCGAGTCCATGCCCGTATCGGCCATGCAGGACGCGATTCCCTACACTATTAACCCGGCCACATAATACGGTACGGTCATGTTAAAATTTGCTCATGGAAACAGAGCGAATCGATACCCGAAAACTGGACCCGGCGGCACGAGAGCAGTTGAGAAAAACGGTGGTGCGGATGCACAAACGCGGACATACCCAAGAGAGTATTGCCGCCGAACTTGGACTCCGCAGACCGACGGTCACTCGCTGGATTGGCAAGGCTAACGCAGGAGGCGGAACCCATGAGGAGCGTCGAGGACGCCCCTTGGGAGATGGACGGACTCTGACGCCGGAGCAAGAAGATCGAATCCGAAAGGACATTGTGGACAAGACGCCGGATCAGATGAAATTGCGTTTTGCGCTCTGGAATGCGCAGGCCGTCAGGGCCTACATCAAGCAGTGCTTCTTGGTTGATCTTCCGATCCGGTCGGTTCGTCGTTATCTGAATCGCTGGGGTTTTACTCCTCAGCGCCCATTGAAGCGGGCGTTTGAGCAGAGACCTGAGGCCGTCAAAAAATGGCTGGAAACGGATTACCCTGCTATCGCGGCTCGCGCGAAGCTTGAGGGCGCTGAAATTTATTGGGGGGACGAAACGGCGGTCTCGTCCGTTGAGCATTACCCGAGAGGTTATGCCCCGAAGGGTCAGACACCGGTATTGGTGCTGTCGCAGAGCAAGCGGGAACGGATCAATTTGATCTCCGCAGTGACCAACCGCGGCTCCATGCGCTTCATGCTTTACCGGGAGAACATGACTTCGGAAGTGCTGATCCGATTCATGCAGCGTCTGATTAAGGATGCAGGACGGAAGGTGTTTCTGGTGCTGGATAACCTGAGGGTTCACCACAGCAAAGTGGTTCAGGCCTGGCTTGACGCGCATCGAGAGCAGATCGAGGTGTTCTTCCTGCCGAGTTACTCTCCAGAACTGAATCCTGATGAGTTTATGAATGGCGACCTGAAGATGAAAATGAGCACGAGCGAGCCGACTCGGGGTGGAGACCACCTCAAGAAGAAAGTCGTTTCGCATCTCAGATCGATCCAAAGTCAGCCTCATAGGATTAGGTCATATTTCAAAGCCAAGCCGGTCACTTATGCCGCATGATCGTTCCATATTTAGCGTCCGGAGTAATAAGTTTCATTCTGAGGAAGAGTTGATCGAGCGGGTTCAAGAGCGGTTCCAGGCTAGAGAACAAGCACGTATCAATGCAAAGGCGAAAAAGAAGACCGCCAAGCAAGCAGCCAAGGAAGCACAGCGAGAAGAAGAGTCGAAGCAACAACTGCAGTCGATTCGTGAGATTTACCGAAAATTGGCCAG
>JBEBBO010000101.1:0-4265 GCA_041158345.1 Pseudomonadota bacterium | reverse complement strand
CGTTCTCTCAGGGTGCGCCAATTATGGCGGCTACCCATCGTATTCGGGAGGCGGCTACGGTGGGGGCTATGGTTATCCCTCTTACCCGCCAACGGTCTATGGCTATGGCGGCTATTCGGCCTCTGCCTACGGATACTACCCGGGCCCTATTTATTACGGCCGCCCCTATGGCGGTTATGGTTACTCAGGGCACGAATCTCATCGCCCCATAACCAATGATCAGCGGGCTTTGAATTATCTCTATGACCACCGCCATCAATTCAAGCACCTTCCGCCGCAGCAGCAGCGCGAGGTTTTGCGGGAGGCCAATAAAATCATGCAGCACAACAATAAACAGGGACACCGGCACCATTCAGAATGACCCCTTGGCTTTTTTGTTTTCAGTGCTGAACTGAACTGACATCGGACTGATCAAAGCTTTAAGAGGTTGAGCTTTTCGTATTTGGAATGTTATGTGTGAGTAGGGCAGGGTCATCAATGTTATTTCGGCGCTATTTCGTTACTTTTTTTCTCTTTCTGTTTCCCTTGCTGGTGGCTTGCTCAGGGCTTGGCGGCCCAAAGAAAAGTATCTCAGCCTCTTTTTCTCCAGAGAAATACAGCACGCTTGCCGTTCTTGTCGAACAGAATGATTTTGGCCGAACGATAGAGGATGCCTTTGTGATGGGCTTGATGAACAAGGGTTATTCAGTGGTCTCACGGAACGATGTTCAACAACTCATAGGTGAAATTCAGTTCCAAGGTTCCGGCCTCACGCAGAGCGATCGGGTCAAACTAGGCCAAATGCTAAATGTGCGAGGTATTTTGATCGTCCATTTGACGAAGGCCTATTCGGAAACACGCGATAGCAGCTACACGGATCGAAAAGGCCAATACCATTCCGGATCGTATACGGTTCACAATGCGGGCGTGGATGCGCGATTAATTGACGTTGAAAACGGTTCAATTCAGTGGGTTTCCTCCTATGCCTCGGGAGGCCTTGGTGATCTCGATTTGTTTGGAGCCGGCGACCTTCATGGCACAGTTCAGGGCGTTGCTGAAAAAGTGATTGAGTCGCTTCCAGACCGTTTCAAAAAAACATCATGATCCTCTAGCTTGATCGGGAAACCGACGTCATGGTTTTTTGGCATGCTCTTCTAATACTGACTGGTGTGGCTCTATCTCCTGTGAGCAAGGCATACGATGGGCTCAGGGTAGAACCTGCCAGTCAGAGTCTTCAAGATGAGCAGGTCGCTTGGGCAATCAAGCAATCGCTTCTCGATGTCGGGTGCTTGATCAGATCCAGAGATGATCAGGGGCTAACGCCACCCGCCACATCAGGAACCCTAACACTTCAGCTTGCGTCCCTCGACACTGACACAATCAGTGGTAGGTATAGCGGATATGGCGTGGAGTTGAATTCCACGCGTTGGACCGGAACCCTTAGATCAGAGCTCCGCGATCCTAAAAACCTGACGGTCATTGCCTTGTTTGATGAGAGAGCAGAAGAACGTGGGATTCCTCTGTCGTCGAATGGGAATCAGAATTTAAGCGATGTAGTCACAGACGCAGAGGCCCTTCAGGGGCTGATTCGAAAGCTTGGAAAGCAGACCGCGGCAGAGTTAATTAAGCTTCCCAGTGTTGAGGGAATCTGCGTTGGCACCAAGCCAATTCGATTGCCGCAAATGACGGCACATAACACACCAAGTCACGGGTATCTCGAGCAGAATTCTTCCGAGACGGTAACCAAGGAAGAGGGTTGGGCCACGGAAAACCCGCCTAAAACCGAAGCCAAGAGTCAGGCGCACGAGCCCATTCAAACTCCGTCACAAAAAGTGTTCAGTGGGAAGGAGCCTCGGGTCGCGCTCGTGATTGGAAACTCGGATTACAGTCATATTCCTCAATTACGAAATCCGGCCAACGATGCACGGATGATCGCTGATCAGATTCGTGCCTCCGGATTTGAGCTTGTTGGGGCCGCACCGTTTTTGGATCTGAACAAGACAGATTTAGAACGCGCCATCTCCGAATTCGGAAGGATGCTAACAGCGCGTCCTGGTGCCGTTGGGTTCTTTTATTATGCAGGTCACGGGGTCCAAGTGAATGGCTCAAACTACCTGATTCCAATCAGTGCCAACCCGAGTCGAATTGCCGATTTAAGCCGCCAAGCCGTTCAAGTCGATTCGCTGCTTCAAGAGATGGAGGACAGCCGGACCGGTCTGAATATCCTTGTGCTTGATGCCTGTCGCAATAATCCATGTAGTGGGCGAGGAATCCGTCAAAGTGGTGCGGGGTTAGCGCAAATGCGGGCGCCAAAAGGCTCAATTATTGTCTATGCCACACAGCCCGGGAATATTGCACAGGACGGTCCTTCAGGAAAAAACAGCCCTTTTGCCATGGCCCTTGGATCTGCTCTCTCGGGTGCGGATCTAGACTTATTTGAAACCTTCAATCAAGTCGGTCTGATGGTTTCGGATAAAACCGGCGGTGAGCAGCAACCTTGGATTTCAAGTTCCCCGATTGAGGGACGATTTTGTTTCAGGGATTGCAGGCGTTGAAACGGCCGCTTCACCTCTTATTCTTTCTTGGCTTACTGGTGGTTGAAGTTGCCTCCGCGTCAAGTGAATATCAAAGTGGCTATATCCCTGAGAACCCAAACACCTATTCTGCAATCCCGTTAAGATCCTTGAAGCGGGGTTTCCTTCCGCCTAAAGTCGATTTGGCTAATTTCTTTCCTCCGGTTGGTCGCCAAGGTGCCCAATCATCCTGTGTCGGCTGGGCCTTAGGCTATGCCGCGAGGTCTTATTACCACCGCCAAGGGCAACAATCAGGCCATCCGGTTCCTGAGCCTTTCAGCCCCTCATTCGTCTACAACCAAACCAAAGAGAGTTCATGCGCATCGGGGAGTAGCATCTCCTCTGGTCTTCAATTATTGGAAAAAGTAGGGATTGTCGGCGTGTCAGAATTTCCTTACGACCCTGAGGATTGCTCGCGGCAACCCACAACAGACCAATTACTGAGGGCTCAGCAGTATCGGATCAAAGGATGGGCAAGGGTTGAAACGGGCCAGGTTGAGGCGATCAAGGGAGAGCTGGCTCTGGGTAACCCGGTCGTGGTTGGCCTGTGGATCAGCCCCAGTTTTTATCGCATCAAAAATGGGATCTATGCGGATGTCGATGCGGATATCAGCGGGGGGCATGCACTCGTAGTCGTCGGCTATGACGATCAACTGGGTGCATTCAAGTTGATGAACTCTTGGGGTGAAAATTGGGGGGAGAGGGGGTTTGGCTGGATTTCTTACGATGCCATGCTAAAGCGATTGCAGAATGCTTTTGTGATGCTTCCGGGCGAAGAGCAGACAGACCCAAAGGCTCACCCATCGGACGCTTCCGTCGAAGCCAAGACGACAAAGGGAAAAGAAAAAGCTGATGATTTATCACGCATCAAATCATGGGAGGAGTCACTCTCTTGCACGGCCATTCGACTTACCCAGGGTGACTCTCAGTCTCCTCGGTGGCTGGCGACCACAGGTGACGCAGCCATTCAAAAAACCCTTTCGGAACGAACTTTGAGTTTAGCGCTTCCCATGGATATCGAGGTGCGTCCCTGGCCCCAGTGCGAGGCGGTGAAAATTCTGCAGCCCCATTTGGTTCAGAGCGACAGACTTTCTGTTCTCGTCAATGATCAGTCTGATATTCGCCTTAAGGAGGGTGACTCGGTCACTGTGAGCGTTCACAAAACGAGTGGGAAAGGGTATCTCAGTATTCTATATCTTCAGGCCGATGGGAGCTTGGTTTCATTGCGTGCCCCCGAGCAATTGATCGGGGGCACTGAGTCCGAAACCGTCATATTGGGCCAAGTTCCCAATACATTGAACGTTGCCCAGCCTTTGGGTGACGAGATGATCATGGCTATTGTGAGCACACAACCCGTCTGGCCTCCAGAGCAATCCACGGTTGATTCAGACAAACGCAAAAGTTTGCCGGTGCTTCGATCTCTAATCTCCTCACTGGATCAGACTGGATTGATTATTGCGTATGCATTTCTCAGGACTCGATGAGTCGTACCTGAGGTCTATGCATATATTGAGTTTTTCGGCATTAAATCAAACAGACAGACCTGTTAGTGGGAGCGAGGAAGAAGCCCAATGGCCCCGTCAGCGCTTCCTGGTTTGCCATCATGGGTGAAGGCATCAAAGAGCAGTCGGAGTCCGACCTGACCCCAGACCTCCACGGCACTGGTCGCTTGCCGGTAGGTATTCATGGTGGGTTGGGCGCCAAAGGTGAGGT
>JBEBBO010000100.1:0-2648 GCA_041158345.1 Pseudomonadota bacterium | reverse complement strand
TTATGAAATTCAAAAGGCTTTTCCTTGCCTTCACCGGCTTTCTGTATGTGGCTGGTGTCCATGCCGAGGGGGAAATTCGGTTGGATCATTCACCCATTGCGGGATGGACGCTCGAGGTGAAACAGTCGCCCTTGTCTCAGGTTTTCAAAGTGATCAGCGAAAAGATGGACGTTCCTCTGGTTTCAGCCCCGCCGCCGGAGGGTAAATTGACTTTGCGCTGCTCAGGTTCGGATGTGAGCGAGCTTTTGCGTTGTTTACTAGGCAGTGGTGCAAGCGTGATGTATCGACGAGGGTTGCCGGGGCATCCAGAGGCGATCGCCAGCATCCGAATCCTGGCTTCGTCTTTCGTAGGATCTTCGGCAAGGCGTTCAGGATCGAATGAGGGCGTTGTAGCGTCACTTCTTGAAATGACGCGTTCGGAGGATCCTGAGACGCGAGCGGACGGGTACACGCGCCTGTCCCAGCTCGCTGCGGGTAATGAGACGATCCAGCGGGGCGCCTTTCATCAGGGCCTTTCTGATCCAAGCGGGGAGGTTCGGGCAGCGGCCTTGCTGGGTTTGCATGGCGTGGACCCGGAGGGATCGCAAGACGACCTCGTGAAAGGGCTCAAGGATGTGGACGGCAATGTGCGGCTGGCGGCCTTGGACATTATGGGAACAGGTCCTGGTGCTGAGGCTTTGTTGAAACAAGCTATGAATGATCCTGACGATCTGGTGAGAGAGCTCGCACGCATGCGGCTTGGGCTCCCGGAGCAAAACACACAGGCCGAATAGATTTTGAAGAGAAAAAAGATATGAGTGAAACGAACAGGGCGTCCACGACGGGTGCCATGGCCATTTTGACAGCGGTCGCAACCCTATTGCCCGGGCTAGGGACCGCCACAGGCCTCTCGGATGTCGACGTCGCGTCAGCCCCCCCCAAATCAGGGTTTCTTCAGTCGCGACAAATTGTTGGCGCCTCTCGTATCTCGACCACCTTGAGCAGTTCCCCTGACAGCAGTCGTAGCTATCGCATCACCTGTTTCGATGATGGGAGCGGTGCACCGGTTCGCCTGATGCTGAGGGTGCAAAATCGGACCAAGTCTTCATCCTATCGTGTACAGGCGACCATCTCGCGCAATGGCGAAGTGCAATCTGTTGTTGACCTCACCAACGGGGATAACCGGTTCAGTGATTATGCTGTGGTCAATCAAGGCGGAGGGGACTACACCCTGAAATTAACCAAGGTCAAGGCCAAGGCCAAAGACGCGGATAAAAAGCTCAAGGGGGCTGCCGTCATTCAGACCATGCAGGAATGCGATACCCAAAGCGGAAAGTACACGGGACTTTACCCGCCAACCCCTCTGGATTGATGCATATGGATGGGTTGATGAAGGGGAACCGGTGCCTGCTCGGGGGTTGTTTGGCTTTGCTCCTGGGGATGTCTCTGTCTGGCTGTGAATCGGTCAAACCCTGGCAGCGGGGCACGCTCGCAAAATCACATATGGCACCCCAACCGTTTGGCGCGCAGGCCGAATTCCGGGAACACATTTATGGATCCCGGGAGTCCGCCGGCGGCAGCACGGCATCTACTGGAGGTGGCGGCTGTGGCTGCTACTGATCCCTCTTAAGTTGTTGCATTGAAGATGTTCAAGTCGATTTCTGATGTCCTGCGGTCGCGGCTGCGCACACCTCATGAGTATTCTCACGCGAGTGCACTGCTTCTTCGGCGTCTTGCCTTCAGTTCACTCTTTTCGCGGGTCCAGACCCGGTCAGAGTCGGGGGCTTTGATCAAGCTGACTGCTGCCGCCCTCGCTTTACCGGGGCTCTCAATAGCCCCTCGTGCGGAGGCTTTGATCGATGATCCGGTTGGACTTCAATACGGCTATTACAAGCAGACGCCATGGCAGCTTTTGGGGGGGATCAAGAGTCAGTACAGTCCTTTGACCGTCGAGAACATTGAAGGCAATGGGATTTTGACTTTTCCGGATCATTGGAAGTTTTCTTTCGGGTATGTTCAAGATACCTGGTCGGGCGCAACGCCAGTCACTTCCGCCCCCTATGCCCTGGGAGGCAATAACCCCACCCTTGCGGGAGCTTCTCCTTTGGTCAGGGGTAATGGAACCATCCTTTATGACAAGAAGCTGACACCCTGGTTGCTGGATCCCAATACCGCAACCTACGTCCCAGATGCACGCCTGGTTCAAACCGTGGCCTCGGCTTCCCCGGAAATCCGCAACTCAGGCAATTTCAGATTGGGTCGGGAATGGGAGGATATGGCCTTCAATGTGGCCGGGGGTGTGTCACAAGAGCCGGATTACAGTTCCGCCTTTGGTGGCTTGAACGGTCTCATCAACTTTAATGACAAGCAGACCGCGCTCAATTACGGTGTCGATTACACCAACAGCTCCGTCTATGCCCTGATTAATCCGGCCTATTCGCCTTATATCGACAAAAGCTATTACGCCTCCAGAGGACAACTTCAGATCGAAAATGGTCCCAATGGAAGCAAGGTCGAACACCTGACCGGAACGCGTCAGGACTGGAACTTCCATCTCAACTTGTCGCAGGTGGTGAATCGAGGGCTTCTGGTTCAGACCGGTATCGGATTTGTCCGAAGTCAGGGCTATCTGGGCAATCCCTACAAGGCCGTGGATATGGTCTTCGTCA
>JBEBBO010000099.1:0-61522 GCA_041158345.1 Pseudomonadota bacterium | reverse complement strand
TGAGCCTGCTCTTTGGTCGTGAGTCCCTGTGAGGCCGTCCAGAGCGTATTGCGGCCCATCGCCCGGTTGATGTGGTCCATGGTGGCCAAAAGCCGATCTCTTTCAGCCTGTGAAGGCAAGGCCGCGGATTCAAACAGATCCGTTTGAATCCGAGCTTCCCGGGTCATCTCGCCCAGCATGACGCCGGCCTTTTGGTAACGGAAGCCTTCCCGATAGATGGTTTCGAGGCCGCGAAGGGCGGCTTGGGTCAGGATCAGCGTATCTCGGGTCGGTGTTTTAAGGCGCAGAGTGACCTGCGGGTGATACTGGGGTTCCTTGAGGTTGAAGGGTGGCGTATGGAGGAAAACCGTCAAAAGATGCGCTCTTGAGCCATCTTCACGCAGTTTTTCCGCGGCGCGAGCGGCGTGTGTACTGACGGATTGGCGAAGCGATCCGAGATCGGTAACCAAACCGCCAAAGCTTCGTGAGGCGATGATTTGCTGACGGGGCGGTGGACTTTCCTCAAGGGCAAGGCAAACAACGCCTCGAAGTTCGAGAGCGGTTCTCTCCAGAATGACATTGAAGGTGCTCCGGATCCTCGATGGATCCGCCAGGCTGAGATCAAGGGCGTTTTGAATGCCGAGCGCCTCCAGCTTTTTCGACCAGCGACGGCCGATGCCCCAGACTTCGCCAATCGGGGTTTCAGCCAGATAGCGTTGTCGCTCAGAACAATGGAGATCGGGCAGGTTGCAGTACCCTTGCGTCCTGAAATCAGGATGTTTCTTCGCCAGTCGATTGGCCAGCTTGGCCAAGGTCTTGGTTTCGCCAATCCCGATGCCGACGGGAATCCCGACCCAGCGTTCGACTTGTCGACGAAGCCCGGTGGCCATCTTCGCCGCATCGAAATGACGGAAGCCTTCCCATTCGAGGAAGGATTCATCGATGGAGTAGATTTCCTGACGATCCGAGTACTGGCCGATCACCGACATCATGCGGGTGGAAAGATCGGCATACAGTGTGTAATTCGAGGAGAGCGCAATGCCCCCCGCCTTTTCGAAGGCCTTTCGAATCTGGAAGTAGGGGGTCCCCATCGGGATGCCCATGGCCTTGGCCTCATTGGAGCGTGCGACACAACAGCCGTCGTTATTGGAGAGGACGACAACCGGCCGGTGTCGCAGGGCAGGGCGGAACAGTCGCTCGCAGCTGACATAAAAATTATTGCCATCCACCAGGACGAACCGGCGATCAGACGGCATGGATGACTCGCGTCACGACGCCCCAGATCACGCAGTCGAGACCTTCGGTGATTTTTAGCGGTTTGTAGTCCGGGTGTTCGGGTACCAGCCATGCGCCGTTTTTTCGAAGTCGGAGGCGTTTTACGGTCAGTTCGCCGTTGACGGCGGCAATGACGATTCGACCATCCTGTGGTTCGAGGGCGCGATCGACAATCAGAAGATCGCCGTCATGGATCCCTGCGCCCCGCATCGAGTGACCGGAAACGCGGGTGAAAAAGGTCGCAGCGGGATGTTCGACCAGATGCGTATTGAGATCCAGCCGCTGGTCGACGTAGTCATCGGCCGGGGAGGGGAATCCCGCAGGAACGCGGCTGGCAAAAAGCGGCAAGGGCATCGCTGCGGTTTCGTTCACGCCGCGAAGGATTTCGATCACGTGCAACGGCGCCGGTGGAAGCGGTCGGGTCTTCAGGGGGTGATGTGAGAGCGGGGGGTGTTGCGATGACATGGCGAATCCGACTTCAGAGAATGTCATTTAGCATAAGCTATTTGATTGGCGCGTAGCAATCCTCCACGAGAGTCTTTCAGAACCCTTAAAGCGGCTCGTCCATGGATTGGTGCCCCCGCTCTCCCATCCAGCGGATCCCCTGAAGATCCGATCCTTCGAGGGTGAAGGCTTCGCCGAAACCTCGGACGTAGACGGCCTTCTCTGGCGTGATGCTGAAAAGGTGAAAATCCCGAAGCGTTCTTAGCATCCCGACCATGGGGCCGTGCCGTTCGGCCATTCGATCCAGTAAGGGGCCAAAGGCAGCGTCTTCACGGGGGATTTCGAGAGCGCTCCCCTCGTAGGTCACCCGCTTGCGAGCAAAGACCTGCTTCATCCCGGATTCTTCCTCGATGAACAGAAGGCTGACGCGGGAATCCTGCATCAGGTTGCGGGTATGGGCGGCCAGTTCACTCAGGAAGACGAGAAAGCAGCCATCCTCTCTTTCGACGTAGGGCGCATAACTGGCGTGAGGTCTTCCATCCTCAGACACAGTAGCCATCAACACGCTCTGGAATGCACGATGAAAAGAGCGCGCTTCCGCAAGAATTTCATTGAGCGGCGCCGTCTGGTGGGGGTCCTGCGTTAATTTTTCGCTCATTCTGATTTTTTCCTCTTGAAATCCGGAGAATCCGTCCCCATCTGTGCAGAGTGTCCCTGATGGGGCCTTTTCCGGCGTGGACCGGAGACCATCAATCTGATTGAAACCAAGGAGAAGTTATGACGATACGTCCTTTGCATGACCGGGTATTGCTGAAGCGCCTCGATGAAGAGAAGACCTCGCCGGGCGGCATCGTAATCCCCGATAGCGCCAAGGAAAAGCCGACCCAGGCCGAAGTTGTGGCCGTAGGCCCCGGCAAGTCTCTGGATAACGGCGAAATCCGCAAGCTCACCGTGAAGGCCGGCGACAAGGTTCTGGTCGGCAAGTATGCCGGCACCGAACTGAAACTCGACGGCATCGAGTATGTGGTGCTTCGCGAAGACGAAATCCTCGGCATCATCGGCTGAGCTTTTCATTCATCCCTTTTATCTCAGTTTCATTGAAATTTAAGAGTTATGGCAGCTAAAGAAGTTAAATTTTCAGAAGACGCCCGCCACCGCATGCTGGCGGGTCTCAACGTACTGGCCGATGCGGTCAAGCAGACCTTGGGCCCGAAGGGTCGCAACGTGGTTCTCGACAAGAGCTTCGGTGCACCGACCATCACCAAGGACGGCGTCTCTGTCGCCAAGGAAATCGAACTGGCTGACAAGTTCGAAAACATGGGCGCTCAGTTGGTGAAGCAGGTTGCTTCAAAGACCAATGATGTGGCGGGTGACGGAACCACCACGGCGACCGTACTGGCGCAGGCCATCGTCCGTGAAGGATTGAAGTCGGTTACGGCGGGTGCCAACCCGACCGATATCAAGCGTGGGATTGATCTTGCGGTAACGGTCGCTGTGGATGCCCTCAAGGCCAGCTCCAAGCCCTGTTCCACCAGCAAGGAAATCGCCCAGGTCGGTTCGATCTCCGCCAACTCCGATGAAAGCGTCGGCAATATCATTGCCGAAGCCATGGACAAGGTCGGCAAGGAAGGCGTCATCACGGTTGAAGACGGTTCAGGCCTTGAAAATGAACTCGACGTCGTTGAGGGCATGCAGTTCGATCGCGGTTATCTTTCGCCCTATTTCGTCAACGAACAGGAGACGATGAGCGTCGAACTCGACAACCCCTTCATCCTGCTCCACGACAAGAAGATCTCAAACATCCGTGATCTTCTGCCCACGCTGGAACAGGTCTCCAAGGCAGGACGCTCACTGTTGATCGTGGCTGAAGATGTCGAAGGTGAAGCCCTTGCCACGCTGGTCGTCAACACCATGCGCGGTATCCTGAAGGTCGCTGCCGTCAAGGCACCGGGCTTTGGTGACCGTCGTAAGGCCATGCTGGAAGATATCGCGATTCTGACGGGCGGCACCGTGATCGCTGAAGAGGTTGGCCTCTCGCTGGAAAAGGTGGAATTGACGGATCTCGGTACGGCCAAGAAGGTCCAGATCAACAAGGAGAACACCGTTATTGTTGATGGTGCCGGTAGCAACGAAGCGATCCGTACGCGGGTTGAGCAGATCCGTCGCCAGATCGAAGAGACCAGCTCCGATTACGATCGCGAAAAGCTCCAGGAGCGTGTTGCCAAGCTCTCCGGCGGTGTTGCCGTGATCAAGGTCGGTGCGGCCACCGAAATTGAAATGAAGGAAAAGAAGGCTCGTGTCGAGGATGCGCTCCATGCTACTCGCGCTGCCGTCGAGGAAGGCATTGTTCCGGGCGGCGGTGTTGCCCTCGTTCGTGCCATCGCTGCGCTGAAGGATCTCAAGGGCAGCAATCATGATCAGACGATCGGTGTCAGCATTCTGCGCCGCTCTATCGAAGAGCCGCTGCGTCAGATTGTCGCCAATGCCGGCGTCGAGCCTTCAGTGGTTCTGGCCAAGGTGATCGAAGGTACCGGTGCCTACGGCTACAACGCGGCGACGGAAGAGTACGGCGACATGATCGCCATGGGTATTCTCGATCCGACCAAGGTCACCCGTTCAGCACTTCAGAACGCTGCGTCCATCGCGGGACTGATGCTGACGACCGAAGCCATGGTCACCGAGCTGCCTAAAAAGGATGCGCCGGCGCTTCCCCCGGGTGGCATGGGCGACTACTAAGTCTTCGCCAAGCCCCCAATCTTCCTGGGTCTCGCCTCAATGCAGGCGGGATCCAGAGAGGATCAAACCGCGCTCACAGCCTGTGGCCGCGGTTTTTTTCTGCGTGCTCGAAATTTAAGGCGAACGAATAGAGGTCCTCGAGGGACGCGACAAATGCAAAGGGGGGATTTAAGAATTCGGTAAAGAATTCTGGCGAACCGTCATTGAAGTCGCGGGGGGGGTGGTACGACTTCGTTGCGGGGGATCTGAAGGATCGCCAGAACCCAGCTCTGTATCAACCCAAGTGGTGGGCTGGACATCCTGTCGTCATTTTTTTTGTTTTTTCCGGGTGGTCCATGTCCCGGGAACGACATTGTTAGATAACCAATTTAATCTGTCAACAATTCATTCACAAATCATTCACAAACTGAATCAGGCTTCAGGTCAGGATCAAAAACGCCACCAGGGCATAAACCCAACGAGGCAACTTGTTTTGGTAGCCCGCGATGGTCCAGTCATCGACGATGTTCATCCACGCCAGAATGGCCCTGAGGGTCTGTTCTTCGATGATGGCGGTCGGCGGGGTGGATTTGGCGGGGGCAGGGGCTGCCTCCGGCTTGGTCGTTGTGCGGGCCTTACGGGTGCGCGGTTTGGTCTGCTCAGCCATGGGGAAGATCTCTCTGCGTGACAGGTCATTCAGTCATCGGCGCTCCATCACGGAGCACGGGGGCCCGCCGCAAGCGATGCGGCGGGGCATCCGACTTTAGATGAGGAAATCCTCGATCTTGCGGCCCTTGTCGGTAAATTCACGCAACCAACGGGGCTTAACGCCGCGACCGGTCCAAGTCTGTTCCGGATTCGACGGGTTACGGTATTTCGGAGCGACCTTGCTACCTTTTCTGGAAGAAACGGCCTTAACGCCGGATTCATGAATCGTTACTGATACACCAATTGAATCAGCGAGTTCCTTGATCTTGGCAATGACATTCTTACGTTCGCTCTTTTTCTTCTCAGCGAGAGCCTTTTCGGCTTTCTGAACGAGTTCGGCCAGTTCGTGAAGGGGGAGATGAAGTAAGTTGTCGCTCATGTGGAATCCTTAGGGGGTAAATAAGAGGTTATTAGTATAAAACCGCAATAAGGATCTTGGGAAGTATTAATTTATTAAAACGTTATTTTGTCGAATCTAAGCGACTGATTATCCGGAATGAAGCATAAAAAAACCGCCGGGAAATCGAAAAATCTCCCGGCGGTTTTTATCGACTGTCTGAATGGAATCAGCCGGAGATCTTGATATTGGTTTTGGTCGTCCAGCCGGATTTTCCTTCGCAATCACCATCTGTCATGGTGACCTTGACGTAAGAAAGGAGGTCGATGACCTGAACTTCTTCAACCTTGCCACGGGTACCAGGTTTCGCCGTACAGATGCTTTGTTCGCGATCTTCTTCAGAGACTGAGGCGCTCATCATGCCGGGGCCTGCAGTGATATGGCTGAGACCACCATTGGGGTTCTCAATCACCACGTCCTGTCCTTGGCTTAGGGAAAGGTTTCGGGCTTCTGACTGGGAGTTACCACCCATGAAAAGGAAACCAAGGCCGCCGATAACCACTGCGGCGATTCCGCCATAAAGTGCTATCGGGTTTGACTTGATGTTGGAAAGGGCCGAAGCGGAAGATTGATCGCTGTTTCCAAAATTAATCGACATCTGGTTAACCTCTATTCATATTGTTATCGGGGCGAGCAGCGCTGGGATTAAGCACGCATGGCCACGTAATCGGACGTTGCAATCCAGGATGGTTACCTGTTTCCCCTCCTGAGGAAAGCCAAACAATCCCAGTCGGAGGTTTGTTCATTCTGGGATCAAAAAGTTCCCGAGATTTTCACTCAGTTATCCCTTTAAAGCTTAAGGGAATTGGTTCAATTCAACCATGGCATCGACTAAGATGGCTTTTTTGACTATTCATGCGCGGTAAACCATGTTGCGAATACTGAGATTCATTTTCCTTGTGGTCAGTCTCTCAAGTGCGGGTGTCCGGGCAGACGGTTTGTCTTCATTGACCGGTGATGAGTTGCAGAAACTGGAATCCCAGGGGGCGCTGATTGTGGACATCCGGACTCCTGAAGAATGGAAGGCAACCGGCGTCATTCCCGGGAGCAAAACCGTGACGTTTTATGACCGCGAAGGCCATTACGATCTGTCGGGATTTAATCGAGCGTTGCGTGGGCTTGCACCCGATTCGAAAACGCCTGTGGTCCTGGTCTGCCGGTCGGGTCATCGCAGCGGGGAAGCGGGCAAGATGTTGGCTTCGGAGTGGCCTGATCGCAAGATTCTTCACTTGGGCAAAGGCATCAGCGAGTGGATCCGGGAAGGGAAACCGATTTCGCGGACATTGCCCTAGAAAACGCCGAAACCCTCAAAGGGTGCTGCAGCGCCGGTCTTCAATTGCCCCATTTATATCCTTGGTTTCATGTATTTCAATCACGTCTCATTTTTCAAAGCGCTGAAGTTGTCGCTTTTGGGTCAACCCTTTCGTTGGCGGCGTTGGTTCTACGTTCTCTCGTTCACGTCCCTGTATCTCCTCTTCGTCTTTGGGGTGAGAGTCTTGCGTTGGCTGGATACGCTGATTTGGCGAGAGGTAGAGAAGACCCCTATCGTGGCCCCCGTTTTCATTATTGCCCCGCCAAGAAGCGGAACGTCCTTTTTACAAAAGCTCCTGACGCTGGATCAGTCGCGATTCGTCTTCTGGAAGATGTATCAGACGATTTTGCCAACGGTGCTGACCGAGCGATGCATCCAGTGGGGCTTGGGTGTGGATCGGCGCTTGGGTCGACCGATTGGGCGGCTTTTGGGTTGGTGTGAAAAGCGCTGGTTCGGAGGGTGGGATAATCTCCATACCATGCGATTGGATGCCCCTGAAGAAGACGGGGCGCTTTACCTCTACGCCTTTGCCTGCGAGGCGATCTACATGTTGTTCCCCTATGTGAAGGCACTTTGGGAACTGGGCTTTCCAGATCGACTGCCGATCGAGGATCGGCGCGCGCTGATGCACTATTATCGAACCTGTCTTCAGCGGCTGGTTTTCAGTAGCGGTCAGGGGAAAACGCTCCTGATCAAGTCGACCAATTCTTCTGGGGCGGTTGCCTCCATCCTGGAGGCCTTTCCCGATGCGAGGTTCATCACGATTCTCAGAGATCCTGCAGACTCGATCGCATCCAGTATCAGTCTGATGATGCCGGCACTCAAGGCGCACTCGCCCGAAATACCGCAGGATGGCGAGATTTCGAGGGACTACGCGACCCTGTCGACGGCTTGGTACAAGTATCTCTACGATTTCGCCGCAGAACGTCCAGCCTCTCAAATGTACACGGTGGATTACCGGCATTTGGTCAAGGACCCCCGTGGAACGGTCGAAGCGATCTATCAAAACTTTGGGTGGGAGATTTCAGCCGAATATCGTGCGCGGCTTGATGCGCAGCAACAACGCCAGAAAACCTATCAGAGTGGACACCGTTACCATCTGGAGGACTTTGGCGTCGATCGTGAGTCGATCTATGCGGAGTTGAGTCACGTCCTAGCGGCTCGAGGGTTTGTCCGAGCCGATCCAGCCGCAGAATTGGGCGGAGCATAAGCTCAGCCGGACGAGCGCGACATGAATCAAGCCCAGGGTGAGCATCAAAAGGCTTTGTGCCAGCACGTTCCCCAGAAGGTCGGGATGGTTCGTCGTCGCAGCGGCGAGCAGGATCGCAAGGCCAATATTGCGGTTTGCTGTCCCGAATCCCATGACAACGCGATCTTTAAAAGGGCCTTGGCCTAGCGCCAGTCCGATGACAAATGACATCTCGTAAAAGGCCACGAAAGGTCCGGCCTCACGCAGTTGGAAGGCCGCAAGATGTCCGGCCTCCAGGGTGCTGAGGTAACTTAGGGAGAGAACGCCGATGGCTTCGGACAGCCACTCCATGGGTTTCTGGATCCGATCGGATAACCGCGGAAACCATCCGCGAAAACCGATGCCGAGCATGAGCGGGCCGGTGATCGAGGCGGCCAGAAGTTCCAGAATGACAAGTCCCGACGGCATTTCGTGGCCGGCAGCCCGAATCAGCCAGAAACTCAAGGTGACTGCGCAGGGGGTGAGGAGCGCCGAAAACACGGGAAACAGGCCGGTGATGCCGGTTGCGAGTGCCAGATGGCCACTGGCCATTCGCACAAACAAGGGAACGACCGGCGCGAAGGGCGCACAGGCCAGAAAGATGAGAGCCTGGGCGTCGTTTTGCTCCAGATCGGCGTGGAGGATGATCGCCGCGGCAAGGACCGGAATGAGAACAAAGTTCCCCAAGACCGGGGCGCCAAGGTGTGCGCCGACCAAGGCTGATTTCAAGGCTTTGAAAGGTGTTTGAAGGCCTAAGGCCAGCAAGAGGCCGAAGAGAGAGCAAAAAGCCAGTCCTCGAGCAATCTCCAAGGCGTGGGACGTGAGAAAATTGGGCACGGAGTCGATCGATTCTTGAGGCTAAATCAGGGTGAGCATCCTTCAGAGGGATTACGGGTGAGAATAGGCAAGCAAGGCTACAGGATCAAGGTACGCATTGATCACAGCTTATCTCAGTGGTTCGAGTGGTCAACGCGCCACGCCGGATGGGTCATCGCTGTGTCTTTGCTGGCTGCAGCGGGGGCACTTTTTCATACGATTCATCACCTCAAAATCAATACCTATCCCGGCAATGTGCTCTCCGATAGCCTGCCGTGGCGTCAGGACAAGCTGGCCTATGAGCGGGCTTTCCCGACTTTTAGGGATTCTGTCGTGGTGGTCATTGATGCGCCCACCCCGGATCAAGCGCGGGACGCTGCGGATCGATTGGCGGTGCGTCTGGGTGAGGATCATGCCCATTTCGAATGGGTGTTCTATCCGCCCGGAGACGCGTTTTTCCGACAGCATGCCCTTTTATTTCAGGATCTGGAAGCGCTTGAGCTGAAAACCGAACGGCTGGCTCAGGCGCAGCCGTTTCTGGCCGATATTGCTCAGGATCCAAGCCTTTCTGGCACGTTTCGCCTGTTGCGCCGTGCGCTGACGCAAGAACGCCCGACAGACATGGACCTCAGTTCGCTATTCCAAGGGTTGGCAGCCACCTTGGATGATGCCTTGATGGGACTTGATCGACCTCTCTCCTGGAGTGAGGAGATGTCGGGCGTCCGCACGGGCAAGGATCGAAGAGTCTTGATGGAGGTGATGCCGAAGGTCGAATTCAGCTCGCTGGCTCCGGGAGCGGCCATGATTGCAGCCATCCGGACGGCGGGGGATGACTTGGGTTTTGCGCAGGAAGGCATTCAACTTCGTATCAGCGGCGCGGCGGCACTGTCCATTGATGAGCTCAAAAGCGCAAGTGTCGGGGCGCAAATGGCGAGTTTCGGATCCTTTGCGGGCGTTGCGTTGGTGATGTTGATCGGATTGCGCTCGCTGTGGTTGGTTTTTGCCGTTCAGGTTGGGCTGATCCTTGGACTGATTTTTACGGCCTTTTTTGCAACCGTCGCCTTGGGGCAACTCAACCTGATTTCAGTGGCTTTTTCGGTCATGTACATCGGGATTGGTGCCGATTATGCGATTTATCTCTGCCTGCGCTACCGTGAGCTTTCAGGGTCCTCCCGTCATCATCGGGCAGCGCTCAAGCGAGCGGTAAGGCATGTCGGAGGCTCTCTGGAAATCGGAACCCTGACGACAGCCATCGGCTTTTTCTGCTTTATTCCGACCAGTTACCGGGGCGTTGCAGAGCTTGGGATCATTTCGGGTGCCGGCATGTTCATCAGCCTCTTCATTACCCTTTTGATTTTGCCGGCCTTTCTCTGTCTTCGACGGCCCACGGCATACAGAGCCCGGAATGCAGTGCCTGAAGGGCGAATGTCCCGTTTTGCCGGTCATGTGCTGGGCTATCCGATTCGTCATTCAAGAGCCGTCCTGATCGGCGCGGCCCTTCTGGGTGTGGGCTCAAGTCTTGAGCTTGAAAAAAGCCGTTTTGATCAGAATCCCCTCAACCTTCAGGACCCTGCCAGTGAATCTGTCCAGACGTTCCGGGAGTTGCTCAAGGACGGGGGGCAGTCGCCGTGGTCTTTGGCAGTCCTGGCGGCCAATGAAGCGGAGGCAGACGCGCTGAAAGCCAGGCTCTCAGGGCTTTCGACAGTCGATAGCGTCGTTACGCTCAAGGACTTTATTCCTGATGCGCAGGACGAAAAATTACTCCTCATTGATCAGCTGGCGGTTACTTTGGGCACAGGGCTCATGGCGACTACCGAGACATTGTCTGATGAGGATCCCGAGCGTTCCCTGACCACGCTTCGGGGGTTTCAGGCCGATCTTGCGATGTATCTCTATCGGCATCCGAATAGCGATGATGCATCTCAAGGAACGCATTTGTCGCTGAATCTGGCGCGCACGCTGGATCATCTGACCCGATTGGATGAGGCCGCTCGCTCACGCTATCTCAGTCATTTGGGTCGCATGCTGGTAGGCGAGTTGCGTCCCAATCTGGATCGGCTTCAGGATGCGCTGAAAGCGGGTCCGGTCACGATCGATTCACTGCCCCTCGACCTCAAGTCCCGCTGGATCAACAGCGATGGCCTCTGGCGGGTCGATGTCCGCCCGCGCGAGGATCTGCATGATCCCTCCGCGATGCGCCGCTTTGTCGACCAGGTGCGAGGAATCGCGCCCCATGCCACGGGGACCCCGGTCTTGTTTCTGGAATCCAGTCAAGCGGTGGTCCGCGCCTTTCTGGAAGCCTTCGGCCTTGCGATTCTGGCGATTACAGCGGTCCTTTTTTTCACCATGGAGCGGCGCATTGATGTGGTCCTGGTTCTTGCGCCCTTGTTATTGGCCTCCGTCCTGACCGGGGCCTTCATGGTGCGATGGGGGGTTCCCTTCAATTTTGCCAATATCATCGCGCTGCCGCTGATTTTTGGTATGGGTGTGGATAACTGCATTCACATGGTGCATCGCTACCGCACTGCGCCGCCTCAAAATGGTGTCTTGCTGCACACCAGCACGGCACTGGCCGTGCTCCTGAGCGCGCTGACCAATATCAGTGGTTTTGGCAATCTCTCCGTCGCGCCGCATCGGGGAATGGCCAGCATGGGGGTCATGCTGACGATAGGCATCTTGGCGACACTCTTTTGCAGCATGCTCGTACTTCCGGCCCTGCTTCGCGAGTGGGAGCGTTTTCAATCCCGTCACACCCGGCGAGCCTGACGATGCGCCTCTCCTCTACAATTCACCGCATGTTGCAGGGTCTCCTGATCGGTTTTTTCCTTGGGCTGCCGGTCCTCGCGATGGAGAGCGCACCTGAGGCCTTTACCGCTGAAGATCGTCGGATTCTGGAGCAAGGATTCCAGGGGATGCTTCGCTATCACCCGATTGCGTCGGAGGCATTGGACGAGCCGCGTGCGTTGTTGGCTCCCGAAGATTCATCGCATCTTTATCGGGTGCTTCCTGAGGGTGGCGCGGCATCGGAAGAATTGCATCGATATTCGGGGGGGGGCGCTGAGGCGGAGGGCGTTTCCCGGTTTGAGTATCAGTTGAATGCCGACGAATCCCAGTTCTTGGAACTGTCTGAGGGGCAGGGCGTTCGCATTGTCGGCGCGCTGGATCGAAAAGAAGGGGTGAGGACGGAGTTTCAACCCCCCAAGCCGCTTCTTCCCAAGGGGCTCATGCCAGGGCAGTCGGTCACCGCCACCTGCAAGGTTCGGGTTCTGGATCTCGCGCACCCGGATAAGGTCCGGCACAGTGGAGAACTCTCGGTCACCCTGACGCATTTGGGGAATTTCCACGCGAGGGTGCCCGCCG
Organism: Pseudomonadota bacterium; assembly: GCA_041158345.1. Lineage (GTDB taxonomy): Bacteria > Pseudomonadota > Gammaproteobacteria > Methylococcales > Methylococcaceae > UBA6136. Next base: position 49,288 of record JBEBBO010000099.1, on the reverse strand, counting down.
GGGAATACGACACGACGCTGGTGCGATTGGACAGTCGTGGCAAGGTCGGCCCGGCTGAGATTATGCATCGTCAGTATTACTTCTATGCCGAGGACACCGGGCTTGTGGGTTTTCTCGAGTCGCGGCGCATCTCTGCGTTTGCGATCTATGAAAAGAAACAGCAACAGGCGCTGGTGTTGCAGCGAGAAGGCGATGGCCCCTGAAATCCGCGCAAGCGGGGTACTAGCGGGTACAATACGCGATACTACTTAGACCAATGCCGCCAGGTTCGATGCCTATTTTCTCAATCCGATCTGGATCTGGACATCCATCAAAGGGAATGCTTGAGGCCCCCGTGAAACGACCCCGCAGAATCCTGTCTTGGCTCTTGTTGTCGGCCTTCATTGCGCTTCCAGGTTGTGCGATCTGGGGGCCGAACTATGAAAAGCCGCAACTCGAAACTCCCGAAGACTGGAAAAGCAAGGACCATCTCGCTCGCATTGATGGTGTTCCGTTGCCCGAGATGGCCTGGTGGGACCGCTTCAAGGATCCCGTTCTCAATGACCTGATCCAGCGCGCGCTGGTCCAGAACAACAGCGTCCAGGCTGCTTTGGGCAATATTTTCCAGGCCAAAGGCATACTTCACCAGATCGAAATGCGCTGGGTGCCGCGAGTGGATGGCGGTGCAGGCTATATCTCGGTGAATGACACCAACATGGTCACGGGCGCGAAACTGCCTTTCAATAGCGGTTTCACGGCAGGTTTCATTCCGAATTATTCGATCAATATCCTTCAGCAGCTCCGCACCCAGGAGCAGGCGCAAGCCAATCTTGCCGCCACACGTGCAGCAAAGAACGCCGTCAGGTTGGGAATCATCAGCCAGATCACCGGCAGTTACTTTAGCCTCCGCGAGGAACAGTATCGGCTGGCACTTCAGAAAAGCCTGGTCGAGGCCTTGGATGAGATCGTCAAGAAGTACACTGAAGCCCACAAGGAAGGCCTGATTTCAGCCTTCGCACTGCGCCAATATTCGCTGCAACTGGCGGATGCGCGGGCTGAAATTCCGGTCATTCAGTACAACATCGTTCGGTTAGGGAACACCATTCATCTGCTCTTGAACGAAAATCCCGGGCCTGTTGCTGAGGGGCAGGGCTTTATGGCGCTCCCCTACAAGTCGATCATCAGCGGAAATCTCCCTTCCAAGGTGTTGATGAACCGGCCAGACGTGCTTTCGGCAGAGGAACAGTTGCGTCGTTCCAATGCGAACATCGGCGTGAATACGTCCTTCTTTTTCCCGACCATCAGCTTGACGACGCCCGTGGGTCAGAGCTCGCAGGCGCTCTCAACCTTGTTCACCAATCCAGAAAGCTATTGGCAGTATCAGGGCGGTCTCAGCATGCCCATCGTGAATTTGGGCCAGTTCGGGGCCATCGAATCGGCGAAAGGCCAGTACTACACCGATTACTACAACTATCAGCAAACGGTTCGTGGGGCTTTCGCCTCCGTTGACAGCGACTTTGCATCGCATGAGAAGTACACCGAAAGCCTCGAACAGATGCTGCTCTACTTTGAGACCAATCGCCAGCGCTTCGAGAATGAGGAGACCCGCCACAAGGAGGGCCTTGTGGGGATGCCGGAAGTGCTCAACCTCAAAGTCACGATGAATCAGGCCGGCATTCAGGCCGCGCAGAGCAAATTAAACCAGCTCCTCAGCATCGTCCGACTGTATCAGGACCTGGGCGGCGGTTATGAAGTCAACAATACCGAGGATGCCCATGACCTCGGTGATGGACATCGCTTCGGCGATCTTTTCTAGGAAATCAGGCCATGCGACATTCCTCGTTTCTTTTTGCACTGGGGGCTGCCCTCCTTCTTGGCGCCTGTCACAAGGAGGCACCGCCACCCCCGCCATTGCAGCACATCAATGCGCAGGAAGTGCAGCCGCATAACGTCGAATACGTCTTCAGTTACCCGGGTGTGGTTCAGGGCGTCATCGACTACCCGGTGATTCCGCGTGTCAGCGGTGCCATCTTCAAGCAACTCTACAAGGAAGGCACGCTGGTCAAAAAGGATCAGCCGCTTTATGAAATCGATCGTCGACCCTATCTCTTTGCCCTCCAGAATGCCGAAGGGCAGCTGCAGAAAGATCAGGCAGCCAACGACAACTATCGCATCATCTATGAGCGCTACCAGAGCTTGACCAACAAGGATGTGACCTCCGTTCAGGACGTCAATACGGCCTTGATCAACTATCAGGCAGCTGCGGGTAACCTCAAAACGGCCCTTGCCAACGTCAATAACGCCAAGCTGAACCTGGAGTACTGCACGGTTCGCGCGCCTGCGACGGGATACATTTCGGAACGTATGATTTCCGAAGGCATGATGGTGACCGCATTCCAGACCCAGCTGAACGTCATCAACTCCCGTGACAGCATGTATGTCGCCTTCTCCATGCCGGAACTCGATCGACTCGATATTGAAAATGGCGGTCTTGACGGCCATTTTCAGGTGCCCAACGAGTATCGATTCAGCGTGGATCTGACCTTGGCGGATGGCACCAAGATCCCCTCCGCCGGCCGAGTCGAATTCAGGGACATTCGAGTGTCCTTCTCGGATGGTGTCTGGCAGCTTCGTGCTTCGATCGACAATAACTCACTACCCAAGAACAAACTGCTTCCGGGACAGTTCGTTCACGTGTTCCTCCGCGATCTGGTGGTCCTGAATGCCTTTGTCGTCCCACAGGAAGCCATCTTCCGTGATCGCGATTCGAGTTTTGTCTTTGTTCTGGATGGAGATAAGGTCAAAAAGCAGCGGATCACCGCAGGCAAGTATCTTTTGGATGGGACCCAGTTGGTCGATGCCGGTCTCAGTCCCGGCATGAAAGTGGTGGTCAATGGGGGGGTTCGAATCCAGGAAGGCGATCAGATCGTGGTCGATGAACTGACCAAGGATGACACGTCGCAGAAGGAAATTGCCCCGCAAACCGGCGAGGATCCAACCCAGTCTGTCCATGACTCGGAACTTTAAGGAGTAGTCCCTGATGTTTTCCGAGAAGTTTATTTCACGACCGGTTCTGTCGATCGTCTGCTCGATCATGATCGTGATCGGGGGCGTCATGGCGGCGATCTATGCCCCCATCGACCAATACCCGCTCATCATTCCGCCGGTTCTCAACATCAATTCGACCTTCCCGGGCGCAAGCTCGGAGGCGATCGCCAATGCCGTCACCGCGCCGATCGAAGATCAGATTGCGGGTACCGAAGGCATGATCTACATGCAGTCTGCCAGCCAAAACGGCAGCAACAGCGTGTCCATCAATGTGTACTTTGATGTGGGAACGGAACTGGGCGTCGTCGAAGCCGATACCCTGAATCGATCACTGACCGCATCGAACTCCTACATCCCGGAGCAGGCAAGAGGGCAGGGCATCCGAATCCGTAAAATGGTCCCTGACCTTTTCCAGGTGATCCCGTTCTATTCCGAAACCGGCTCCCCGGATCCCCTCTACATTGCCAATTACGTTCAGCGCTTCATCTATCCCGTCATTGAGCAGTTGCATGGGATTGGTTTCGTCAACATTCTGGGTCAGCGTTCTTACGCGGTGCGTATCAATGTGGACCCCAAGAAGCTCGCCTTCTACAAGATCAGTATTCCCGAGATCATCGCCAAGGTCCGTGATCAGAGCAGCCAGTATGCCATCGGGCAGAACGCGATGCCGCCCACCTACGGTCCTGAAAAATCGAACTTCCTGATCACGACGACCGGTTATTACACCGATGTGAAGCAGTTCCAGGACATCGTCATTCGCGCCAACATGGACGGGAAGGACGTTGTCGATCTGAAAAATCAGGAAAAGACCCAACCCAATGACCTGACACTGAACGGTCAGAGCCAGATCGTGAGGCTCAAGGATGTGGCTGAAGTCATCATGGATGCCAACAGCTACAACAACTATTTCTTTGTTCACAAGCGAAATCACGAGACCGGCAAGGTCGACAAGTTCGAAGCGGTCTCGCTTCAGCTGTATCTCGTCCCCGGCGCCAATCAGCTCAAGGCCAAGGCTGAAGTGGCCGAAGCCATGGCAAAAATTGAAGCCTTCCTCCCTAAGGGGATGAAGTACTTCTATCACTATGATTCATCGATTTTCGTTTATCAGGCGATTGAAGGCGTTATCGAAACCCTCTTGATCGCGTTTCTTCTGGTCTTCTGTGTGGTCTTTCTGTTCATTCAGGACCTTCGTGGAACAATCATCCCGATTCTGGCGATTCCGGTTGCAGTCATCGGGGCCTTTGCCGGGATTTATGCCAGTGGTTTCAACATCAACACACTGTCCCTTTTCGGGTTGGTGCTGGCCATCGGTATTGTGGTGGATGACGCCATCGTCGTTTTGGAAAACGTCGAGCGCATCATGACCGAGGATCGCCTCAACTCCTTTGATGCAACCGTCAAGGCGATGCGTGAAGTTCAGGCGCCCGTCATTGCGATCGTCATGGTCTTGAACGCCGTTTTCGTTCCCGTCGCCTTCCTCGGCGGCTTTCAGGGCATCATGATGCAGCAGTTCGCGGTCACCATCGCGATCTCGGTCATCATTTCAGGTTTTGTTGCGCTGACTCTGACGCCGGCACTCTGTGTCATCTTCCTTCGCAACGTGCATCATGTGGAAGGACAGGAAAAGGTGCTTTTCTTCCGGGTCTTTGACCGGGCATTTGCAAAGCTTCAGGCCGCCTACATGGCAACGGTCACCTGGATCATTGATCACAGCAAGGCCTGCCTGAGTTTCTGGTTGGTGATTTTCCTTCTGACGATCGGCATGTTCCTCAGGATTCCGACATCCGTCATGCCATTGGAAGATATGGGCTATTTTTATAACGTCACCCACGTGAATCCAGGTGGCGCGCTCCGCTACAGCGTCGAGGAGTCCAACAAAATCGCCGACAAGATGATGGCGAGGATTCCTTATCTTGATCGTCTCGTGGTCCTCGGATCGCAGGACATCATCGACAACGGCACCTACAAGACCAATACCTCCACCATCATGGGATGTCTTGCGGGTGAAGATGACCGAGATATGGCGAATGAGACCGTTGATGCCGCTATCGAGGAGACGCGCAAGATCAATGACGAAAACAAGAACATCACGGCCTATGCCTTCAATCAGCCGCCCGTTCGCGGACTGAGTCCGGGTGGTGGTGCCACGTTCTATCTGCAGGCGACACAGCCTTTGACGGTGCAGGATCTTCACGACGATTCCGTGAAAATTACCCAGCACCTTGAAAAGAACTTCAAGGCCGTCAAGAAAGCCACCCAGTTTTATGAAGTGGATACCCCTGAACTTCGGGTCGATGTCGATCCGGTCAAGGCTTACTACTACAAGGTCGGCTTTGAAGATGCCTACAACTCATTGCAGGGTATTTTCGGGCTGTACTACATCAACTTCTTTACCAAGTGGGCCGATATCTTCTGGGTGGAAATCACCGGTCAGTACGACTACCGCAAAAATCCAGAGCTCCTCAATACGGTCTTTATCAAGAATTCCGATGGCGAGATGGTTCCGGCAGGCAACATCATGACGGTGACCGAAACCACCGGCGCCGAGGTGGTGACCCGACTGAACGACTTTTTGGCCAGTCAGATCGTTGTGGATCCGAATGAAGCGGATGGTCACACTACCGGTGAGATCATGGACATTGTCGAGAGCGAGGTCCCCAAAGTTTTGGGGAACCGCTATGCCGTGAAATGGTTCGGACTCTGTTATCAGCAATTGATTGCCGGTAATCAGTCTGCAGTGGCCTTGTCCCTGGGGCTGATCATGGTGTTTCTGATTCTTGCAGCACTTTTTGAGATGTGGACACTGCCCATCGTCGTGGTGATGGGCATGCCGTTCTCCCTGTTCGGCGCAGCAGCCGTATTGCTGATGTACAAGATGCCGAATGACACCTACTTCCAGGTCAGTCTGTTGACGCTGATCGGTCTATCGGCCAAGAACGCCATTCTGATCGTCGAATTCGCCATTGATGCCGTCAAGAAGGAAGGCATGAACTACCGTGATGCGGCGCTGCATGCGGCGAAGCTCCGGTTCAGGCCCATTGTGATGACCTCCATCGCCTTTATCCTTGGTGCTGTTCCTCTGGTCACCTGTAACGGTGCAGGGGCTCACGCGCAGCACTCGGTCGGCGCCGGCATCATTGGAGGCATGCTCGGCTCCACCTGTGTGGCGGTGATGTTCATTCCGATGTTCTTTGCGGTCATGATGCGGCTGAGCCACGGCAATGATGGGCCTTCAGGACCCTCGCCCGAACCTGCAGGGGAGGGCCATGAACCCCCGACTGAAGCTGGAGTAACGCATTCGCATTAAGAGCCCGGGGGCTTTGCACCGACCCCGAGAGACGCGGGTCGGTGTGAATTCAGCCATTCCGAGATCAAAACACTGAGCCCATTCCGGTGTTCGGGCTCAGGGATGAGCGAGCTCCGGGGCGCCTTGAGGGGGTTTGATTTCGGTCGGGTCGCGATCAGAAGCGAACCAGGCTTTCGACGTACCAGTAGTTGACGTTACCGAGATTGGTTGGCGCGCCTGGCGCGTAGTCTGCAAAATTCCCTTTCATCAGCACCTGCCAGCCCACCTGGACGGCGAGATTCTCGTGGGCATCCCAACGGCCATTCAATTCCCAGGTTTGTCCCACATAGTTCCCGGCTTGGCCTGAGGTATCCACGAGACTGGCCCCGGACCAACCTTCCGTCGACTTTCCATCCGCCAGCCACCAGAAACGATTTGCGGCATACAGGGTGATGTCCGGTGAGGGGCTCAGGAACAGACGGTACCCTGGGGTATTGATATTGTTTCGCGCAAACAGCGCGAGAATGCCGTCGGGGCCAAACTCTGAAACGGTCGAGGGAAAGAGCGAGTCGAAGTGGGAGGAGGCGTAGTCCCATTGCAGGAGGAATCGGGGTGTCCAGGGCGCGTCAAAGGTATAACCGGCCTGAACGTGCTGCATGATGGAGCCTACACTCAGGATCGGCGCCTGGGAGTTGACCCGCTTTTGCCCCGTCTGTCCGATGGTTTCGATTTCAAAATCCAACTCGCCCTTTCTGGGTTGGCGAAAGACACGAAACCCCGGGGTATAGAGCGTCGGGCTGAGATTTGCAGCCATCCCTTCGTGGAGGTAGTAGAAGTAAAACTCGAAGTGATCCCAGGGCGAGAGGCTTTTGTCGAGAAAGGCACCCGCAAAGACGGCATCCGTGATCGGGCGGTTCCAGACCCAGGTATTCTGAGCCAGTGCACTGGCGCTGGACGGCAGCATCTCCACCGGTGTATTGGCAAAGGTGAGGAGTTCCCAGCCTTGGGTTTCACTTCGGAGTCGATTCTGAAAGCCCACATACTGGAACTGGGTGCTTTTGAAGGGCACGATACCAATCAGCCGATTGCTGCCGACCGCCATCTGCATTTGGCCGAGTTTGGATTCTGAATCGATGCCCTGATTCCAAAGGTTGTGATCCACCCAGCCCGCAAAAACCTGCTCAAGGTTCAACACGTTAACCATGGTGGTGTTGATCTTGTTGGGATCGGCGGAGCCATATTGGCGGGCATCCCAAAACTGGATTTCGAGACGAAAGTCCTCCGTGGGGTGGGCTTTGAACCACACAACAGACTGAATCGGGATGCCGTATTGACCCTGTGTTGTATCCTTAATCCAGGGGGTTGCATAGCTTTCATAGCGGACTCGCTCCTCGAACGTCAAGGATATCCATGTCGGTAGATCCCATGCGCGTTTAAGGCTCCAGGGATGACCTTCCTCCCAGAGTGACCGGTGGGTCAGTTCATCCAGCCTGAAGCTTGCCGAGGGACCGAGGTAATTGATTCGCGGCTTGTAATTCTTCTCGACCAAGGGCGCTTCGGCGGCAACAGCAGGTGCCTTCGGCGGCGATGCCGTTTCAGGGCGCCCAGGGCAAATCCCTTTCAAGTCCCATTCCCCGTTTAGTGATGCCGCGCGGGTGGGGTCCTTTGAAGCGAGGGGGTCTCTGGCATCCCCGGGATGACAGGACGTACCGGCTTGAAGAAGCGAGGGGACGGTGAGAGCGAGGCCGAGGGCCAAACTGAGCTTCGCGCCGGGTCGAAGGCGCTTTCCGTGGGTATGTTGCATGGCCTGGTGATGGCTGATCAGGTGCGGCGTCTTCGTCTGCCTGGCCCACGGGGTCTGCATCGGGCAAGCCGTTGTTGGATGTTGTAGGCAATCACCAGCACCACCACGACGTTGATGATCAGGATCAATACCTTGACCATGCTGACGCCCAAGGAGAGTTCATAAAGCTCGAAGGGAATATAGATGCCACCGGCCAGCGCCCCAAACCATTCCGCCCAGGGTCGTTCATGCCAGAGTCCATACGCCTCGGTAAATCGAACCACGGCATAGACCACCCCGATTAGAAAAACGGCCCAGACCCGGGCATCGTTGATTTCTTCGGCATATTTGAGGAAAAGGGCCGGGTAATGCCCCTCGGGATGGAGGTGCAGCGTCCGGATCACGGTCGCCGCAATGGCTTCGACGTCCCGATGGAGAAGAGTCAATAAACCGAATCCTGCCAGTAGGGTCAGAACACCCTTGGCGGCTTCAAAGAGGGCAACGGCCCTGAGGCTGCCGGAGACGGGGGTGTTGTGATTCATCGAGCAATTCTAAGAAAAAACGCGGGATCAAGCCCGCGTTTTTTGGAGGATGCGATGCCGATCAGCTGCGTTTTCGGGCCGCCAGGGGGTGATCGGAGTAGCCGACCATGGCATCGAGCCCCTTGACCACGCATTGGCCGCCCCGATCGATGTAGTCTTGGGTGAACTGTTCGATAAATTCCATCACGGTGTGGTCAATGTAGGACGCGTCGGTCACGTCAAAGAGGATCGATTGGCCTAAGGGGAGGTCAGCCAAATCGCTCTTGAGTCCTACAAAATTGGCAAAGATCGCCGAACCTTCGATTTTCACAGTGAATTCGCCGGGGGATGAGTTTTCAATGTGGAAGTTGATTCGAATCAGGTTGGAGAGAGGGACGCCGCGGCTGAGCTGGATGCCGATCTTGACCAGAATGCCAATGAGGACGCCGACCAGAAGATCCGTCGCAATGACGGCAAGGATCGTGGACGTAAAAACAAAGAGCTGTTCTTTGCCAATTTGCATGGTTTTCGCAAATTCCTTTGGCGAGGCGAGGCGGAATCCGGTAAAGACCAGCAATGCGGCAAGCGAAGACAGCGGGATCTGATGGATCAGGCTCGGAACGAACAGGACAAAGAGCGCAAGAAACGCGCCATGAAAGAAATTGGCCCAACCGGTTCGTGCCCCATTGTTGACGTTCGCCGAGGAGCGAACGATTTCCGCAATCATGGGCAATCCGCCCACGGCGCCGGCGAGGAGGTTACCGATGCCGACGGCAGTGAGATCGCGGTTCAGGTTGGATTCGCGCTTGTAGGGGTCGAGTTTATCGACCGCGGTGGCACTGAGGAGCGTTTCAAGACTGCCGACCAAGCAGATCGCCACGACAGCGGCCAGAAACTCGGTGGTCCAGAGCTTGCCAAAATCGGGGGCATAGAAGCTGGAAAGAATGTGATCTGAGACGGTAACCAGATACTTGGGGCCCACCGTGAATTCCGGACGGTGGAAGAGCCAGTGATAGCTGCCGACGGAGTAGGTGTGCTCGGTGCCCAAGTCAAAATAATGGCCAAGACCGATGCCGACGATGACGACCATCAGGGGACCCGGAATCATCTTGAGGTAGCGGTTCTGGGTGGTGTTCCAGAGGGTCAGGATCAAAATGCCGACGACCCCGATCAGGGCAATCGCGGGGTTCAAGGTGGCGATGCTGTGCGGAATTTCGAGGATGGTATCGAGAATTTCCTTGCTTTCAGGCTTGACGCCAAGAAGGACGTGGATTTGTTTTGCCATGATGATCACGCCGATCGCCGCGAGCATCCCATGCACCACGGATGCCGGGAAATAGGCATTGAGCTTTCCGGCCTTCAAGAGTCCCATCAGGATCTGAAACGCACTGGCGACCACGATCGCGGCGAGGGTATAGCGAAACCCGGCCATGTTATCGCCGGCGCCAAGGCTCTGGACCGAGGTCAAAATCACGACGATCAGTCCTGCCGCGGGACCGTTGATCGTGACATAAGAGCCGCTGATCCGTGAGACGACCAGGCCGCCGATGACGGCGGTAATAATGCCGGACATCGGGGGGAAGCCGGAGGCAATCGCGATGCCGATGCAGAGGGGGAGGGCGATCAGGAACACCAGGAAGCCCGAGATCAGATCCGATCGCCAGTTCTCGACGAGGCCTTCGAGGCCGGTTTTGGGAAGCGTTCTTTGGAGTTTTGACATCGACGGGTTCCGGAGGCGATGGGGATGATTAGGAATAAGCACAATGTATGCCGTTCCTGATTTGTCGACAATGTGATTGATTTCTCGTGATTTGTTAACGATTCCGATCGTCCTCGGGTACTGCGGTGGTGGTAATGCCCCGGTGGACGGTGGATATGCCCAATCGCTTCTCCGGTCTTGCAGGCCATGGGTCAGCCCTGCTCCCGGTTGGTGCGGGAAAAAACTTGCCATTCGGGTTGCAAAGTCCGATTAGAATCGGCAGTTCCTCGGCCATGGAATCCCCTCGTGAAATACTTCGCTTTTCTGCTTTTGGGCTGGACCCTTTCCGGGTGTGTGTCGGACGCTCCCGCCGTGCATCGCGACGATGCGGCGAAGGTTCGCGCGCTGGGTGAGGAACGCGCGCACAAGGATTTGGGATGTGCGTCAGCGAAAGCGGGACGGCCTGTTCGAAGTGTCCGGATGTCCGATTGGGGCGAGCCTCTCTATACCGAGTATCGGACCTGGGTGGAGGGGTGCGGCAAGCATGTGACCTACGTCATCGCCTGTCATGACGATGACGAGTGCCAATTTTCAGAGACCCTCGGCCTCTATCCTGATTGATGCTGAATTTATCGGAATTTGAGTTGGCCTGCTGACCCGAGCCACGCCGGCGCCTCATTCCGAAGCCAATTTTCAGCGCCCGAATCCTTCTTCAGGATTGCACTCAGGAATGCGGTGCTGATTTTTTGAATGGCGGCCAATTGGCGACCATAGTGTCTGGGATCGTAACCGGGGCCAAAACCCCGTCGCGCATCCCCAAATTGTGTCGTCCGGCCCTTGGAGCCGCCATGTCCTCGCTTGCCAAACAGCATGCCGTCCTCACCTTCCTCGGCGTGGCGGACCTCATCGGGATCCTCTTCCTGATCCTCCGGCTTTTCACTTTTGGGTTCAATTCCGGCCAACTGCCGGTGCGTGCCATTGTTCAGGTTCAAAAGTATTTTTTGGCCTGGGTGGGCTTGCTGCCAGGGGGCAGATCGAACCGAGGGTGAGGTCATTCCCCACGGATCGTGATCATCGGAACCAGTCGTCACGAGGAGGGGCGTGGTCAGGGCTGAGAAACGGTGCTGGATCCCCCCTTTTGCAAGATCAACATGGGGGCTCAGTAGCAGGGCGGCCTGAATCTGGGGCAGCGTTTCATGAAGGGTCAGTCCTTTGACGTTCTCCCCCAAAAGCGCCTGAAGGGTCTGGGCCCCAAGGTCGAAGCCTGCAATGGCGATTTGATCGGTCCGTGCCTGACTGAACGGGGCCTTGCCCTGGCGGTTTCGCTCTTCAAGGCCATGCATCGCAAAAATCACATCCGACAGGCGCGCCTCCAAAGATCGAAGGTTGAAGTGTTCGTGACCGATGGACTTGAGATCGTGTCGATCGGCCGCACTCAGATGGCTGAGCGCATTGGCGTCACGGGTTTGTTGCACCACCAAGACGGCAAAGCCACCCTTGACCCAGGCATCACGCCAGAGTGGGGCAGATCCTGCGTCCTGGCCCAGTCCGGGGAGGTACACCACCAGGGGATAACGGCCAGGCTCTTCGGGTGCCGCAAAGAGGATTTCGAGGGTTCGGGTGCCGTTTTTCCATTGCTCGATGACTTCGGTGCCTTTCGTGAATGCGCGAGGTTGATAACTAGCGCCTGCATCAAAGCGATCCAGTTCGGATTGGATTTCATCGGGTGGTGGTCGTGAAGGTTCATGGGAACAGCCGATCACCATCAGTACCCAAGTCGCAAACCAGAAGCGTCGAAGCGTATGCATAAGGATTCATGTCATCAATGGGAGAGCCGATTCTAAACTGAAGCCAAGCCTGTTAATCTCGGACCCAGTTTTTGCTTGGACCCCTCGACATGAAGCGCATCACCCTGTCTATTCTTGTTGCTGTTTTGGCGGTGGGCTGTGCCACCGTGGGCCTCAAGGCCCTGGATCAGCTTTATGGGCCCGAGCATCCCGACCGCTTCGATACGCCGGTTCCCAAGCCCCTTTCGGCGCCTGACTTCGTTGCCGATGTCAAACCGGTGCTGGATAGCCGCTGCGTGGTCTGCCATGCCTGTTATGACGCGCCCTGCCAGCTTCAGTTGGGGAGCTACGAGGGCATCACACGGGGGGCCAATCCCCGAAAGATCTATGACACCGCCCGACTGATCGAAGTCCCGACCACGCGTCTTTTCTTTGATGCGGACAACAATGCGGCGTGGCGAAAAAAAGGGTTCTTTGCCGTCCTCAATGAGCGAAATCCGGATCCTGAGACCAATATCAAAGCCGGGATTCTGGCCAAGATGGTGACGCTCAAGACGGATCATCCGGGCCCCAACGAAGGGATCCTGCCCGCGGAAAGCTTCGACTTCTCGCTCGATCGCCCGCAAGTCTGCGCAGGACTGGATTCCATCGCCGAATCCATGCGCCAGCACCCGGATTGGGGCATGCCCTTTGGTTTCCCGGCCCTTAACGCGACAGAGTCCCGGACCCTGCTGCGCTGGCTTGAAGCCGGCGCGCCCGGAACGCCCAAAAAACCCTTGAAATCAACGTACGAGCAACGCATCGCGGCATGGGAGGCCTTCCTCAACGCCGACGATCTCAAGTCGCGGCTGATGGCGCGGTATGTCTATGAGCACTGGTTTTTGGCGCATCTTTATTTCGATGATCTCCCGCCCGGCACCTTTTTCGAGCTGGTCCGCTCGGCATCGCCGCCGGGACAGCCGATCCAGCTGATTGCAACCCGACGGCCCTACGATGATCCGGGTGTGGCGCGGGTCTACTACCGCATGCGGCCGATCGAGGCCACGCTGGTCTCCAAGACCCATATGCCGTATCCCTTGAATAACCAGAAGATGGCGCATATTCGAAGCTGGTTTCTTGATGCGCCTTACCGTGTGGATCAGCTCCCGGGCTATGATCCGGATGCGTCCTCCAATCCCTTCATCACCTTCAAGGCGATTCCGCCGACTTCGCGATATCGCCTCATGTTGGAAGAGGCCCAGTTCACGGTCATGGGATTCATCAAGGGCCCCTCCTGCCGGGGTCAGACCGCGCTGGATGTGATTGATGATCACTTCTGGATCGGGTTTGTGAATCCGAATCTTCCCGAGCTTCGAGACTCCTCGCAGTTCCTCTCGGAAGTTCTGACACACATGAATTTGCCGACGCGAGATCGAAGCACCGCCCTTCTAGGCCGCTGGCTGAGCTACGCCGATGAACAAAACACCTATCTGCAAAGAAAGGCGGCGTACCTGGATCAAATGTTCAAGGGGAACACGCAGGTGACCCTGGATGTCATCTGGGATGGCGATGGCACGAACCCCAATGCAACCCTCACCGTTTTCCGACATTTTGACAGTGCCTCGGTTGAGAAGGGCCTACTCGGTGAACACCCCCAGAAAGCCCTGATTATCGGCTATGAAGTCTTGGAGCGCGTGCACTATCTGCTGGTGGCGGGCTTTGATGTCTTTGGGAACGTGGGGCATCAACTGGAAGCTCGGTTGTACATGGACTTTCTCCGAATGGAGGCTGAGCACAATGTGCTGATGGCCCTGCCCAAAAATGCCCGAATTGCCGTACGGGATCATTGGTACCGTGGCGCGACCGATGAGGTCCGTGCGTACCTCCAGGGCTCTCGCAATGCCTTTGATCAGGAAACGGGGATTGTCTACAAGACGCAGGACCCCCTCAACGAGTTCTATGAACTCTGGAAAACCCGGACCGCTGCCGTCCAAAGTCACCGCTACGATCTCAATCCCAAGCAGCTGGGACCCGGTCTAACCCAGGCCCTGACGGCTTTGTCAGGGGTCAAGGGACGGCCTTTGAGTTATCTGCCGGAATCCTCCTTCCTGATGGTCGAGGGTGCCCGGGGCGGCCAACAACATTTCACGATATTGCGGAATAGTGCGCACAGCAATATTGCCGAGCTGTTCAACGAAAAGAATCGCCGATTGCCTGATGAGGACACCTTGTTCGTGGCCAGCGGTTTTATTGGGGCGTATCCCAATGTGTTCTATCAGGTGAAGGAGAGTGATCTTCCTGAGTTCACCCGACGGATTGCCGCGCTGGGTTCAGAACAGGATTATGCCGCGCTTGCATCGCGGTTTGCCGTCCGAAGGACGAACCCTAGTTTCTGGGCGCACAGCGATCGGATTCACCAGGAGGCGGCGCGACTGATGCCGGTGGAGGGCGCGGTCTTTGATCTCAATCGCTATGAAAACCGGTAACGCCCGAAGAGCGGCCCTCGGGCCGCTCCTCATCGTCCTGCTCTTGCTGGTGAATTTTGCCGGTTGTCAGAGCCAGAAGGATCGATTGCGCGGCATTCCCAATACCTGCGAACTCTGTCGCTGAGGTGACTAGTTTGCCGGTTGCTTCGATGGGGGAAGCGTCTTTCGGGTGCGGTCGATGCTCTCGATCAAGCCGGCCATCTCGGCATAGGAAATCTCGCCGGTATATTCCTCCCCGATCTTGTAGGTCCAGTGACTGGTGAGATTGGGGCTATAGAGTTTGGCGTAGTGCCGGACCAGTGATTCCTTGAGCGGGATGCTGATCGATTCCAGGAACCGACAGTCATTCTCACGGCACTGGCGTCGGCCATTTTTGACATAGATGGTCTGACGCATCAGGCCTTCAGGCGCCTCATAGGTCACCACGACCTTGTTGCGGGGTGTGTCCGTCATCTGCATGAAATCGACACCGATGGCCGCTTTTCCCGTCTTGCGATCAATGGCTGCAAGAAGATAGGTGCCGCGGTAATGCCGATTGTCCTCATAGGGTTCCTCGAAGCCTTTTTCCGTGTTGAGATGAATGGCATCCTGGTCGGGTTTCGGGGTGACCGTGGTGGTTTTCGCGTAGTGCTCAGGGGTCAGGTTTGATGGAGGCTTGGTGGACTTTGAGGCGCAGGCGCCCAGTGCCAGCGCCATCAAAGACATCGAAAGCAGTCGGGCAAACCGGGTCGCGGTGGAGGAGTCGGTGCATTGCATGGCAGAAGTCTCAGGTGACATGGAGAAGGACAGGGAACCCGGCGACTTTTCGAACACCGGGCTGTCGCCCACCGGGTTGAGGGCATGATCGGGCCGCTGGCCCATCGCCCCCGATTCTAGCTTGCCCGACGCGCATGACGGACCTGATTTCGAAAACTCACGTTTTTTTCACGCAAAGGCATTGGGTGCGGTAAAATAGTCCGGTACCCCGGGGGAGAGGGGATCGTAGATGCCAAAATGCCCACTCAGGGTCGGTTTGGTGTCCTCAGCCCCTGAGCGTTCCGCTTGTCCTTGCCCCCTCGCGGGGTTCACACACGGATTTCGTTACCCCCTCAACTCTGTGCCTGACCGATTGGCCGCATCTCGCTGTAGCCATCATCCAACTTGAAACGACGAAACGACGATATGACGATGCCTCAAAGGCTTGCTGCTCTCAAAGACACTGACATCCTCCAGCTGAATGAAGCGGCTGAAATCCTGGGTCTTGAACCTTCCTATCT
Organism: Pseudomonadota bacterium; assembly: GCA_041158345.1. Taxonomy (GTDB): domain Bacteria; phylum Pseudomonadota; class Gammaproteobacteria; order Methylococcales; family Methylococcaceae; genus UBA6136. Next base: position 33,464 of record JBEBBO010000099.1, on the reverse strand, counting down.
TGAATATCTCGCGGCCTCCAAGGCATTTGGCCTGAAGAGCAAGGCGATCAAGTGGAAGCGCCAGTTCATCGTGAGCGATCTGCGAAACTTCCTTGAAGCGCGCGCGAAAGGAGTGACGAGTGGTTGATCGCATGCAGGACGACTTGCTGACACCGGAAGATGCTGCTCGCATCACTGGATTGACCCGATCCGAACTCGCTCACCACACCCACCACCGGACCTACGGACTGCACAGCATTCACCGTGCAGGAAAGACCTGGTACCGCGCTGATACTCTCAGTCACTTCAGAACCAATCTCGAAGCCAATCGCGCTGCCGAGTCGTTGTTCAGCTGATCCCAATCCGGGCCTTTTGGCCGAGGCAGGGCAAATGACCCCATTCAGGGGCGGCTCGAGCCGATACAATGGGCCCATTCAGTCTTATCAAAGGAGGACCCATGCGGATCATTCGATGCCTTGACCAGACCGGTGCCGAACGGCATGCAGTGCCCTTGGATGCTGCGCGGGCCCACGCCATTCGCGGGGATCTCTTCGGCGCGTTCGAGGTGACGGACGAGGTGATCGAGATCCGGAAGTTACTGGCGCCTTTGAAGCCTGAAGCGATACTCTGCATCGGGCTGAATTACCGCGCGCATGCTGAAGAGACGCGATCGACCTTACCCGAGCATCCGATCCTCTTCATGAAGCATCCGGCGTCAGTGCAAAATCCGGGGGATGCCATTGAGCTGCCTCGCACCCTTCGCAGTGACCGTGTGGACTATGAGTGTGAGCTGGCCGTGGTGATCGGCAAAACCGCTCGGAATGTCAGCCGTGAACGGGCGTTGGACTATGTGTTCGGGTACACCTGTGGCAACGATGTTTCCGCTCGGGACTGGCAGAAAAGTGGCGGCGGCGGTCAATGGTGCCGAGGCAAGACCTTTGATACGTTCTGTCCCCTCGGGCCGGTCCTGGTGACGGCAGAGGAGATCCCCAATCCCAATGCGCTGGGTATTCGGACGCTCCTCAATGGCCAGGTCATGCAGGACTCGAATACCAGCGACATGATTTTTGATGTGCCTCAGTTGATCGAATTTCTGAGTGCGAGTTGCACGCTGACGCCTGGAACCGTGATCCTCACGGGCACCCCGCAAGGCGTGGGTATGGCCCGAGATCCCAGAGTCTGGTTGCAGGAAGGCGATACGATCGCTATCGAGATTGAAGCCATCGGAACGTTGACGAATCCGGTCATCGCCGAGCGACCCTGAGCTTCCCCCCTAAGCGTCGCCCATGAACAGCGTGCTCACTCGTGTCCTTTACGTCATGCTTCTGATTTCAGGGGCAACGCCAGCGGGTGAGGGCTTTCCCATTTATCCCGAGGATCCCTTCGGCACCCATGACGACGTTTCGACGACGCCAGGACGGGCAGCCACGCAGGTGGGAAACGATCCGTGCATTCCCCGCGGCGTGCATGGGGAGCGCTGGACGCTGGTCGACGTGATCGATCAGGCGCTATGCCACAATCCGCAGACGCGGCAGGCCTGGGCTAATGCCAAGCAGCAAGCCTCACAGTTCGGTTCGGCTGAATCGGCCTACCTTCCCTCACTCACGTTCAACATGCCGATTTCCCGGAGCCAGAATACGGCGGGCGGCGGCATCAGCAACGGCGTGCCGGTGAATGGTGGGGGAGGGGCGAAAAATACGCAGTACACCCGCGTCGTCCCCCAATTGAGTGTTAATTATCTCTTGTTTGATTTCGGTGGACGTGCAGCCCGGGTCGAGACGGCTCGACAGGCACTTGAAGCGGCCAACTGGCAACACGCGGCGACGATTCAGACCGTGCTCTATTCGGCGCTCCAGGCCTACTACCAGCTTTTTGCGGCCCGGGCCTCACTGGAAGCGGCTGAACAGACCGTGAAGTCGATGCAGGTCGCCTTTGATTCGGCCGCCTATCGGTTCCAGGTGGGTTCGGCTGCCCTGGGCGACAAGCTACAGGCCCAGACGACGCTGGCGCAGGCCAAGGTGAACCGACGGACCGCCGAAGGCAATGCCAAAGCGGCCTTGGGCGCCATCGCGAATGCAATGGGACTTAATCCGCATCAGAATCTGGAGTTTGAATCGCCCAATCTGGTAGCGCCGGATCCCGAGCGCGAGAAGGATGTTGAAAGTCTTCTCGATATTGCCCGGGATGCACGCCCGGATCTTGCGGCAGCCGAGGCGCAGGTCAAGGCCGGTCAAGCGAATGTGCTCGCCATGCGCTCCCAGGGCATGCCCCAGCTGTCGCTGGTCGGCAACTACTCCTATCTGGACAGCATCAACGCGACGGCGATCTCCAGCTGGGCCGTCGGGGTTCAGGTCTCGGTCCCCCTCTTTACCGGATTTAACAACTCGTATCAGGTCCGCGCCGCAGAGGAGCAGGTTGAGGCGCAGGCCGCTTCGCGCGATCAACTGGAACAGGCCATCACCCAATCCGTCTGGCAAGCCTATTACACCTTGGCGGCGACCAAGGACAATCTGCACAATACCGAAGAACTACTGGACAGTGCCAAGGAAGCCGAACGCGTCGCTTTGGGACGTTACCGTGAGGGGGTAGGCAATATTGTTGAAGTGACCAACGCCGAAAATAATCTCGCGAATGCCCGCTACAGCTATGTTCAGGCTCACTACAACTGGCGGATCGGCAAGGCGCAGCTCGCGCAGGCGTTGGGACGACTGGATGCCGGAGATGTCGAAGCGGTTGAAGGGACGCGCCAGAATGGGGTGATGGAATGACCGGAGGGCATCTGGGGCGCATCCTCCTTGGACTCGGGATGGCTACGCTATGCGGCTGTTCGACCTTGGGGACTGATTTTGAAGAGAGTCATGCGCTCAAGATCAGAAAAGGCATGACGCGTGAGGAAGTGATCGCCACCATGGGATCGCCGCCCAGTGAGGTCGAGGGAACCAATGACTGGCGACTCACCTGGATCTACACCGTCTCTGACCCTATCTCGTTTGGGTCACGCTCCAAGCGCGTGACAGTGACTTTTGATGATCGAGGACACGCTGAAGGGGTTCCGCCCGGTGGCATCGTCCCGGACATCTACCAGTAGACCACTAGCCCTTGTTCAGAACCCTGTTGTAGTCATCGAAACCGACAACATCCAGCAGATGGCCAAATTCCACCTGCGTTTCCGGCATTACGCCGGTTCTTAACGTTTGAAGGGCGTCTTCCATGGCCATGACGGCTGCCCCGATCAGCGCCAAGGGATAGGCCGCCATCCGAAACCCCAAGCTTTGAAGCTCAGGGGCCGTCAGAACCGGCGTCCGTCCCCCTTGAATCATGTTGGCCATGGTCGGTTTTGTGACCCGACGGTTAAAGGTTTCCATTTCGGTAATGGACGTCGGTGCTTCCAGAAACATGATGTCGGCGCCAAGGTCTTCAAACGCTTCCATCCGCCAGAGGGCTTCCTCCAGTCCCAGGGTTGCGCGGGCATCGGTTCGGGCGAGAATCAGAATGTCGGCCCCGGCATCTTTTGCCCGAGTCGCTGCCTTGAGACGGGAAATGGCCTCATCCCGTCCGACGACCTCTTTCCCTTGGGTATGGCCGCAGCGCTTGGGTGCGACCTGATCTTCGATCATGATGGCGGCGAAGCCGGTTCGGGCATAGCCTTCGACGGTGCGCTCGACATTTGCGGTGTTGCCGTAGCCAGTATCGCCATCCCCAATCACTGGAATCGTCACGGCTTCCAGAACGGAACGCCCTTGATCGAGCATTTCCGCATACGAAATAAGACCGGTGTCAGGCAGTCCCAATCGGGCGGCTGCGACCGAAAATCCGCTCATGAAGGTGAGGGGGAAGCCGGCGCGTTCGATGAGCCGTGCCGAAAGTCCGTCGTAACAGCAGGGCATGACCCGAAGTTCGGGCTGCGCGAGCAACTCGCGCAGCGTTTGTGCGCCGCTAGGCTTCACGGCACGGGCTTACCGCTGCGGTGATGCGGTCACAGACTCGACGCTGGACGCCCCGTAGTTGTCGGACTGCGGATTGTAGCGCGCACCGCCCTGAGCCTCTTGCATCTGGTCAAATTCGCTCTGCGACACCGATTTGAGCTGTGACGGTGCCGGCGTCGTGCCCTCATCCGCAATCGGTTGTGACAAGGGGCCATCAGTGCTTGCGCCACGGGATGCGGGCGCATTGACGCGATCCCAGCGGGGACCTGGGCCGATGATGATCAAGGTCCGATAGGCCATGACCGTTGCACCGGTCTTGCGACCGGTTTTCTCGTTGATTTGATCGACAGCACCATAGCCGCTGTGGCCGACGAGGTGGAACATCTCCTCTGCCCGGTAGTCCTCTTCATGCACGCAGCCGTGGGATTCGGCGGCCTTGCCCATGTCGGCAATCGAATTTCGATCCAGTGACGAATGCAGCGCTTCACCGCCATGGAAGAAAACCGACCAAAGCATGGGCGCATCGTATTCGCGCGACCAATGGCTCGATGAAAAGCCCTTGGGGGTGAAATAACCGGACAAGGTGTCATGGCCCTGCATGCCGGTGGAAACCAGCCAGTAGTAAATCAAGCCCGCTCCCCGCTGGTAGACCCGAAGCGTTTGCTGACGGCCCCAAAAGTCATCATCGGCCTTGCTGATCACGACAATCAGGTTGTAGCTAGAGAAATCCGGGTCATCCAGGGGGTTCGGGAGATCCGCGACTTCCTTGGGATCTGGATCCTTGTAGGGTGAGAAGGCTTTGGTGACGCCAAAGACATGATGCGGATCTGCTGCCGGATCACTCTCATAGCGCGATTGTGGCTGTGTTCTCGGGAAATCGCCCCAAGGCCCATCGGGTCCACCATTCATGCCGAAGGCCGAAAAGCTGAAACCAGCAAGGCCAGCGGAGAAGAGGGTGATTATCAAACGAAATCGAAAAGGTCTGATCATGGCGAGCATCCTGAAGAGCGTTGCCGCCCATGATAACTGAGCCTCACGCGGGAGGCATCCATCAAGGTGGGAATTTCGACTCTACCAGTTGTCCTTCAGGTAGCGGTAGTTCACGATCTCACGGCAAACCCATGTCGGCAGTTGAAATCCCGAGGGCGTTTCGCAGCTCGATGCGTAGATCTGGACATTTTCCTGCCAGATATCGACCCCAAAGTAACCCCCAAGAACTAGGGCAATAAAGACCGCAAGGGTGTGAATCGCCTTCATCGCCAATCATCCCTGTAGCGGTTTCTCCGAACACGAACCTCAATCCGTGCAATCCGCCCCAATACCTCGGACATCCCCCATGACATCCAGGCTGCCAGAATGGACCCAAATCCAATCTCCATAAGGAAATTCGGAAAGCCCTGTCCAGACAGGACCCCTGCAGCGCAGGCCAGAAATCCCGCAATCGAAAACCCCAGTGTCAAACGCGCAAAGACCGGTTCTAATGCATACATGGAAGAGTCTCCTCCAGTGCTTTGGGCTCATCGAGCGCTAGCACAGGTCATTGTTATGGCGACGACAGGCTCGTCTTTATTGATAAATCATTTCTCAGACTGAAAAGGTCGGAAATAGTTCAGCGAAGCAGTTGAGTTTTGATGACTTTTTCCAAAAAGATTCATCGGGTGAATCCATTCATTAGGAAATGACCATTGGTTCTTTTGGTGCGGCTGTGATTTCATGTAGGGATCGAATGGGGGTGGGACGATGTGAATCATTCCTCGATCGTAAGCCACAGGGTTCAAGAGGACCCTGAAAACCATACGCAGGACCTGCCTGAAGGTAGCAACCTGTGGATTCTGTTGAGGGTCTGTCATGCTTGAATATATTTTCGTCGATCTCCCGATGGCCGTCATTGGCTATGCCGCCGTGGTTTTTGTGGTTTCTCGTTTTGTTGAGGTCCACGATGCGGGGGCAGCGGTTTTAAGTCCCGCGGTAGCGCCTTCGGGAACTGTCCCTGAAGCAACCCCGAAGGTCAAGGAGAGCGAGGAGCCGGTGCTGGAGTCCACCACAGAGACTTGGGCTGTGGATCATGAGCCTGAGGGCCTGACCACGCTCGATGATGACGATATCGCCATTTTTGATCCCATGACGATGGTTGAGTTCGACTCTCAAGATGAAGAGCCGGGTTCCCACGTTCCCTCCGATGTGGTTCTGCGCCGTCATTACCTGACGCATCTTCGAATGATGTTGGAAACGGTCCACGCTGAACCGACGGACTCTCAGCTCAAACGGCATCATCAGCAGTATCTGGACTACCTTTGCGACGTTCTGGTGGAGGATCGTGAGGCCGTCGAGGCCCTCGAAACGGCGTATGAAGCCCGTCACCTCGCGTTCGAGGCGGCTGACCACTAACGGTGTGCCGGAGATCCCTCTTCGGTGTCACGGGGCATTGAGGAGGGGTCAGAGCCGAATTTCTGTCTGTAGAAAGAAATAGTTGACGTTGCTGCCGTTCGGGTGACTTCCAAAGCAGCTTGAGGCGGTCAATCCGTTACACGTCACTCCAGGCGCCCCGGTGCCGTAGATCGCCAAATTTCCCTTCATCAGCACCTGCCATCCGCCCTGAAACGCAACGTGGTCATGGGCATCCCATCGGGCATTCAGTTCCAGTGTTTCACCGATGTAACTGCCCTGATAGTTCACGTGATTGCGGGGGTTAAAGATTCCTGCAGCCGCCCAGCCTGACGTAGAGGTTGCATCGGCCGTCCACCACCACCGTTGATTGAGATAAATCGTCACATCCCGGTGGGGAAGGAATTCAAATTTCCAGCCGGGTGAATTGATGTTCGTTCGATTCGAGAAAAATCCACCGATCCCGGTCGGCCCGAATTCAAAGACGGTTGGCCCATAGAGCGTATCAAAATGGGAGGTGCCGTAGTCCCATTGCGCCGTCAGTCGCGGATCAAAAGCGGTATCCAAGGTGGTTCCGATATGGATGTGCTGATACAGCGATCCGACAGGCTGCTCTGGAAGATAACCCGCTTTTCCGTTGGGGTTCGCGCTAGGGGTCTTGATGATCGAGCTTCCGGTTTGCCCAATCGTCTCAAATTCATAGTTGATCTCGCCTTTTCGGCTGGGGGTGACGATTCGGAATCCTGGGCTGAAGAGATTGCGCTGAAGGTTCGTGGTGGGGCCTTCATTGAGGTAGTAGAGATAGGCCTCGCTTGTTACGGCAGGCTGGAATTTGTGGGTCAGGATGCCCCCCGTGAAATACGTGTCCTCAAGGGGGCGATTCCAGACCACATCGTTGTGGAGCAGTTTCTGGGTGTTGAGGGTGCCATTCGGGTCGGCGCCGGGCATCAGGGCCTCTGGCACATTGGCAAAGCCTAAAAATTCATCCACCCCATCCTGACTTCGAAAGCGCTGCTGAATTCCTACATACTGTTGCTGCGTATTCCGGAACGCAGCGCGTCCAATGAGACGCTGACTACCTATGCTCATTGTCATCTGTCCCGCTTTGGTTTCGCTGTCAATTTGGGTTCCCCAGAGGCCGCGTTCAATCCAGGCCGCATAGACCTGCGCAAATTGTCCTGCATTGATCATCGAATTGGTCAGACTGTCGGGGTAGTCGCGGGTGATCCACTGTCCCTTTTTGTCGAGATAGGCCTGATCGGGACCGCCGTACTGGCGGGCATCCCAGAACTCGAAACCGGTCCTGAAATGCTCGGTCCAGCGCGCTTCCGCCCAAACAACCGACTGAATTGGAAAGGCATACTGTCCGACCAGAGAGGCCTTGCCGGGGCTGCCGCCGCGCCAGGGCGTGGCATAGTCCTCGTAACGCACGCGTTCTTCGACACTCAGCGACACCCAATGAGGCAGTTTGAGGAGTTCGTGCAGCGTGAAACTCTCGTGATGCTTCCAGAGTTCCTTGCCTGAAAGTTCGTCCTTGCGCTGGCTTTCGACCGCGCCGAGCGACTGTCTTGGGCGATTATTAGAGTATTCGGGCGCCGTCGAGCCCTTGGGATCATTTTTGGGTGCGGATGCCCCGCTCACCGAGACGCCTTGAAGGGATGAGGCCTCGGCGCGGTTTGCCTCACAGTCCGTGCGTGATGTTTTTGGGTTTTTCTTGTTGTCGGATGGGTTTCGACAGCCTGCGTCGAGACTTTCGAACGTCGCAGCCTTCGGTGCGTTTGGCGATAGCAGTAAAGCAGCCAGGCACAGTAACAAGATGACTGACGCGGGCAACGGGCCTTCGGGGCGATTGAGTCCAGGGCGGAAGCAAAACATCAGACCGATAAGGGATAAAGCATGCGACTTAAATAATCCATGACCGTCGAATCTCGACAATCAGGACAACTCGATGGGCGATGGACTGCCGGGCGTGGCTCAAATCTAGTTCAGCTGAAGAAACAGCGAGCCGATATAGAGCCCGAGAATCAACGCGGTTCCCGTGATCACCAGGCGATAGCAACGCTCGCCAGGGAGCAAGACGCCGGTGACGAAAAGCGTGAAAAAGAGCCCATGAAAGAGGAGGTTCTGGCCATGCGGCAGTCGGTGGTAGAGCCAGTACTCCTTGGCGAGACTGGAGAACACCATCAGGCTGGCAACAATGAAAGTAAACGGCGCATGGCTCATGAAGGCAGCCCGAAGATCCAAGGCATCTTCGTCCCTGGCGTCCGGTAGTGCAAGTGCCGAAAGGAGGAAAAGCAGCACCGGCTGGATCAGCACCACGATGAAGGAGGGAAAGGTCCAATGCGGTATGTGACGAAGCTCATACATGGCCCACCACGCCTGAATATGGAAGATCAGGAGGATGAAGCCCCAGACTTTTCCTGGCCAATACCAGATGATCCGGTCGCGCAGCTGCAAGAGGCGGCCAAAGCCTTCCATCAACTGGGTAATCCCAAGGCCCAGAATCAAGCCAATCAGCACAGAGAGATAGGTAAATTCATCCATGGCAGGCTGATCGGACATGGTCTGACTCCGGAAGGGGGACTCGATCTTATATCATTCGATTCGGTTGGGGCGCAGGGCGCCTCTTTCGCCCCGATATTTCGCGCTCGACACGCATAAAAAAAGCGCACCTCCCCGCACAGACGCGAGGAGATGCGCCCTTTGGGACGCCTGAGGGAGATTAGTCCTTCTGCGCGTTGCGTTCCTGGACTTCCTTGATGACCGCATCTGCAACCTGCTTGGGGCAGGGGTTGTAGTGCGAGAACTCCATGGAGAACTGGCCGCGACCCGAGGTCATCGTGCGGAGGTCACCAATGTAGCCGAACATTTCTGAAAGTGGCACTTCAGACTTGATGCGAACACCCGTCGGGCCCGCTTCCTGTGACTTGATCATGCCACGGCGACGGTTAAGGTCACCAATGACGTCACCGACGTTGGCATCCGGGCTAAAGGTGTCGACCTTCATGATCGGCTCCATCAACTGCGGTGCGCACTTCGGCATGGTCTGGCGGAAGGCTGCCTTTGCCGCAATTTCGAAGGCAATGGACGAGGAGTCAACCGCATGGAAGCCACCGTCGGTCAGGTTGACTGAGAAGTCAACGACCGGGAAGCCCGCCATGGTGCCCTTGTCGACCATGCTCTTGAAGCCCTTTTCAACTGCCGGCCAGAATTCACGGGGAACGTTACCGCCGGTGACAGTGGACTGGAAGGTGAAGCCGGTACCGGGTTCGCCGGGCGCGATGGTGTAGTTGATCTTTGCGTACTGACCAGAACCACCAGACTGCTTCTTGTGGGTGTATTCGTCTTCAACCATGCGGGTGATGGTTTCGCGATAAGCCACCTGCGGCTTACCGACAACCACTTCAACGCCATGGGTTCGCTTCAGAATGTCGATCTTGATGTCGAGGTGAAGTTCGCCCATCCCCTTGAGGATGGTTTCGCCACTTTCTTCATCGGTCGAAACGTGGAATGACGGATCTTCCTGAACCATCTTGCCGAGGGCGATGCCCATCTTTTCGTTGCCGGCCTTGTCCTTGGGGGCAATAGCAACCGAGATGACCGGATCCGGGAAGACCATCGGTTCGAGGGTTGCGGGGTTGTTCTGATCAGCCAGGGTATGTCCGGTCTGAACGTTTTTCATGCCCAGTACCGCGACGATGTCGCCGGCCTGACAGGCGTCAAGTTCCTGACGATTGTTGGCGTGCATTTCAACGATACGGCCAATACGCTCGGTCTTGCCGGTGGCGGTGTTCAGCACGGTATCGCCTTTCTTGAGGCTACCAGAGTAAATGCGCAGGAAGGTCAGGGCGCCGAAACGGTCATCCATGATCTTGAATGCGAGTGCGCGGAACGGACGCGAAGGATCCACGACGGCGAAGTTGCCGGTTTCATTGCCTTCGAGGTCCACTTCCGGCTGCGGATTGACTTCGGTCGGGTTCGGCAGATAGTCGATGACGGCATCGAGAACCAGCTGAACGCCCTTGTTCTTGAACGAAGAGCCACAGAAGGTCGGGAAGAAGTCGAGCTTGATGGTGCCCTTGCGGATCAGACGCTTGAGGGTATCCACATCGGGCTCTTCGCCTTCAAGGTACTTTTCCATGACGTCGTCATCCTGTTCGACAACCTTCTCGATCAGTTCAGAGCGCCAGGTTTCGAGGTCATCAACCATATCAGCCGGCGGTTCGCCGACGGTGAACTTCATCGGATCCCCGGAATCGTCCCAGATGTAAGACTTGCGGGTCAGCACGTCAACCACGCCGACGAAACCGTCTTCACGGCCGATCGGAAGGGTCATTACGAGGGGCTCAGCAGCAAGCACTTCCTTGATCTGCTTGACGACGCGGTAGAAGTCAGCGCCGATACGATCGAGCTTGTTGATATAGATAACGCGAGCAACCTTGGAGTCGTTCGCATAACGCCAGTTGGTTTCAGACTGGGGTTCTACACCGCCGGAACCACAGAAAACGCCGACGCCGCCATCAAGAACCTTCAGCGAACGATACACTTCGATGGTGAAGTCAACGTGGCCGGGGGTATCAATGATGTTGAAGCGATGGTCCTTCCAGAAACACGTGGTCGCTGCCGACTGAATCGTGATGCCGCGCTCCTGCTCCTGTTCCATGAAGTCCGTGGTCGCTGCACCATCGTGCACCTCGCCGATCTTGTGGATCTTGCCGGTGAGCTTGAGGATGCGCTCGGTGGTCGTGGTCTTGCCGGCGTCGACGTGAGCGAAGATGCCGATGTTGCGATAGAGCGATAAATCAGTCATGACGTTGTCTTGAAGGGGTTTGAACAGGTTGGATCGTCGGAAGCTTTCGAAAGTCGGGGCCCTGGCCTGAACCAAAGCAACGTGTGCTCCGGAAGGTACACGGCCGGACGAAGTCGCGATCAGCCTTCATCCGAGTTAATCAGTAATTGTACCCGTTCAATGTTACAGGAGCAATTTCGGCAAATTGATGACAATCGAAATCTGGATCGATCACAGCGCCATCAGGGTTTCTGCCAGTCGGCAGAGGGTCAGATCATAGCCCGAGGGGCCAATGAGTGAGACCCCGACGGGGATCTTGTCGACCGATAGGGCTGGAAAGCTGACTTCCGGTCGTGAGAACAGGCTTGCGAGTGAAAGCTGTCTGAGAAGCGCGCTGCGATGCACTTCGAGATCCTCATCGGAGGCAGATCTCAAGGGGGCAGGCCCCGGTGCACTGGGAAGAATCAGGATGGCGTCACCGGCGGTCGCCTGAAATGCCTCGCGTAATGCAGCCCTTTCTAAAACGGCGGCGCGATAGGATTCTGCTGCAATGGAGGCGGCATAGGCAAACCGGTCGCGAATTCCGGGTCCGAGTTCAGGGCGAATCTGACCGAGCAACGGGCCATGCGCCTCCCAGGCCTCATACCCCTGGATGGTTCGAATGGTTTCGACCCATCGGTCCACCGTCCTCGGATCCAGAGGCAATTCCTCAATCATCCCGTGGGCCACCTGGACCTTTTCAAGAAAAGCCGCAAAGGCCTCTCTAACCCCGGGTTCGAGGTGCTGCATCAGAGCCCGCGGAATCTTCAGTCGGAGGGGTTCATGGATGGGGCCCTCAAGGAAGGTTTCAGCGAGAGCCACCAGCAGTGAGGCATCGCGCGTCATCCATCCCGCCGTATCCAGAGAACGCGCCAAAGGCCGGGCACCCTCCAGTGGCAATCGACCCTGGGTGGGTCGAATCCCGTATAGGCCGCAATAGCTAGCCGGAACACGAATCGATCCGAGGGTATCGGTCGAAAGGCCGATATCAGCCAGTCCTCCGGCAACGGCAGCTGCTGACCCTGAAGATGAGCCGCCCGGAAGGCGATCCGGTGCCTTGGGGTTGATGGGGGTGCCGAAATGAATATTTCGGCCGGTGAGGGCATAGGCCATTTCGACCAGATGGGTTTTGCCGACAAACTCGGCACCCTGATCGAAGAGTTGCTGAACGGCACTCGCACTTTCTGTTTTGAGTCCCGATTGGGCAAGCAGGTGAGGCTGACCAAAACTGGTTGGATAGCCTTCGACATCGAAGAGATCCTTGACGGCGAACCTGAAGCCCGAGAGGCGCCCAGCCTTCTTGGGGAACCTTTGGGGTGGGTAAGGCATCAAGGCCATGAAGGGATCAGTCCCTTCGGGGCGCGAAGCGGTCGACATGGCAGTTTTAACCCAGCGCCCGGAACTTTCGAAGTTGCCAGGGCAACACTATGAGGATCGTCATCGTCACCAGTGACCATTTAAAGCCGACTTCAGGTAGGGTGAAAATGCCTACGGTCTTTAAAGTCTGCACAAAGGTGAGCATGAATACAGCAACCGAGAGGGTGATCCAGAAGTAAGTCATTCGGGCCTTTTCTACGGCCTTTTCGAGAGCCTCCTCCAAGACTTTCAGCTTTTCCTTTTCAGTTTCCGCACTCTTAATCCGGTAGCGATCGATTTCATCGGAGATTGGGCGTGTTTTCTGCATGTAAGATCCTCCATCTTCACGACATCTTATTCGTTAATTTAAGCCCGATTCAGTATGCGTATCCTTTTTGCCTACATCGTCCTCGTGCTGTTGTGGTCGGTGACCCCGCTCGCGATCAAATGGAGTGGCGAGGGGCCTGGCTATCTTTTTGGCGTCACGGGCCGGATGGTCACGGGGCTTTCTGCGCTGCTGATCTATCTGGGTGTTACACGGACCCCATTGCCTTTGGATCGAAGAGCGCTCTGGACCTATCTGGCCGGAGCGCTACAGATCTTTGGTTCCATGGTGTTGACCTATTGGGCATCCCAGCATCTTCCCTCGGGCTGGATATCGGTTGTTTTTGGACTCACGCCTCTGTTGACGGCACCCTTGGCAGCGTATTTTTTGGGAGAAAAAAGCCTCTCGGTCAAGCGTCTTGTCTCCTATCTACTGGGGATTGGCGGTCTCGGCTTGATGTTCCACTCTGCACTTCGCTTTTCAGAGATGGCCAGCCTCGGCGTTGCCGCGATTTTGGCCGCTTCGCTGTTTCAGGCGCTAAGTGCGGTATGGGTCAAAAAAATTCAGCGGGGTCTGGGCGCCATCGCCCAGGTCACCGGTAGCTTAGGCATCGCCGTTCCGCTTTATCTTGGGGTCTTCCTGGTCTTTGACGGCACCTGGCCTCAAAACATTCCCGATCGCGCGCTGTATTCGATCCTGTTTCTCGGGCTCATCGCCACCACGGGAGGCTTTGCCCTCTATTTCTATATTCTCAGGAATCTTCAGGCCGGCCGGGTTTCCTTGATCACGCTTCTGACACCGATGCTTTCACTGTATGTGGGGGATTTGGTCAATCACGAACCGATTACCCCTTCGGTCTATGGCGGAACCGCACTGATTGTCTCTGCGCTGGTTCTCTATGAATGGGAGGGGTTAAAACAATGGCTTTTTCCAAGGGCCTCAAAAGGCCAGGCCCAGCTGAAGTCACCGCAAAAACAACGCCCTCGATCCTCAAAAAAGAGGCGGCGGCGTCATTAGATCCGGTAGTTTCACCGCAACTCCGAAAAATCCACCCGCCAGAATGGCTCGAAAAGGGGAGATTCGGCCCGTGGCCAGGAGGCCGGTCGCACCGATCGCCAGAACGGCCATCACGTGTTGATCCAGGCTATAGGCTGTGCCTTGACCGAAGACCGCCAGGGTCAGATAAACGCCCAAACTCAGGATGACGCCGACGACGGCGGCCGAGATGGCAGTGAGAACCGCATCGAAGCTTGGGTGACGCCTCAGATGCTCCGAAAGCGGGGCACCTGCCAGCACCATCACAAAGGAAGGGAGGAAGGTGTACCAGGTAACGATGGAAGCGCCGATTAACCCGGGAAACGGGGCGGACAGGCTGGACAGCCCTGTCGCTTTCGATGCGGCAAGGTAGCCCATGAAGCTGAACATCATGAGCAAAGGCCCCGGGGTGGTTTCACCGAGTGCGAGACTATCGACCAATTCTTGTCGGGTCAGCCATCCGTGATGCTCGACCATGGCCTCGCTGACATAGGGCACTAGCGCATAAGCGCCACCGAAGCCCATCAAGGCCGCCTGGGTGAAGAAAAGGCCCAATTCGGTCAGAAGGTTGGAAGGACCGAGCCATAGGATCGAAACCACTAGGGGCAAAGCCCAGAGCAGTCCAGCAGCAAGCAAAATCAATAGCAGCGTTGTGCGGTCATGCGACCTTGCAGGTAAAAACTGGGCGGCTTTCTTGCCCCCTTTGGCCGCCGGAAAGAGGCCCTGACGGTAATAGCGTCCAGCGATGATCCCGATCAGGGTTGCACCGGCCAAAACCCAGGGGTAATCAAGATCGACCACGCGAAGCGCAACGAATGCGGCGCATGCGATGGTCGCAAGGAGAGGGGACTTGAGGACCTTTTTGGCCAATCGGTAGGCAGCAAATGCAACCAGAGCCACCACGATGGGACGAATACCATCAAAACAGGCCTGGACCAGGGCAAGATTCCCAAAAGTCAGGTAGACCCATCCCAGGGTTGAGAGCATCAGAAGTGATGGAAGAACGAAAAGGCCACCTGCCAGAATGCCGCCGGGAATCCCATGCATTAACCAACCGCAGTAGATCGCCAGCTGTTGTGCCTCGGGACCTGGCAACGCCATACAGAAATTGACGGCATGGAGAAATCGCGGCTCATCGATCCACCGTTTTCGGTCGACGAGTTCCTGGTGCAGAAGGGCGATCTGGCCCGCAGGTCCACCGAAGCTGATGCAACCGATGCGGGCCCAAAAAAGAGTGGCCTCCCAAAGCAGAGCGGGCGGTGCGGCGGGCTCAAATTTATCGTCCTTTTGCATCATCGGATAGGGGCTTTGGGTGATGAATCGTTTGATGTTGCTGGGTCGGCGTATCTCTTTCGGCTGCCGCGGGCGATGCCATGGATGTCAGATCGACGCCTCTCGAGCCGTCCACGGCTTTCAGGAAGGCTTTGAATTCCTTGTTCTGGCGGACCAGTTCGGCGCCGGTCCGCTCTAGAAGATCGACGTCCGTTGAGGAGAGTTCCAGCGAGGTGGGAAGGCTATTCAGGTGCTCCTTGAGTGATTTTCCGTGAACCGATGAAAACTCGACGGGTACCCGGTAAAGGGTAACGGCGTGGCCGTTTTTCTCCATCTGGGCTTTGAGTTCATCCAGCTTGTGATCCAGCAGGATGCGGGTTTCATTGTTGAAAAGCTGGAACTGAATATTCGAGAAGGCCTCAAGGGTATCCCCGATAGACGGCTTCTCTGCAGATTCATCCACACTATGGACAGGCTCGACCTCGGCATCGACCAAAATCATGATGATGTTCTTGGTTTTTTGGAAACCCCCGAGGTTGCCGAACCCATTCTGGAAGGCCTCCAGTCTCTCGGTCATTGCCCTGACCCCCAGATTGTCCGCAACGCCCCCATCGATCAGATGAATATAAGGGTGGCCTACCTGATCCATATAGCGATGGACTCGGCGCTGAAGCTCACGAACCCTTGGATCTGGATCCTGAATGTCCACGAGGTTTTTCAGGAGAGGACTCTGATCGGCATTGCACTGCCCCGCATAATTTTTAAGCACAACCGGTGCAAACATGATGGGAACAGCTGAGGATGCAGTGACGGCCCGTGCCACCTTGAAATCCATCAAATCCGTACAGATCAAATCGAAGTAGAGCTGAATAAACGAGAACCGGCTGCCTGCTCCAAGGTTGGTGGCATTGATCTCGATGAAGGGCCTCTGCGTGATGTCGATGTCGCGAAAGGTTTTCCCTTCAAAGATATTGCCGTCATAGTAATCAATGGCCATCTCCGTCCGGTCGAAGCCTGTCGAAAGGCTTTTCCACCAGTAAGAAGGATCAAATAATTTCTGGATCAAAATGCCTTGAATGCTTTTCTTAAGGAATACGTCCTCGAAATCCTTGAAAATTCGATCACCGAAAAGGCCGTAATAGGCCGCAGTAAAACTTCCCCCTGAGACAGAACTAATCAGGTCGACTTCATCGAGGAGGCGCACGCGTTGGCCCCCTGAGAGGATGGTCGTGTCTCTCAGTTCCTTGAGCACACCATACGCAAGGGCTGCTGCGCGGGTACCGCCACCTGAAAAGGTCAGAAGGATCAGGTTTTCCCCGGCCTGTCCCCCGCGCGTTCGCTTGAAACTGTACCCATCGTCACTCGGTGCATGATCGATCGGTTGATTCAATGGCGGGAAGAAGTAGGCGCAACCATTGAGGATCAACGCCACAAGGCCGATCAGAAGGGGGCGAGAGCAAACCTTGAGCATGGGTCAATTCTTAGGCTATTGAAACGAACAGGAATATGGGCAAACCATCTTAAGGGGAGTGGGACGAATTTGTCCTCAGGATCCGTGCCCCTCGGGAAGATAATAAAACCCGACCGCGAGCATGAGATACATGATGATCAGCATGAACCCCTCAAGCCAGGTGGTTCGCTGATCAGCGAGCAGGTAGCGCGCAACGACGACCGAGATGAAGATGGCGACCAGCTCAAACTGGTTGAATACGAGGTCCATGGGCCTGCCCAGAATCCCGCCGGTGAGTACCAGAATGGGAGCGACTAAAAGCGCCAGTTGTGTCACTGAGCTCAAGT
The DNA here is from genome assembly GCA_041158345.1 of Pseudomonadota bacterium. Lineage (GTDB taxonomy): Bacteria > Pseudomonadota > Gammaproteobacteria > Methylococcales > Methylococcaceae > UBA6136. Next base: position 16,561 of record JBEBBO010000099.1, on the reverse strand, counting down.
TGACCGACAGTGCGAGGGTGAGTTGATCCTTTCTGGCAAAAGAGACCGAGTTAATGAATTGGGGGATATTTCCCACCATCGAGAGCAGGAACATCCCAGCGAAAAAGGGAGTCAAGTGCATGATGTCTGCGGCGGGCTGTAGCGAATCGGTCAGAAGATCGCTGGTGACGGCCAGTGCAACGGTCACGGTCAGAAGGACGGCGATCGCCTTGTTGCGTCCCCACTCAGGGCTCTGCGTGGCCGGAGGCGTCGCTTCGGATCCCTTGAGTGTCTGGGCGAGATCCTCTTGTTCGCTGATGGCATTTTCAACGCTGATCAAATCGATCGGTGGGTTCTGTTGATTGAGCGAGTAGTAGATGCTGGCGATATAGAGGATCAACATCAGGACACAGATGTGAATGCTGATCTCATAGTCGGCGGATGTACTGATGTTAAAGAGGGCCGGTATCAGCAGACTGAAGGAGGTTACGGTCAGGAGACCCATGTTCATTCCAACCATGGGTGCATCAAACCGGCGGGGCGATTTCCCGACATTGCCCGAGAAGATCGAAAGGCCTAGGCCCAAGAGCAAGGTGCCGATCATGGCGCCGGCAATGGAGGCCTTTAGCATATCGATGAGTCCGTTATGCAATGCGGAGATGCCGATGATCAGTTCAGGGGCATTACTCATCGTGGCATTCAGTAATCCGCCGATCGTGTGGCCGAGGATTTTTGAAAGGATGCTGGTGGCCTCCTCCATGAGCTTCGCGAGGGGCAAGATGGCGAGGGTTGATGCCAAAAAGACGGGTATGGGACCTACGCCAAAGTGATCCAGTGCAAAGGCGAGCGGCATGCAAAGAAGTAGCCAGTTCATGGGTCCAAGGCTCCGGGTGGGGTGGAATCAGATACCATGGTTCAACGCCGTCTGATTGAGGAAAGTCATGTCCATTCTGCGGCAGTATCACCCATCGTAGGAGGATCCGCTAATCATGTTTAAGGGTGATGTCCACCGCCAAAAAAATTTCTGGCCGTCTCTGGCGTTGTTGCTGTTCGGATTGTTGCTGATATCGACGCCGCTGAATGCGGATACGCCATCGGCCGCAGAAAGCCGGCGGCAGGCGGTACTCCAAGAGCTCGAATTGACACCAGCGGAGGAAAAGGAGTTTTGGCCATTATATGAAGGGTATTCAAAGGCCCTTCTTCAATCGTTTGAGCAGGCGGTTGAAGTCGCTTATCGCCTGTTTCAGGTACGATCCAAGGTCACCGATGAGATCGCGGATGAATACACCCACGCGCTGCTCAACGGTGAACTTCGGCAAGCCCAGATCCATCTTGAGTACCAACCCCGTTTTCGAAAGGTTCTTGGCGCGAAGCGAACGGCACGCCTTTTTCAATTTGAACGGCGCTTGCAAAGTTACATGAATGCCGAGATTTCCAGAGAGTTTCCGCTCATCCGATGAGAAGAGCCTTTCTTGCACTCGCATGGGTTTTCCTGAGCCCCCAAGTAGTCGCAGCCTCCGTCGAGCTGGGTCCTGAGGAGATCCGGGAAATTCGGGGCAGAAACGCCCGCATCCAATCGGTCGCCGTCCATATGGTTCATGAACTCATGGCGTCACTGAAGACGCGTCGCGGGACTCTGGATGTGGCCAGTTCAGTCGATGATCAAAAGGCCAACACGAAGCGGAATGAAGAAATCCACCAGTTGGTGGCTGAACGATATCAGGAGTTCAAGGCGGATTTTCTCAAAGGGCGCTACGATCGTTCCAAGGCGCGACTTCCTGAAAACATTGAGCGGTGGCGCGAGAACCCCGACATCAGCAACCCGGGTGCGGATCTCGCCAACTTTCCTAACAGTGCTTTCACATTGCCGAAAGGGCGTGCCTACGTCGAAACGTCGCCAATCAGCTGGTACGGCGGCGCGCCTCTGACGGCCCCCCAGTACAATGCTGAATTCCTATTGCGCTACGGGTACACAGATGACATCGAGCTTCGACTCTTTGGCAATGGCGCGAGTTGGACTGGCGGGCGCATGGGCCACTCGGGATTTTCGCCCATCGCGTTCGATACGAAGATTCATCTGCTGGATGAGCGCGAGGATCTTTTCCTGCCTGCCGCGGGATTTGAGGCGTATATCCAAACGGAATTACTGGCGAGCAGAGGCTATTCACAAGGGACCAACGCCGGTCTCAGCATGAATTTTGATCAGTCACTGCCACTCGACATCGATCTTGAATACAACTTTGGCGCCAACCAGGTTCGAAAGTTTAATGGGGATCCTTACTGGCAATTCAACTTTCAGTGGGCGCTTCAGAAGGATGTCTTTGACAAGGATGTGGCGCTCTTCATTCACGGGTTTTACAACGCAACGAGCCTTCCGCGTCTTCCGGCTACGCTCGCTATTTCGATCGATGATCCCCAATTCCTTGGTATCAAGCCGCCACAGATTGCGGCAGTGGGCGGGGGAGCACTCTGGACGCTCAACAGTCGCCTTGTGGTTTGGGGGCAGGCCAGCGGAGGGGTCACGCACTACTCCCCCAGCGTTATCACCAACTTTGGTTTCGCGATTGCGTTCTAGCGACCGGGCCCATCGGCTTAGCGGGCGAACTCTCTGTCTCTGACATGGCGGGCCAGGAGGGGAAAGAGAACCACCGATAGCATGCCTGCACAAAGGAGCGCGGCAGCGCGATCTTCCCGCATCAGTCCAGATGAAATGCCTATTTCCGTCACGATGACAATGATGGGTAAGCCTGTGGCCGAATACAGGGTGAAGCGGAGTTTGTCCTTGAGATCCATCGCCTCTCCATAAAGGAAAACGGGAAGGCCACGGATGATTAACAGTAACCCCAGTAAACCGACGACCTGGAAGGCGGCGAGAGGGCCTGTTAGTAAAAGGGTTGGATCAAACCTCAATCCGGCAACGATAAAGAAGAAAGGAATCAGAAAGCCATAACCAATGCCATGGAGTTTTTCCTCCAGCATCCGATTCTCTTGATCACGCGCCAGAAGCCGAACGATCAGGCCGGCTGCAAATGCACCGATGACGACATTGAGACCGAAGTTAGCGGCCAACAGCACGAACAGGGCCTGGACCAGCATGCAGAGCCTGACCTGAAATTCGCCACTTTTCGGGAGTATTTCGGCAAGCCGTTGCCCCAGAGTCCGGCTGACCGGATGATACGCGCCGAAGGCGGCCAGAAAGGCGAGCCCGACGAAGGCCACGATGAAAAAGGTATGCAGAACAGTCGCATGCGTCGGAATCAGCATCAGGGAGATCACCATCAGGGGGCCGAACTCTCCGAGCGTGGCCACACCCATGAAACGTTTACCAAACGCCGTATCGAGATCGCCTTCATCGCGAAGAATGGGGATCAGAACGCCCAGCGCGGTTGTTGAGAGCGCCACCGCCGCCATTAGCGGTGGGGCCGAAATAATGCCGGCGCCATGAAAAAGCGTCATCAGGATCAGTCCTGCGCCGAATGACAGGGCCCATCCCGTGGTGGCCTGTCTGAGAAGTGGGCCCCTCAAGGATTCCAGATCGATCTCATAACCCACCATGAAAAGGAGGAAAGTCAGGCCGAGTTCTGAAAGTTCATTGACCAGGCCGGTGGGCTGCGCAAGATTCAAGAGATGCGGCCCCATCAGAATGCCGAGCAGAAGTTCCACGACCACCACGGGCACTCGGATGCTTTTGGGGAGTCCAGCGACTAAGGGGGCAATTAGAGCCGCCGCCGCTATGAGCGTCAGTTGGAGGTAGTTCTGTTCCATATCCTTAAACTCGCTGAAAGGAGAGCTGATCATACTGCGCGCGATGGCGAGCAGCTCAATTTTCCGCTGCACGGGTCCAGGCCTGACAGTGCCCGAGGAGTTCAAAGGCTTTTGCCTTCGGGGCATTGCGCAAGCAGGACGGGGCGGCGAAGTCGGAATTCAGATTAACTTCTGATTTTGTCGAAACCGAGGGGCACTTAGCACGCTTTATGCTGCTTACCACTGGCCGGTGGTGCTCTTCGGCGTGGTCGGTCGGTTTCAAGTCGCGCAATGGCCTGAGTCAGGTCTTGGGCAAAGATATCCGCCATGTCACGGCTGAAGTTCTCTTTGACGACCACTCGCATCACGGCGATCTCCTCAGCATCTGGAGGCAGGGTATAGGCGGGAACAGACCAACCCCGCTCCCTGAGGATCTCGCAGATCTGAAAAACTGTATAGCGACTGTCGTCACGCAGACTGATGACGACCACCGGAAGATAGTTGACGTCGGTCAATAGGTCAAAGAGTCCCGTGTCCAGAATTCGCTCTTCCAGATGACGGGCATTTCGCATGATGTTATCGATGATGCGGCGATAGCCTTCTTGTCCGAGCCGCAGGAAGTTGTAGTACTGCAGGAAAACCTGGGAGGCGGATCGGGAGAAATTCAGACTGAAGTTCTGCATTTCGCCCCCTAAATAATTGATCTTGAATATGAGATCCGGATCTACGCAGGTTTCATCCCGAAAGATCACGCAGCCCATACCGGGATAGACGAGCCCGTATTTGTGATTGCTGACGTTGATTGACCGAACCTGTTCCAGCCGGAAATCCCAGGCGATTTCAGGATGTGCGAAGGCCATGACAAATCCGCCCGAGGCCCCATCGACGTGGATGGGAATGTCCCATCCTTTCTCTTTTCGGATGCGCATGAGAAGGGCGTTGATGCCATTGAAATCATCATTTTGGCCTGTGAATGTCGTTCCGACCACGACACCAACAGCAATGGTGTTCTCATCGATCAGAGGGGCAACCGCATCGGGTCCGATGACGTAGGCCCCGGGTTTCAGCGGCACGATCCGGGCTTCGACATCGAAATAAAGCGCGAACTTTTCCCAGCACGAGTGCACATCCGCACCAAAGATGACGTTGGGGCGGCTGGCATCCAGGCCCTGGGCCTGCCGTTTTTTTCGCCACGCCCACTTGTGTGCAAGTAGCGCCAGCATGATGGCTTCGGACGAGCCCACCGTTGCCGTTCCAACCGCGGAGGTCTCCTCATCCTCAGGGTGGGCGAGCGGGGCATTCAGCATCGCACCCATCATGTTGATGACCCGTTGATGGATGGTTCGAGTGGTGGGATATTCGTGGAAGTCGATAAAGTTGATGTCGCTGGTTTCCTTGAGCAATTCATCGGCTTCAGGCTCCATCCAGACCGTGACAAAACTGGCGGTGTTCAATGCGGGATTGGCGTCGAAATTGAGCTCATCCAGAATGATTCGTTGGGCGGTTTTAGCCGACATGCCCTGTTCTGGGATTTCGGTGGTCGGAACCTCATTGATCATTTCCCGACTGGCGTAGATGACCTCGGAAAACGTCCGTCTTTTCTCGATCTTCAGCATGGGGTCTCTCGGTTTAGGACGTCTTAGACGGGTTCTTCAGGGTAGTGAATGCGTTGATCACTTTGGGGGTCGATGTAGTGATCTTTGGTCAGTGCGGCATAGAGATCCCTGCGGCGATCTTCAACGTAGTGAGTGGCCTTGGCCTGATCATGGATCAATGTTTCCGGATGCGTTGGCCCGTAGTAAGAGGGAACGCAATCAGCGATCAGCAAAATGTCTTCATCCCAGCCAGAACCCGGCTGATCGCCTCGGTGGGGGGGCAAGGTGGTCTCGGGGAGAAGGGCATTGCCATGCGGATCATAGAGACAGGAATTCCCCAGATAGCGGCTGACTTCCTGACCCTTCTCGGTTTCGATGCCGCGGCGATTAGAGTAGGCGCAGAACATTTCATTTTGATAGGCGTTGGCCCGAATCAGGAATTTGGCGTCGGGGTAGGGGGTTTTGGTTTTTTCCCCGGTCCGAAGAATCATGTAATCGTCAGCCGCGGTAGGAATGACGACGAGTTGCGCACCCTTGAGCGCCAGAATTCGCGAGAGTTCAGGAAACTCGGCTTCATAGCAATTGAGAACCCCCACATTGACCCCATTGATCTTGAATACGGTGAAGGCTTCCCCTTCCTCCGGATGGACATGTCCAAACGACCAGATATGGCGCTCGTCCCCGCCCCAAAGATGCGTTTTTCGGTAGTTCTTGAGGGTGTCGCCGTTTGGCCCAAACACCACGATACTGTCGTAATAGCGCTGCGCATCGGCAACCACGGCCGATTCAGGGTAGGGACAAATGATCGCAAGACCTTGATCCCGAGCGATATCGGCCACTTCCTCGAGAACCCCTTCATTGAGGATGCGATCTGCAAGCGCATGGGCGGTCTTCGCATCGGTCGTGTTATAGCCCGAAAGGTAAAGTTCGGGGAAACTCAGGAGATGGGCGCCGAGCAGCTGGGCACGCTGGGCAACGCCCCGTAATGTTTTAAGATTGGTTCTGACTGCTGAGAAATCACCGGTTGGGCCAGAGCCCTGATAGATCGCCAGGCGAACATGGGGCGTTCCAGAGGGGATGGCATCGCTGATAAATGACTGCACGATCATGAGGGATCTCAAGGAGGAGGCTAATGAGTCCCTATCTTAAAGGGAATTGCCGCGACAAAAGTAGGTGAATTTCGTGGTGCATTTTGACCCAAAATGGAAACAAACCTGCACCTTGATGTCGCATGTCATGCACAGCATTTGGCATAACTGGTTGATTTCTGGTTCGCGACCGTAAAGATTCAATGACTTGCGCAATACATCATATAAAACAGTGGGTTACGAAACTGACTGAAGATCGATCAATTCAATGAAAGCCTTGCCCGTTGGGACTGTCGGGGTATCTACGCACAAAGTTATCCACAGAAATTGTGGATAACCGGAATGGGGTTAAGGCCATTTCCGTCAAGCCCTCATGGGCAAAAAAACGGCTTGCAAATTGAGACGCGAACCGGGTGACGGATCCGTGGTGTTGCAATTGCTATAAGACATCTGCTCATGTAGCATATGTCCTATGCGGGGCGTCCGTATCCACTGCAGAGGGAACACCATGGAAATTCATGAGCTCAGACTTCGAGCACTTCGCTGGGAAATTGCTAAATTTCCTTCAATCGCTGCCTTTGCCCGAAACTATAAGCTCGATGTGACCTACGTCTCCCAGCTTTTGAATGGGCACCGAAACCTCGGTGAAAAGGCAGCTCGAACCCTCGAAAGCAAGTTCGGATGGCCCTCGATGAGCATGGATTTTCCCGAGAACGATTGGGAGATTGGTGCGGAGGAGACCCCCGAGACACCCAAACGTCGACCGGCTGAAAAGCCTCAGACGGGATCCCGTCAGGCCCGACATTTCTTCAGTACGCTGCCCGGCGGCATTCGCGAGGTGCCTGTCATCAGTAGTGTTCAAGCCGGTCTTTGGCGTGAGGCAGTGGATTCCTATGCCCCCGGTGCAGGCCATGATTATGTTGTGGTTCAGGCCGATTTGGGCAGTCACACCTTCGCCTTGAAGGTCCGGGGTGATTCGATGGAGCCCGAATTCAAGGAAGGCGACACCATCATCATCGATCCTGACATCAAGCCTTCCCCAGGGGACTATGTGGTGGCGCGGAATGAAGATCAGGAGGCGACCTTCAAAAAGTATCGCCCGCGGGGACGCAACGCCCAGGGGATCGATGTCATTGAACTGGTGCCGTTGAATGAAGACTATCCCATCCTGCGTTCAGATGTATCGCCCATCGAAATCATTGGCACACTGGTTGAGCATCGACGATATCGCAAGCCCCGCGAAAACTAATTTACAAATTGCTATTGACACGGGCATATAGCGCGGGCTAATCTTCTCCCATGCCGCAAAGATTGCGGCTTCCAATCGAGGAGAAGTCCCATGAGCAATCAGTCCCTGTTTCTGATCATGTCCGTGATTTTTGTGGTTGCATCCAATATGGATTACGAGGATGCCCAAAGACTGCGTGAGGCCAATCGCCCAGCGACTTCGGACGCCGGTGCGGCCTCGCTCGCTCACAACGTAGATCGTCATCCGGCGTGAAGCGGGTCTGGGTGAATCGCGGTCAGGGCGTCCAGGCAAAGCCCATGTAGGTTTGAAGGCCTGGACTCCCTTGGTTGATCCCTGCCGCGGCATTTCCAAATAATTGGATGTGATCGTTCACCGTCCAGATGAGGCCAGCCCCCATTACCACCGGTACCTGTGTCACAGGATCCAGGGGAAGCCGAACGGTATAAGGCACATTGACGATATGCTCAATCTTCTGACACGTCGTCTGTCCGATGTCGAGTCCGTTTTCGGAACAGATCACGCGATAACGCGCTTCCTCCCGAAACTCGGTATGGTGATGGGAGACCCTCGGTAATGTGGTCCGGTTGTAATACCCATTGAAAAAGACCGCGACATCTTCGGTGATGTCCTTCTGAGCCGCCCATTGACCCGCAAACTGCCAAACGCTTTGGGAGAGATCGTGAGGGTCCTCATAATTTGTGGCGCCCAGGTTGTATTCGATGCCGATGCCAAAGGGCAAATCCTGATCGAAATTGAATGAAAATCCGGGTGATGTGGGCGATTGAAAAGCGGTTGACGCCAGCCAAGGTGTCGTGATGGTCAGCTCGAATCCAGCCGCCGGAATGAAGTATTCCTCCCAGGCGTCCCACAGGTGAATTTTCGTATCGAAGGCCAAGGGCCCAGAGCCTGAATCAACGCCACTTCGTGTGCTCTGCACCTCCCAGGGCGTATAAAACAGGCGAAGCTCAATATCGTCGACCAATCCATAGCGAAACAGCACTTGGCCGTTCATTGTCTGGGGGCCGGAAGAGGCGCTTTTTCCGGTAAAGCTAAAGGGAACGCTTTCCAAATAAAACCCGCCTTCGGGGAGGGTGAATGCGCTATTGGGGTAGTTCGCCATATCCGCACCAGGATCCCGAATCGTGAGTGGCTTTTTATCCTCGTCCAGCGCATTCGGATTCTCAAACGCCGGCTGCCTTGCGTTACCCCCATCGACCGTTTTTGTAGGCGCGTCGTAGTGCCAGACGAGGTTTCCTTGAAAGCTGCTCAGGCGTGAGGTACCGGTGTAAATACCTCGGTAGCCGAGCTCCAGATCGAATTGATCCGCGAGATGTCCGGTCAGCCCGGCATTGATCAAGCCTGCACCGGTTTGGCTGTTTGGCTGCGCGCCTTCAACCAAGAGATCCCCGCCGGATGTTCCGATGTAGCGAATTTCACGGTCCGCAGTCGGCTGATTCAGCATTTCCCGGAAACCGACGGCGAGACTGGATGTCCAGTCGGTCTCCAGCGCTCGCCATTGGTAGTCATAGCGTGCCTGAATCCGGGCAGAGACAAAGTTGCCGCTGAACGAGCCCGCAACGCTATTGAGCGCGGGTAGCCCGGATTCCGTGACTCTGGAGTGCTGCGTGGTGATCGATTGAAGCGAAATGATGGGGGTCAGGCTGTGACCCTGGCCAAGCTCATAGTGCCAGCTGGCGATGGCTTCTGCCGTGACCAGCTTCGCTTCACCCGTGGCGTTGGAGGTCCCGAGAAGACTTGCGTTTTGGGTTTGGGTCCCCCCCTGATCATAGCCGATCAAAAGTCCGAAATTGCCATGCTCACCCAACGGCATGTCTGCATAGGTTCCGATTTGCCAGAGGGTCGATGTCAGGTGATTGTCGAGGCCGTTGCGATTCGCTGCCGCTGAGAGATAACCGGCGGTCAATCCCACGTGCAGGAAATCCAGGATTCGGGTATCGGCACCGATGAGAGATCCCGCGCTTTGCTGCTGATATCCCGTCGCGTTGGCGTTTCCTTCAACGCCGCCAAAGCTTCCAAGGCCACTGGCCCAGAAATGTGGGTCTCCCCCTGCAACGTAACCCCCCTGACTCGCGCTCATCCCCATGCGGGCGTAAACCGGATTCCAGGCGTCTGCCACCGTGCTGTAGAGAATCCCGGGAGTTTCCGCGTGCAGCTCGCCATCGATTCGGGTCAGCGTGTCCTGAAGTCGAGAGGGAGGAAGCTGGTACAAACGATTCAGGACATCGTAGAGGGCGCCCGAGGCCTTGGGGACCTCATGGTCAAGCAGTTGTCCCAGAAACACCTGATTTGAAGATTGACCCTGTTTTTGGAAGTACTTGACCGGATCCAAGGTCAGGAACACTTGCCCGGTATCGGTCTCCGTAATCCGGTAGTTCCATTTTGAATTGTCATGCGCAACGAGAATTTGGAGGGCGTCCGAACTGAGCTTTGCCGCAGGATCGGTGCTATTGATCAGGGTATACGTCGGTCGAAGCGGCCCTTTGGTCTTCTCGTTGAAATTCTCAAGATCGAGCAATAGGGTCCCATTGAGTGCCAGGTTCGATCCATTGACGTCCAGGCGTGAATTCCCCTGAGGGGTCACGGTAAACCAAAGACTCCCCGAGTTTGATTGCCGAAAATCCCCGGTGACATGGAGCGCGTCGGTCGCAGAAACCCGACCGGACTGTAACCACCGTTCACTGGACACGGTGGGAATTCGTGCAATGTTTTGCTTGGGTTTTGCAAATGCTTGCGATGATGATCCCGGTTCTGTTTCGCTGGTGATCAGAAGGTTTTGATTGTCGACATTCCCATTGAGGGTGCCGTTACCCCAAATCACGCCCTGATTGATCACCCCTGACGTACCCAATGAAGATCCCGTGGGCACATGCACCACCTGTCCGGGCTCGACGATCGTCGGGGGATCTAAAGCAGTTTTCTGAGGAATTGATCGCGGGGATGCCCATAGGCCTTGGACCCCGGGAGGGGATGGCAGGGATGCTGCCATGACGGCGGCATTTGGGCCTATGAGCACGAGGGTGATGACCGTCCGCAGGGCGCTGATGACCAGAGCATGGACGTGGTGGACGGTCATTTGGGATATCCTTGGGATCCTGCGGCTGATCAGCCCCAGATTATCTCCAATTTGTCTTGCCAAAGGTGGCCACGACCTTGTCTTTTTTTCACAGGCTATGTCTTCTCTGGATGACCTTCCTGACGGCCGGTTGCACGTGGGTCAGTCCCGACTTTGCGACGGTCGATTATTATGACTACGGCGCGGGTATTCCGGCGCATCGGCAGCTGGATCCTTATCCCATCAAGCTTTTAGTTGAAGATCTCCGCCCTGAAATCCTGACCCGCCAGAAAATTCCGCTGTATGTCGGTCGTGCGGAAAACGGCATCGGCGAGGCCAGGGACGTTCTCAATCGGGACGACTGCCCGGTACCGATCAGTGTGCATCGGACCCCGCATTGTCGAAGCCTTGCCGAGAGCATCCGGCACCGCCTGAAAAGTGCCCACACCGCTCCGACCCCTGAGGACGCCAAAGCACTTGTCCTGGTTGAAGTTCGGGAATGGGCGACCCACGCTGGAGCCGATCTTCGGCTTGATTACGCCCTGGATGTCTATCTTCGCGCATCGAGTGGTGCCCCTCTGGGCCATGCCCGCATTGCCAGTCAGGGCGAAGTGATCGATACGGAAAATCTTGGAAAGATGAACTTTGCCAATCATGAGGCCAAGACCCATCAACTGAGTCTCATCATCACGCACGTTCTGGATGCCAAATTGGCGCAGTTGCTGGAAGGACCTTTTAATGAGGCCCTGGAACGGCTGCGTTAGGGGTGATGCCTAGGGCCGGAACTGGCCGTCATAACTGATCATCAGCACCAGATAAATGACGGACTGCCCCGGCACCAAGGGCCCGGAGACCCCTTCGGGGCCATAAAAGCCGCCCTGGGTTCCTGTGGAATTATCGTAGCGGTATTCAAGGCGCAATCGATTCGTAAATCCGGCTTCCTGGGTTTTGTATTCCAGCGTTGAGGTGATGGCCTTGATGAACTGGATATTGCCGGTCTGAAGGCCATTGGGGTCGTAGTAAAGCTCCGGTCGAAGGCCTAACGTCCAGGGACCTGAAACATGCCAGCGGCCATACATCGCATTCGACACGTAAAGTTGCTGGACGTGATTGCCCGTCGAGGCGCGCTGCGATCCCGCATCCAGCACATAGGCCAAAGTCCAGTCATCCTCGCTCCATTCCACCATGGAGTTCAGAAAGCCTCGCCAGTATTGGAATGCCGTGTTGTTCTGTTCTGGACCCACAAATGCGTTTTCGCTCCATTTGAGATGGTCATTGATGCGGTAGCTGAACTGCGTCGCATACTTGGGCTGCGTATTGACCTCCTGAAGGTAGTTGTAGTCCGAGACGATGTAGAAGCCGGTATCAATCTGTGAACTTACCGGGTAACTGGCACCGATTCCGATCAGGAAGTAAGGGGAGTAGTCGCTGCCCCAGGCGCGGCTGTAATTGATGTTGTCTTTGGCATAGAAAGATTCATAACCGATGAAACTGTTCATCAGGCCGCCATTGAACTTGAGGCCGTTGCCGATATCGGTCTGGTAGCTGATATTGGCACGTGAAAAGTAGCGCAGCACGTTCGCACCGACCAGGGGCTGGTTCGGCGGCAGCTGGCCATTGGTGTCGTAGCCCGCCTGTCCTGAAATTTCGAATCCAAACGGGGATTCGGTGGTGGTGGCCTTGCTGAGATAAAGCATGCCCAGATCGGGCGAGAATTGGTTCAGCCGGTTGGTCGTCAGCTTGTCCCTGAAAGGGACCGAGCGAGGGGTTGTCAGGTCGGGTGCGTAATTCAGGTCCAGATAGGCCCCGTAGTGCCACAAGGCCTCGGTGTCGTCGGATGACGATTCTGCGGCGGCGGGTGCCGTCCCGATGAGTGCCAGCCCCAAGGCCAGAGCGAGAGACCGGAGGCAGTGGGGGCAATAGATCGGGCGGAGGCGGGGGTGCAGCATGACGGGATTATAGAGTATCGACTCGATTTCATATGTGAGGGGCTTCACACCGATCGCCGTCGGTCTTCGTCCATCAGTATCTGCGAGAATACCCCGTCCCTCATTCAAACCGCCAGTTATGACGCCTATGCCAAGCCTATTTCTACCATTGCTTGTGATGATGTTGCTCCCCGAGTATGCCCACGCGGAGGGACTTGCCGGCCGGATCGATCTGGAGCATCACTGGGTGGGGTATTACGCCCTCATTGTCACGGTGCTGTCCTATGCGATTGCGATGACGGAAGACGTCCATCACATGAGCAAGGCCAAGCCCATGGTGTTGGGCTCTGGTCTGATCTGGTTTGCGATCTTCATCGAGCATACGCTCAGGACCGGAAGCGGCCATGAAATGGTGGCGATCTTTGAAACCAACCTGACGGCCTATGCCGAGCTCTTCCTCTTTATTACCGTCGCCATGACCTTTCTGAATGCGATGACGGAGCGGAATATCTTCGATGTGCTCAGAGTCTGGCTAGAGCACCACGAGCTCAGCTATCGGCAGCTGTTCTGGATCACGGGTGTGATGGCCTTTGTGCTGTCCCTCATTATCAGCAGCCTGACCGTGGGGCTCTTGATGGGCTACATCATCCTGAATATTGCGCGGGACAACCCGAGGTTTGTGGGACTCGCCGGGCTGAACGCCGTCGTCGCGGCCAATGCCGGGGGAACGATGAGCCCCTTGGGCGGTATTTCGACCTTCTTTGTCTGGCAGCAGGATGCGCTTCACTTCGTTGAATTCTTTGAGCTGACGATCCCTTGCATCGTCAACTTCCTTGTCCCGGCCTGTCTCATGCATTTTGCGGTCGATCGAGGAAAACCCTTGCCCCACGAGGAGTATCCGGTTTTCCTCAAGCGGGGTGCGGTTGCTGTGATCGTGATTTTTGTCATGACCTTCAGTCTCACCATTCTCACGAATGTCTATCTTGAAATGCCCGCCATCATGGGGATGATGTTCGGACTCGCGATGCTGCAGTTCTTTGCCTATTACCTTCAAATCACAGAGGTCCCGGGCTGTTCTGCCAATCAGCGACACATCGATATCTTCAAGTGTGTGGCTGGCGTGGATTGGGACACGCTGCTGTTCTTTTATGGGGCCATGATGATTGTTGGCGCCTTGAGCTATATCGGCTATCTCGATACCTTGGCCGAGTGGATGTTCCACTCGATCAACCCCACGCTGGCGAACGTCTTGATCGGTCTCGCCTCATCCTCCATTGATAACGGCACTCTGATGTTTGCCGTACTGAACATGCACCCGGATTTTCCCAAGATCCAATGGCTGCTGCTGACGCTGACGCTGGGTGTGGGCGGCTCCCTTCTTGCGATCGGATCCGCACCTGCACTGCATGTTCTTGGATTGATGAAAGGAAACGTCAAGGAGGGGGAGGGGTATACCTTCTCGTTGCACCTTCGCTGGATGCCGGCCATTTTGCTCGGCTTTTTTGCCAGCATCTGGGTGTTGCATCTCCTGAAAGGCGGACTTTGGTAAGGTTAAGGGTTCTCAGCACGTTTCCAATCCGATATCGTGCTGCGAAGTGATCGCCGGACTCAATAAAGACTCGACTCAGGTAAGAACGAAATGGAACATGTGGATGAAAAGGAGCTTGGCGTGGCCATGGCACTCCTGGAACGGTTTACGGAACAGCGGTACCCGATCATTTTGAAAATGCTCGACGAGGTCAAGTCCGGTGCGCTATTGAACGAGGGCGAAGTCGAGTTTCTGGAGGAGGTGCTTGCAACCTGCCAACAGCTCTCAGGAACTGTTCAACATCTCCCCGATTATCTCGATGTCTACAATCGCGCCATCGAGATGTATCACGAAGTCACCACGCTCGCGCTTGAGAACGAGAAGAAGGCCCGCCACCTCGGCTAAGATCGACGAGCGCTTCGGGAAGGCTTCGTCCTTTGCGAACGGGCCCTCACGACGCGGATGATTCTGCGGGCATCCAAGGTCAAGAAGATCAAAAGCGCCAAGGGCATCAGCGTCATGGAAAAGGCGACTTCCTGATACCCGGGTCGATACCAGAACAGAAAGAGTCCGATGTTGGCTTCAAGGGTGATGAAGTAGCTCAAGCCCGTGACCGCGACGATCGGGACCACCCAGACCAGCCGTTTCTGAATCGCGCGTCCTAAAAAAGCGGCGACAGGAAAAAAAACAATGACGGCATAGAACGGCAGCAACAGGAAATGGACGAAGAAGTGTTCCTTGAACACGTCCAGAATGGCCTGGACGGCCTGCGTCTCTGCCGCCGGAGGCAGTTCCATGGTGATGACTTTTCGGATATCCAGTTCGATAAAGGCCAACGCAAACAGCAAGACCCAGCCGCGATAAAGCCGTTTCTGCAAGCCCCAAAACCAGTGCATTAAAGACTTCACGGCAGGGTTCCGATGGCCGTGAGCTGCGGCGTCATGCCCAGCGTGTTCAGGGTGTTGGACAGGGCATCCCAACGGCCAGCCTCCATCGTTCCGAACTGCGCCGGTCCGTCGGCTTTCGGCCACAGATAATCCTGCTGAATCCGCGTTGCCATCCGGAATGTTTCAAGACTCATCGTTGCATTAAGACTTTGCATGCGTGCAATCGCAGGTTCCGGGTCGGCCTGGTAGGAGAGCCAGCCCGTCTTCACGGCTTCAACCAGTGCCTTGACCTCGGCGGGGTGACTCTCGAGGAAGGCTTTTCGGGTAAAGAGAACGCCCGCATACGGGTTGTATCCGAGATCCTTGAACAGGATCACCCGCACCTTGGCACCGCCCCGTTCGGCAGCCACTGGCTCGGACGTGATGAAACACTGCTGACCGAACAGGGGATCGGCCAGGAAGGTCGCGAGGTTGTTGCCATAGGGAACCAGCTTGACGCCGTGGTAGCCGAATCGTTTTTCAAGAAAACGGGTGGGCGCACTGCCAGGGGTCATGGCCAGCGTGCCGCTTTTGAACAGATCGTCCACCGCGTCAATTTTGCGCTCTGCGTGGATCATGAGGCCCAGCGGGCAGTCATGGAATGCGGCGAAAACCGGGACGACATCGACGCCATGACTTTTCGCGATCAAGAGGTCATCGGCGCCTGCGATGCCAAATTCGGCCTGGCCGGAGGCCACCATCTGAATGACCGGGGTTCCGGCTGCACCGGGCCGAAGATCAACCGCCAGGTTTCGAGCAGTAAAAAGTCCCTGGAGTTCGGCCGCGTAATACCCCCCAAATTCGGGTTCAGGCACCCAGTCGAATTGAATCCGAAGGCGACCGTTTTCGGCGTCCTTCGTGCCATCGCAACCGGCGATCAGGACTACGGTCATCAGACCCAAGGCAAGCAAAACGCGTTTCATTCCTGAGGGCTCCGGGTTTCGGCGATGTGAAGATAACGAAGCGCCAGCTGACTGAGTCCACCGACAGCGAGAAAGAACGTCAGACCGAGCAGGGTGGAACCCATCAGCGCCGCAAAGACAAGCGGGGTGTCCTGTTCCTTGAGGGCCGATTCAATCAGCGTTCCGATGCCGCCCCCGCCATCGAAGGTGTCAGCAACGAACTCGCCGACGATGGCGCCAATCACGGAGAGCCCCGCTGAAATGCGAAGCCCCGTCAGAAACTGCGGCACAGCGGAAGGGATTCTGAGTTTCAGCAGGAT
Organism: Pseudomonadota bacterium; assembly: GCA_041158345.1. Classification (GTDB taxonomy): domain Bacteria; phylum Pseudomonadota; class Gammaproteobacteria; order Methylococcales; family Methylococcaceae; genus UBA6136. Next base: position 229 of record JBEBBO010000099.1, on the reverse strand, counting down.
CTTGAGGTTCGAAGCGCGCTTCATGCGAAAGAGATCAATCAGGGCGGGATCCGCCGAAAGAAGTCCCTGGAGGCTATTGGCGACGATCGGTGAAAGCGAGACGATGAAGGCGGAGAGGATCACCGCAGGGCGACCGTAACCCACCCAAATCACCATCATGGGCGCGATGGCCACGATCGGAACCGTTTGAAAGAAAACCATGAGGGGATAGACGGCCCTGCGAATCCAG
>JBEBBO010000098.1:0-4326 GCA_041158345.1 Pseudomonadota bacterium | reverse complement strand
CCACAAAGCCCCCAAGACAGATCGGATAGCACGGCATGCGCATTTACCTCGATACAGCGGACCCCACCCTTTGGTCGCTCCCTGAGGGGTGTCCGGCGCTCCATGGGGTGACAACCAATCCCACCCTGATTCATCGCGCGGGATTTCCCGTGACCCTTGAGACCTATCGACATCTCGTTCATCAGGCGGGCGTCAGGCGTATCCCTGAACTCATGCTGCAGGCTCCCCGACCCGACCCTGAAGAAATTTCAGCGTGGCTGGAAGAACTCCTGCCAGCCGCAGCCATCAGCCGCACCCGGCTGGTCATCAAGGTGCCCTGTCACCCCGGGTGGCTTGACGTCATTCATCGCTTGAGACAATTGGACATCCCGATGCTATTGACGGGGCTCTCCAATCCGATCCAACTGCTATGGGCCCGATCTGTCGGGGCCGACTTTGTGGCGCCCTATCTGGGCCGCATCGAGGCCAAGGGACAAAATCCGTGGCCACTGATTGAGGCCTGCGTTCGCCTTCAGGAAAGTGGCGTAAAGCTGGTCGCGGCCAGCATTCGCGACCAAGAGACATTGACCCGCCTCGTAGCGCTCGGCAGTTATTCAGCGACTGTGCAACCGAGCTTCATTCAAGCTCTGGTTCTGGATGAGATTACGCTAGAGGCCATCGATCAATTCAACGGCGATATTGCCCGCAGCATGGGGCATCCATCCCCCTGAAACGGGATTATTCCTCGACGGCACAAAGACCTCCGGCCCGACAACTCACTCGGTACTCGGCCGTCTGACCACAACCGGTGACCTTGACCAGATACTCACTAAAAAGACCGCCCTCCGCATCGTTCTCATGCACCTTGCCCACATGGGGATCGGCCTTCATCTTGGGGCAGCTATAGTTGAGTACGGCCTCCGCCCGTGCCGCATCCAGTGCATCCTGACCTCGATTGAGGCCCTGTCCCTCGCGCGGCGTCCGTTCAACGCATCCGACCAGTAAGCCCAACAGCGCAATCACCGCAACGCTCGAAATACCCTTCATTAGGAATGACCTCAAAACAGTAACTCCACCATCGAAACATCATCGTCGAAATGCGCCCTTCCCTGAAGATCGGCCATGGTCTCGAGGACTTCATTCACCTTGCGACCCGGCTCGACCTCCGCTTTTTGAAGCTCATCCAGGAACACCGTAAACTCGAGCTCCGCACCATCACGGGTCTGGATCTCATAGAGACCATCGCTGTAAATGTAAAGCTTCGAACCCTCTGGAATCACTGAGACACCCTCCTCGAAGGTGTTGCCCTCATAGGTCCCGATGGGCATTGCACGGCATTTGAGCTGCTCTAGCCCCGCCGCCGTCAAGAGAATGCCGGGAGGATGTCCTGCGCTGGTATACCGAATCTTTCGGGTACTCCGCTGAAAAACACCGTACCAGATCGTGAAATAGAGATTGTTGTGCTTTTCCATGGGAAACGCAGCATTCAGCGCCTCCATCACTTTGATGGGCTCGCGATAATCCACATCCGTCAGGGTCTGGTGCTGCAAGGCATTCATGGCATTGACCGAGAGCAACGCACATCCGATGCCATGGTTGCAGACATCCAAAAGGAACATGGCGAAATGGTCCGCATCAACGTCGAAGTAGCCAAAGGAGTCGCCTCCCAGAGAGCTACAGGGCTTGAACAACCAGGAGGTCCGAATGGGGCCTTCGAGGATGGGCGGCGAAAATTGGGATCGGACATAGTCGGCCGCCTCTGAAAGCTCTGCCGCCAGCTGTTTCTGGCTCGCTTCCAGTGCGAGATAGGCTTCTTTTCGCTCCATCAGCGAAAGGTACGCCGAGGAGTGGTACCGAATCCGTGCGACCAATTCAACCGGATCCGGAAGTTTCACCAGATAGTCATTGGCTCCAGCGGCAAAAGCCTCGGCCTTGGTTGCGGCTTCCTCCTTGCTAGAAAGGACCACCAAAGGAATCATGCGCGTGGTCTCTTCCTGCCGAAATCGACGCACCAGCTCAATACCGTCCACCCCCGGCATGACCAGATCCTGAAGGATCAGTGTCGGCTTCAACTCACAAGCCTTGGCCACCGCCTCTTCAGGGTCCTGCAGAAAGTGGTATTCGATATCGATCGCCCCCTCCAGCATGCGCCGAACCGCCTCACCAATGATGCGTTGATCATCAATTAACAGCACGCGCGCCACATGATGACGGGTCGCAAAAAACATTCCAGATTCGGTCATCGGCGGTTTCCTTTGTTTTCTTCAGCGCCCGAAAGGGCATGGACCTTCTCAACAATACGGGCGCCAATCCGGTGCAGTGGAAGCACAATGGTCGCCGCATCCATTTCTGCTGCCGCTCGGGGCATCCCGTACACGACCGAAGAAGGCGCGTCTTGGGCTATGGTATAGAAACCCGCTCGGCGAAGGGCTAACAGTCCTTCCGCGCCATCCCGCCCCATCCCCGTCATCAGTGCGGCCACCCCGCGCGCACCTCGCATTTCGGCAAGACTTTTGAACAGCACATCAATGGACGGTCGACTGACCAGTTCAGGCCACTCCCGGGTAAAACTGAGTCGGTCGCCCGGGGAGACGACCATATGTTCGGGCCGCGCTGCAAGATAGATGTTTCCCGCCTCAAAGGTGACGGGCGCATCAACCGCCACCACCGGCAAGCGGCTACCCAGCGCCAGCCACTCGGATAACCCCTGATAGAAATGGGCATCTAAATGTTGAACGATGACAACGGCGGCAGGAAAGGTCTCGGGAAAAGCGCTCAGGACTGTAGCGAGCGCTTTGGGACCGCCCGTTGAAGCACCCAAGGCCACGATGAGAGGGGAGTTCAAATGCGCCACATCGAGCATCCCTTCGGACGATGGCACCGGACCGGCCGGTTGGACGTGGCCCACCAGGGTTTTCAAAGTGGCGAACCGCGCACGAAGATTCGCCCAAGCGTCCGCCTTGGCCGTCAGGGGGTTTGCCGGAAGACGTGCCACATCCGTCGCGCCCTGACCCAGGCAATCAAATACGGTCGAGACATCCGAATCCCCGCTGCCCTCTAAAAGCAATATGGCACAGGGCGCACCCAGAATGAGATCACGGGTCAGATTCGAGACCGCCTCCCCCTTCAGGTCCAACGACAGGAGGAGGATGTCCGGCGTCTCTTGCTGAAAACGAAATCGAACGCCCCGACTCTCATCGGCTTCCCAGGCACATTCAATTCCAAAACTATCCTGAAGGATGACGTTCAGCCGCTGGCGAACTGCCGCCTCTGGGTGTGCAATAGCGACCTTCAAGCGCCCTCCGGCAGACCAATCAAGTCCCGAACCGCGTCTAACAGCCCCTTATCGTGAACACTCCCTTTAGTCAGATAAAAGTCAGCGCCCGCTTTGAGACCCAACTGACGATCCGCCTCGCGGTCCTTGTATGAGACGATCACAATTGGAATTTCGGAAAAACGTTCATCCGCCCTGATTCGAGTGACCAGTTCAATGCCATTCATTCGAGGCATATCGACATCGGTGACTACCAAGGCAAAGCCTCCCCTGGCCAGCTGATTCCAGCCATCCACGCCATCGACCGCCGTCTCAACCCGGTAGCCCGCATCCATGAGCAATTTGCGCTCGACCTCTCGAACGGTGAGGGAGTCATCCACCACCAAGATGCGCAGATCGTCGGCGCCATGTTCCGGTCGCTTGGGCAAGATTCCTCCCAAGCCCTTTCCTGCCAGACGATCAAAGGTCCGAATCAGATCGTCGACATCGGCGATCAGAATCGGCCGCCCTTCACTGTCGATGGAAACGGTACTGAAATGAGCGACCTTCCCAAGCCGCGGATCCAAGGGCCGGACGACCAGATCCATCTCGCCGACCAGTCGATCCACTTCCAGTGCGTAGCGACGCCCTTCAAGCTCAAACAAGACCAGTGCCAGATCCTTAGACGAATCCTCAAGCCTCGGAAGCCCCATTAAGACGCGGGCTGAAAAAAGCGCGACGTGGCCTTCATCGCTATGGAAAAACTGCATCGACTCCATGGATTCCACCCGATGCGCCGGAATCCTCTCTGCCCGATGTATTCGGGACAAAGGAAACGCGTAGGCGTGACCATCCACGTCAATGCGAAGGCACCGCACAACGGATCGCGTCACGGGCAACTGACATTCAAAGCGTGTCCCCCGATGGGGCTCGGATGACACGCGGAGCGAACCGCCGCAACCATGAATCATGGTCTGAACGACATCGAGGCCAACCCCTCGACCGGAAATCTGGCTCACCGATTCTTTCGTTGTAATGCCCGGCAGAAAAAGGAAAGCGAACAGTTCCTGTTCCGCCAGCCGCCCTGACATCTC
>JBEBBO010000097.1:0-2743 GCA_041158345.1 Pseudomonadota bacterium | reverse complement strand
CGGTATTCAAAGTCATGTGGGCGTGGGTGAAAACGCCGATGACGAATCTGGCCAAAGTAGAGGCGGCTATCCATGAAGTCGGTTGAGAAGGGTATTGGCGACGCGAAGCCCGCTTTTGACCCCATCCTCATGGAATCCAAATCCCCAATAGGCTCCTGCATAGTGCGTTCGCTGGACGCCGCTGATTTCAGCGTGACGGGCCTGCGCCTGAAGGGTTTCAGGGGTATAGGCAGGGTGATGGTAGGTGATCTTTCGAATGATCCGGGAGGGATCGATCCCATCCAGATGATTGAGCGTCACGCAGAAGGTCTCCTTGGCGGTCAGGCCCTGAAGAATGTTCATGTTGTAAGTGACGGCCACCCGATCTGATTTCTGCGTGGGAATATGATAGTTCCATGCCGCCCAGGCGATCTTGTTGCGGGGGAGAATTCGTGAGTCGGTATGCAACACCGTTTCGTTTTTTTGGTAGCGCATTCCGCCGAGGACTGCCTGCTCCGAGTCGCTGGGGTCCTCCAAAAGGCGATAGGCCTCATCGCTGTGGCAGGCCAGAACGACCTCATCAAAGGATGCTATCGAGCCATCGGCACGAACGACTTCGACACGGTCCTCAAACCGTCGAATCGAACGGATTCCTGCATTCAGATGGATGCGATCCTTGAAAGCACGGGTCAAGGGTTCGACATAGCACTTTGAGCCGCCTCGGATGACACGCCAGACGGGACGTTCATCGATGCTGAGCATGCCGTGATTTTTGAAGAATCGAATAAAAAAACGGGCCGGGAATCCGAGCATGTCGCCAGGGGCCGCTGACCAAATCGCAGCGCCCATAGGAATAATGTAGTGGTCCCGGAAGGCTTCCCGGTACTGATGTTGGGCTAAGTAGGCACCGAGGGTCATGGCATCATCGCCGTGGTCCAAAAATGCCGGTGCTTCGCGATTGAAGCGCATGATGTCGCGAATCATGCCCAGAAATCGAGGTGAGAAGAGGTTTCTCCGTTGCGCAAAAAGTGAATTGAGGGACGTGCCGTTGTATTCAAGCCCTGTTTGTTCACACTTGACGCTGAAACTCATGTGACTGGGTTGATCCTCAACCCCAATGGCGTTCATGAGGCGAATAAATTCCGGGTACGTCCAATCATTGAATACGATAAAACCCGTATCGATCTGATGGCGCTCGCCATTCCACTCAACGTCATGGGTTTGGGTATGCCCTCCCACATAGTCGTTCTTCTCAAAGACGGTCAGATCACAGTGCGGGTTCAAATAATAGGCCGCCGTGAGGCCTGAGATCCCGGTTCCAATGATGGCAATTTTAGGCCGTTCAGCAGCATGCATGCAGCGCTCTCCTTCAGAATTGACGCAGGCTCACGGAGGGTTCAATCCGAGGGTTGATCGATCCGATCGCGTTCACGCCACCGCTCAGGGAGGGGGCGAAGATCCCAGACCAGGCCCAAGGTCGCCATGAGCCTCAAGACGTAATAGGTCGGATCCAGCTCCCACCAGAAGAATCCCTGGCGGACACTGCCGGGGTAATGGTGATGATTGTTGTGCCAGCCTTCACCCAGCGTGATCAGTGCCAAGAGGGGATTGTTCCGGCTATCGTCGCGCGTGGCATAGCGGCGAGATCCCCAGACGTGGGCGAGAGAATTCACCGTAAAGGTGGCGTGGTAAAGGATGACCGTTGAGAGAAAAAACCCCCAACTCAGGAATTGGGCACCGTTGGTTTGCCACTCGGGTGCGACCCATTGCAAGGCTTCGCCCAATCCATAAATGGCCACGCCAAAAAGGGCGGGGACCAGGGTGTCGTAGCGATCGAGAAAGACCAATTCGGGAAATTTTATCCAATCACGAATCAGATGCTTTCGTGTCGTGAAGTTTTGCCTGCAGAGAAACCACACCATATGGCTCCAGAGAAAACCCCTTTGGACCGGCGAATGCGTATCCTCAGGCGCATCGGCATGTGCGTGGTGGTGACGATGGTGTGCCGCCCACCAGATGGGGCTGCGCTGGATTGAACTGGCGCCGATGAGAGCAAACAAAAACTGAATCCCGCGTGATGTCTTGAAGGCACGGTGGGAGAAGTAGCGATGATAAAACGCGGTGATCGCAAACATCCGGATCAGGTAAAGCGCCATGGCCAGAATGACAGCAGCCCAGCTGAATCCGAAGAAAAAGATGCCAAGACAACCGAGGTGCATCAGGACAAAGGGCAGTGTTCTCAACCAGTCGATGTGGTCAGCATCGGCGGGTGGGGTTTCGATGCCGTTCTCGTTATCAAACCAGGAGACGATCGAGGCCCAGGATCCTCGTTGTTTAGCCATCGGCAGGTGCTCTGATTCACTCATGGTGCGCCCCAACGTTGTGGCACGCGCTCAATCTTTGTCGCATCGTAACCTTCATCGACGCAACGCTTAATCAGTATTCGCAGCTTGTCCTCCGAAAGCTGCGGTTTTCGAGCCATGATCCAGACATAATCACGGGCTTCACGACCAATGATGGTTTCCCCGTAGTCTTCACTCAGATAGACAATTCGGTAATCCGACTTGATGGGCCAGAAGAACTGCATGTCCCAAATGGCATTCGATTGGGTGTCTTTTACAAAACCTGTGGGTTCATGGCGTTTTTCTGGGCCTTCAAAACCGCCTTCGCGGAATGTGAACGTCGTGGCAATGCTGCCATCAGGATTGAGACGGTAGCTCTCAATCGCATTGTGTGCACCCTTCTCGACGAAAGTCGGGATATT
>JBEBBO010000096.1:0-2747 GCA_041158345.1 Pseudomonadota bacterium | reverse complement strand
GAAGGAGAGCGCTGCATGCATGCTGCTGAACGGCCTAAAATTGCCATCATTGGAACCGGGATCTCAGGCCTCACGGCGGCCTATTATTTGAACCCGCACTGTGATCTGACCATCTTTGAGAAGAACGACTATGTGGGAGGGCATACCCAAACCCATGATGTTGAGTGGGATGGCGAGCACCATCAGATCGATACAGGTTTTATCGTATTCAATGATTGGACTTACCCGGAATTTATTCGTCTCATGAACGCCATTGGGGTCGAAGATCAAACCAGTCACATGAGCTTCAGCGTCAAGTGTGAACGTACAGGGCTTGAATACAACGGAACGTCCCTCAATTCGCTTTTTGCGCAACGGAGAAACCTTTTCTCACCTCGATTTCTGGGCATGATTCGCGACATCATGCGCTTCAATCGCGAAGCACCGGCGTTTCTGGACCACGGCGATGATGCCATGACCCTAGGCACCTACTTAGCTCAACATCAGTACCGGGAAGCCTTCCGGGACCACTACATTATTCCCATGGGCGCTGCGATTTGGTCAGCGGCCCCTGGCGACATGCTCGAATTCCCGGCCCGTTTTTTTATTCGATTCTTCAAGAATCACGGCATGCTCAGCATCGATGAACGTCCCGTCTGGCGTGTCATCCGGGGTGGCTCAAAGCGCTATATCGAACCCTTGACACGCGCTTTCAAGGATCGCATCCATTTGAATGCAGGGATCCGTTCCATTCGACGGTTTGAGGACCGTGTCGACGTCGTGCGTGCCGATGGCTCGATAGCACCGTTTGATGAGGTCGTTCTGGCCTGCCACAGCGATGAGGCCTATCGCCTTTTGGCGGACCCCAGCGACTCGGAGCATGCAGTACTCGGCGGAATGCGCTACCAGAAAAACGAAACGGTGTTGCATACCGATTCCCGCATTCTCCCCCGCAACAAGATCGCCTGGGCGGCGTGGAACTATCATATTCCCACGCAGAAATCGGATCGGGTGGCCGTCACTTACAACATGAACATTCTTCAGGGCCTGACCGCAAGGGAGACCTTCTGCGTAACGCTTAATCATCTTGATGGGATCGATCCCTCCCGGATCATTCGAAAGATCACCTACCATCACCCTGCCTACACCCCTGAAACCCTTCAAGCGCAGGCCCGTCACGGTGAAATCAGCGGGGTCCAGCGAACGCACTATGCGGGGGCCTATTGGGGGTTTGGATTCCATGAGGATGGGGTGAAGAGTGGGCTTCGCGTCGCCAATGCCATTCTCAACCGACTCCATGCATAGCTGCCTCTACTTTGGCCAGATCCGTCATCGGCGTTTTCACCCCCGCCCACATGACTTTGCGTACCGGCTGTTCATGGTTTATCTGGATCTCGACGAAATCGAGACGGTCTTCAAGGGTCGTTGGTTCTGGTCCAGCGGAAAACCGAATCTGGCTTGGTTCAGAAGAAAAGACTATCTCGGGCAGGACCAAAGCCCATTGAGGGAAACGGTTTGTCGTCATGTCATCGAAGCCGGTGGCCCCAAACCTCAAGGTCCCATTCGCATGCTGACCCACCTTCGATATTTCGGTTACGGCTTTAATCCAGTGAGCTTTTATTACTGTTTTACCCCGGATGGCGAAACCGTTGAAAGTATTGTCGCTGAAATCACCAACACGCCCTGGGACGAGCGAAAGGCCTATGTTCTGACGCCTGTCCTTGATAAAGCGCAGGCGGGTATGCATCGGTATCAGTTTCCAAAATCGTTCCACATCTCCCCTTTCCTTCCGATGGATCTCCAGTATGACTGGCGTTTTTCAACCCCTGCTCAAACGCTTAACGTGCATATGCGTCTTGATCGCAATCAGCAAAAGGTCTTTGATGCCAGCCTGAAACTCACTGCAGCACCCCTAGAGTCCGGTCCGATGGCACGCGCTTTATGGGGCTATCCTCTGATGACACTAAAAGTGATGGGTGGCATCTACCTTGAAGCCCTCAAACTCAAGCTGAAGAAAACGCCGGTCTTTGATCATCCCGGCACATCCGATACCCCTAGAAAGGACCCACCATGACGAAGCGCACTATCGCCCTTGAGAAGGACAGCTTCTCCAGAACGCAAGGCCAGAGCCGGATCAATCGATGGGCAAAAGCTCTGCTGCATCGCCAACTTCGGGGTCTGGAGCAAGGGGAACTGATTTTGGTCGATGGAGACACCCATACGTTCGGCCAACGCACCGAAGCCTTCCCGTTGTCCATTCGCCTTGAGATTTCCCATCCTGCCTTCTATGGCAACACCGTCTTCGGTGGGAGCCTCGGTTCATCTGAAAGTTATATTGCCGGAGACTGGCGCAGCTCTGACCTCCCTGGATTGATTCGCCTGATGCTCCGTAACCGTCAGGTGATTGAAGGTCTGGATGGTGGGCTCTCGCTGATTACGACTCCGGCACGCCGCTGGCTTCATTGGTTGAACCGCAACAATCAGTCCGGTAGCCGAAAAAATATTGCCGCCCACTACGACCTCGGCAATGAGCTCTTCCAGACCTTTCTGGATGAGTCGATGATGTATTCCTGTGCGCTATTTGAGCCTGAGAACATTAGCCTTGAAGAGGCCTCTCTTGCAAAACTGGAGCGCGTTTGCCAGTTGCTGGACCTTAAACCGGGGGATCGAGTCGTCGAGATTGGGACGGGTTGGGGTGGCTTCGCCATTCATGCCGCCCAACACTATGGCTGCCATGTTACGACGACCACCATTTCAGAACGACAACA
>JBEBBO010000095.1:0-14183 GCA_041158345.1 Pseudomonadota bacterium | reverse complement strand
ATCAATGCCGCAGTCAACATTGAAGCCGCCGGGCTGGCGGTGTTAGCCTGTGGAGAGAATGTCAGTCTTGTGTCGTAAATCGGCATAAGCAGTTCTCGATGAATCAGGAATCCCCCTCCTTTAGGAAGGGGAGGAAGTCAACCTTTTTCGTGCCCAATGGTCTCTGGATCTTGCAGAGAGATTCGACGGCTTAGAGTGGCTTGTTTATGATTCAGTTGACCCTTCGTGATTCGGGTTTGGCTCAGCATGAGCCAATGAAGCGCACTGAGGGCTCATTATCCAACAGAAGTGCCGGAGAGACTTGCGTTACACCCTAAAAGTGAACAACGAGATCCGTGCACGAATAACGATGGAAGGATCTATGCAAATACCATTAGAAATTACTTTCCATGGCGTCGAGCACTCCGATGCGGTAGAAGCTCGTATTCGGGAGAAGGCAGCGAAACTGGAGCAACATTGTCATAACATCACCAGTTGCCGGGTTGCGGTTGAAGCGGAGCACCATCATCAGCACCACGGTAACCTTTACAAGGTGAGGATCGATATTGCGGTTCCGCATAAGCAGATCGTCGTGAGCCGTGATCATCACGACAAACAGGAGCATCAAGATATCTATGTTGCGCTTCGCGATGCCTTTACAGCAGCGACGCGCCAGCTGGAAGATTACGTTCGTATTCACCGAGGTGAGGTGAAGAGCCACGCTAAAGAAGTGAAAGAAGTAAAGGAACCCGAAGAAGAGGTTTGATCTAGATCTTCCGACTAGGCCGACGCTAAGGCCTAGTCGGTTCTGAGCACGCGAGTGCGACAGATGACGTCTTGCAGCGCTCGACCTTTCCGGTCAATCAGAGCAAACCACCATCCAAGCCCCATGAGCGAACCCAGGATCACGCCGATGATCCAATGGCTGATGGCTGCCTTGGCATCACAGGGCGTCCCATCCGCTTTTTCAAGCCGGATTTTCCACGCTCTCATCCCCAAAGTTTGGCCGCCATGCGTCCAAAACCAGGTAAAAAACGTTGCGGAGATCAGGATCAGCACCGCGCTGTAAATCAGGTTGCCAGGTTGGAATGCCTCCCCGTGATTGAGAGTCAGCAGAAAAGCAGTAGCAACAAACAAAATGCCCGTCAGCAGGATGCTGTCATAGAAAATTGCTGCAATTCGCCGCAGCCCGTTTGCGTAGGTGGGTCTGTCTGTCTCTCTTTCTAAAGACCTTTTTTTCCGATCGCGAACCCATTTTGTTTGGCGTCTTCTCACGAGGATGAGTCGACTTTGGAATGAGTGCGCTGCGCCAGCACGCGACCAAAGAACATCGATAGCCAAACCAGGAGAGTGACCAAAATGAGTGTCAGAAGGACAGGTGGTCGAATCAGGGGAAGGAAAATCAACAGGCCATAAAGAGCAACAAATCCGCTGAAGTGCGCGGGATAGGAGATCATCGTGTCGAGTTTTTCCTTGAACATGCGGCTGAATCGGAAGTAGTTAAAACCACTATTCTAGGTCAAGCATTGATGCATCCCTAGCACTGTTCTACAGGCTGATGTGGCTTTTGCTGCGAACAAGCACTTCGATGAGGGCAAGCCCCGCCGTTTTGATGCTGCTTCCAATGGCAATCAGCCCGTCCGTGTGGCCTTTCATGGCGATTACGGGGCCTCTGCTTTCCCGCGCAAGGCGTCCGATTTCATTGGCCATGGCCATGGTTCCATAAGCCACTTCCGGGGGCGTCGAGGGAAGTTGGAGTGACTCGCTGGCTTCCCAAATTCCGGGGTGATGAACGTGAAGAACGCACTCAATCTCTGGGCAAGCAGCATAGACGGCTGCGTGCGTCATGGATTCAGATGAAGGCTTGATTGGTCCAAAGCTCTCGATTCGATTTTGAGCGGGGTCTGCTGCCAACACCATGACATAGTGTTCGATTCCCAGTTGGCTTATGCCGCCAGTCTGTGACCCACTTATGAGAAATTGGGAGTCAGTCGTTCGCAAGGACACGTTGCCAAAGCCCAATCCCCCATAACGGAAAGGATCCTGTCCGGTCAGCCCGAGCTCAAAAAGAAGATTTCGCCAGGCATTCAGTTCAGAAATTCCAACGTGTCGGGTGAGGGGGGCATCCGTATGAATGAGTTCAAACTTGATGACGCCTTCGAGTTCCGTCAAGTGGGAGGGAGGGCTGTGATGGGAGTGATTGGCCATTTGAGCTTGGTAAAGGTGCCAAAAGGTGAAAATCGCAGTCGATGTCCCTATAATAGGAAGATTAGGGTGCGGGTAACCCCTTGATTCAAGCAAAAATGCTCGAATGGAGAGGGTGGTCACCTGCGATGGATCTTTTTCGAGCGAATGTGGCGAAACTGGTAGACGCGCTGGATTTAGGTTCCAGTGGGGTAACCCGTGGGAGTTCGAGTCTCCCCATTCGCACCAGTCAGTCCGCTAAATTGCCATGGTCCAAGTCCTCGGATGCAAGCCAATCCGGGTGGGTTCTGTGGCAATAGCCCTTCCCCTTTTCTACCGAAAACATAGTCTGAGGTATGTGCGACATGCAAGTGTCTGTTGAAGCGACGTCTGAACTTTCCCGCAAAATGACGGTGACGGTTTCCGAGGAAAAGATTAGCCAGCAAGTAAATTCGAAGCTGCAATCGCTCTCTGGAAACGTCAAGATCGATGGCTTCCGGCCCGGCAAGGTCCCGCAGGCTGTGATCAAGAAACGCTACGGCCAACAGGTCCGGGAAGAAGTTGTTTCCGATCTGATTCAGTCCAGCTTCTATGATGCTGTTCGTGACGAAAAGCTCAATCCGGCTGGCGCTCCGCAGATTAAGGCAAACAAAATTGCCGAAGGCGAGGGCCTTGAGTACGAGGCGACATTCGAGATCATCCCTGAATTCGTTTTGATGCCGCTTGAGACGCTTGAAGTCAAGCAGTTCACCTCAAAGGTCGAGGCAGCGGACATTGACCGAATGGTCGACCGGCTGCGTGATCAGAAAAAGACCTGGGAAACCGTGGGTCGCCAGAGCAAGAGCGAAGATCGCATCGTGATTTCCTTCGAAGGGGTTCATGAAGGCGAAAACTTCACGAACGGCAAGACCGAAGATTTCCCCGTAGTGATTGGATCAGGTCAAATGATTCCGGGCTTCGAAGACAAGCTCATCGGACTTTCAGCGGGCGATAAGACTGAATTCGACATCGAGTTTCCCAAAGAGTACCCGAGTGAAAAGCTGGCCGGTAATACCGCTCACTTCACGATTGAGGTTGCACGGGTGGAAGAACCCAAGTTGCCCGCGCTAGATGCTGATTTCGTGAAGTCTTTTGGCGTTTCCAGCGGTGATGCGGCTGAACTTCGCAACGATATCTTGAGCAACATGGAGCGCGAAATGACGCGCGCCCTGAAAAACCGGACCAAGAGTTCGGTGATGGATCAGCTCTTTGATCGCAACACGCTGCAACTCCCTGAGGTTTTGATTCAGGACGAGCTTGAAGACCTTCTGAAGCCCTATCGTGAATCGGCTCGTAAGCACAAGCAGCCTCTTGATGAAGCGGGACTTAAGGAGCAACTTTCCCCGTTAGCAAAGCGTCGGGTTGCTTTGGCTCTGATCCTGGGCAAAGTCATCGATGCGAATGCGGTGAAGGTTGATCCCGCTCGCGTTCGGCAGTCGGTCGAAGAAATGGCTGCTAGTTATGAAGATCCCGAAGAAGTGGTTCGTTGGTACTATGCTGACCAGACACGTCTTCGTGAAATCGAAAATATGGTGCTTGAGGACCAAATCGTCGACTTGGTCATCAGCAAGGCGAAGACCACTCAGGAAGCCATTGATTTCCAGGCTTTGATGATGGCCGCGGGATCGCCCGCTTAAGCACTCACTAAACATTTCCGGGAGTAATCCGCGATATGATTCTTGGCAATTCGCAGCGCAGTATCCCAACAGAAGCGACCGGACTTGTGCCGGTTGTCATCGAACAGTCGGCTCGTGGCGAGCGGGCTTTTGATATTTATTCGCGACTTCTGAAGGAGCGGGTGATTTTTCTGGTGGGCCAGGTTGAGGACTACATGGCCAACTTGGTAATTGCCCAGTTGTTATTCCTCGAATCTGAAAACCCGGACAAGGATATCCATCTATACATCAACTCGCCCGGTGGCGTGGTGACTTCGGGTTTGGCTATTTATGACACGATGCAGTTCATCAAGCCGGATGTCAGCACGCTCTGTATTGGCCAGGCGGCAAGTATGGGCGCGTTACTCCTCGCTGGGGGCGCTGCAGGAAAACGCTACAGCCTGCCTCACTCCCGCGTCATGATCCATCAGCCCCTTGGTGGTTTCCAGGGCCAGGCCAGTGATATCGATATCCATGCCAGAGAAATCCTATCGATTCGTGATCGGCTCAATAAGATTCTGGCGGATCACAGTGGTCAACCCATTGAAAAAATTGCAAATGATACGGATCGGGACAACTTCATGAGCGCCCAAGATGCCGTCGATTATGGCTTGATCGACAAGGTTCTCGATCGCAGGGCAATCTAAGCTTTTTCAAAGCCTGATTGCTCTTGAGGCGAACCGGCTTGTGTTTTATAAATGGGGCCGTAGGGTACAAATCCTTAAAGCGTTCCGGGGCTATTCCCCCATGTTGTGCAGGATATTTCTAGATGAGCGATGAGAAGCGGGGCAAAGAGGGCGGTGGCAAGCTCCTGTATTGTTCGTTTTGTGGCAAAAGTCAAAACGAAGTCAGAAAGCTGATCGCAGGTCCGTCGGTCTACGTCTGTGACGAATGCGTTGAGCTGTGCAACGACATCATTCGCGAGGAGCTTCAGGAAAATCAGGCACAGGTTTCTGACAAGCTTCCTAAGCCCAAGGAAATCAAGACGGTTCTGGATGAGTACGTCATTGGCCAAGACAAGGCCAAGAGGACTTTATCTGTCGCGGTCTACAACCACTATAAGCGCCTTCGGTCTCAGGGTAATGCCAAGAAGAATGAGGTGGAGCTTGCAAAGAGTAATATCCTCCTGATTGGCCCTACCGGTTCGGGTAAGACATTGATGGCTGAGACCTTGGCTCGGCTTTTGGATGTGCCTTTCACTATTGCTGATGCCACGACTCTGACCGAAGCCGGCTACGTCGGTGAAGATGTTGAAAACATCATTCAGAAGATCCTTCAAAAGTGCGATTACGATGTGGAAAAGGCCGAGTCTGGCATTGTTTACATCGATGAAATCGACAAGATTTCTCGAAAGTCGGACAACCCCTCCATTACGCGCGACGTTTCAGGTGAAGGCGTTCAGCAGGCGTTGCTGAAGCTCATTGAAGGGACCGTTGCTTCGGTACCTCCCCAAGGTGGCCGAAAGCATCCCCAGCAAGAGTTTCTTCAGGTCAATACAGCGAATATTCTTTTCATTTGCGGGGGCGCTTTCGCTGGTCTCGACAAAGTCATCCGTGCACGCTCTGAAAAAGGAGGCATTGGATTCTCTGCTGAGGTTAAAAGCAAGGATGATTCCCGCAATGTCGGTGAAATCCTTTCGGAAGTCGAGGCTGAAGATTTGATCAAATTTGGGTTGATTCCTGAATTTGTTGGGCGTCTCCCTGTGGTTGCCACCTTGGAGGAGTTGAGTGAGGACGCGCTAGTCCAAATTCTGACTGAGCCCAAAAATGCATTGGTCAAACAGTATAAGAAGCTCTTTGAGATGGAGGATTGTGAGCTTGAGGTCCGGGATGAAGCGCTTCGGGTGATCGCTCGAAAGGCGATGGAGCGAAAGACCGGTGCACGGGGACTCCGAACGATACTCGAACACGTTCTTTTGGATACCATGTACGAATTGCCTTCTGCAGAAAATGTGGAGAAAGTGATTGTGGATGAGGGTGCGATCTTGGGTGAGACCACGCCTTTCATGGTTTACTCTAGCGAAGAGAAGCAGCGGGCGAACGCGGCTGAATGACTTCGCTATAGGGTCTGAGCGCTGATGAAACCCGCTCCGGCGGGTTTCATTGTTTTGGACGGTAGGAATCCCTTGCAATCGCAGATTACTGACCCATATCGTAGGTAATGAAATTTATTATTCTTGAGCGGAGACCATCAAATGGGTAGTCAAGCAAACGAACTGGATACAGCCGATAAATTGGTTCCAGTCCTTCCGCTTCGCGATGTTGTGGTTTATCCGCATATGGTGATCCCGCTTTTTGTCGGGCGCGAGCGATCGATCGTAGCGCTTGATCGGGCGATGAAGGAGAGCAAGCAGGTTCTATTAGTGGCCCAGCGCGAGGCTGAGATCGATGATCCGGGCTATGAGGATCTCTATGCGGTTGGGACCCTATCTAACATTCTTCAACTGCTCAAGTTGCCCGATGGAACCGTCAAGGTACTCGTCGAGGGCGCGGAGCGTTGTGTCGTCAGCCACTTTGACGAGTCCGAAAACTGTCTGATGGCCACCGTCTCTCCGCAAGAAGAGACAGCCGGTGCCGATGAACAGGAAATGGACGTGATGGTTCGTACTGTCATTAACACTTTCGATCAGTATGTGAAGCTCAACAAGCGGATTCCGCCTGAAGTGCTGAATTCACTCTCGGGCATCGATGATCCAAGTCGTCTTGCGGATACGATCGCTGCCCATATGACGATCAAGATCGAGGATAAGCAGTCTGTCCTGGAGCTTTCTGAAATCGTTCAGCGCTTTGAGCGACTGATGACACTGATGGAAAGTGAAGTCGACATGCTCGAAATGGAAAAGCGCATCCGGGGTCGCGTCAAGCAACAAATGGAGAAGAATCAGCGCGAGTACTATCTCAACGAGCAAATGAAGGCTATCCAGAAGGAGCTCGGGGACATGGATGATGTTCCCAATGAGATGGATGAGCTGGCAGCTAAGATCCATAAATCGGGCATGCCTCAAGCGGCTAGAGCAAAGGCAGAGGGCGAATTAGCCAAGCTCAGACAGATGTCGCCGATGTCTGCCGAGGCAACCGTCGTCAGGAATTACATCGACTGGATGGTTGGAATGCCATGGAAAAAGCGGAGCAAGGTCAACCATGACCTCGCTTACGCAGAGGAGATCCTTGAGTCCGAGCATTTCGGTCTTGAAAAGGTGAAGGAGCGAATTCTCGAATATCTTGCGGTTCAGCAACGGGTTCGAAAACTGAAAGGGCCGATTCTTTGTTTGGTCGGTCCCCCGGGTGTTGGGAAAACATCCCTTGGGCAGTCCATTGCGAAGGCAACTAACCGTAAATATGTCCGAATGGCGCTCGGTGGTGTGCGTGACGAGGCTGAAATTCGGGGTCATCGCAGAACCTACATCGGCTCCATGCCGGGGAAAGTGCTTCAGAACCTGAGTAAGGTCAAAACTCGCAATCCCATGTTCATGCTTGATGAGATTGACAAGATGGCCATGGACTTCAGGGGCGATCCTGCATCCGCCTTGCTTGAAGTGCTGGATCCTGAGCAAAACCACACCTTCAATGACCACTATCTCGAGGTGGATTTCGATCTTTCGGACATCATGTTCGTGGCGACCGCGAATACGCTGGATATTCCACCCGCGCTGTTGGATCGTATGGAAGTGATTCGTCTTGCCGGCTATACGGAAGACGAGAAAGTCAGCATTGCCATGCGATATCTGTTACCCAAACAAATTAAGAATAACGGGTTGAAACCCAGTGAAATTCAGATCGCGGAGGGCGTGGTACGAGACATCATCCGTTACTACACCCGTGAGGCCGGTGTCAGAAGCCTGGAGCGGGAGATTGCCAAGATTTGTCGTAAAGTTGTCAAGGGTCTGACCCTGAAACCCACATCGAAGCGCGTCAATGTCACCTCCAAGAATCTGGAAGACTATCTTGGTGTGAAAAGACATCGTTACGGACAAGCTGAGGAGGTTGACCAGGTCGGACAAGTCACGGGTCTGGCATGGACCGAGGTTGGTGGCGAGTTGTTGACGATCGAGGCGGTCACTGTTTCTGGCACAGGAAAGCAGACCTACACCGGTAAGTTGGGTGAGGTCATGCAGGAGTCGATCCAGACTGCGATCACTGTGGCCCGATCACGTGCTGAAGCCCTGGGAATTGATCCGGGCTTCTACCAAAAGCAGGATGTTCATATCCACGTTCCTGAGGGTGCAACCCCCAAGGACGGGCCGAGTGCAGGGATTGGCATGTGTACCGCGCTCGTCTCAACCCTGACGGGAATACCAGTTCGTTCGACGGTTGCCATGACGGGTGAAATCACTCTGAGAGGTGAGGTGTTGCCCATTGGTGGTCTGAAGGAAAAACTTCTGGCTGCGCATCGGGGAGGCATTGAGACGGTATTGATTCCGAAGGAAAATGAGCGTGACCTGAGTGAGATCCCTAAAAATATTAAGGATAAGCTCAAGATTTTGCCGGTGCGCTGGATTGATGAGGTTCTCAATGTTGCTTTGCAGCGCATGCCAGAGCCTCTGATGCCCCAAGCAGCGGAATCAGGGACGGTCGCGCAGACCAAGCCCACGAAAAATCCAATTGTGGCGCACTAGGCCTCGGCTGCCCGTGTTTGCGCAAAAAAAGCTGAAACCCGCGTCAATCGCGGGTTGACAGCGGTTTTATACCGCTGATACATTGCACGAGCGGGGCTAATTTTTGGCCCTTGAATGTGCTTTTCGTTGGGCGTCTGCATTTCAGCGTATCTTCGAGAAGAATCAAATTCCAAAAGTAGGGGGATTCATGGCTAATAAAGCAGAACTGATTGAAGCGATCGCAGATGCCGCTGATCTGACCAAGGCCGATGCCGGCCGTGCGTTGGATGGTTTTATTGCTGCAGTAACTGGCGCTCTGAAGAAGGGTGAAACCGTATCACTGGTTGGTTTCGGCTCTTTCGTTGTCAAGGAGCGTGCCGCTCGTCAGGGACGTAATCCGCAGACTGGCAAGACCATCACTATTGCTGCTGCAAAAATTCCTTCATTTAAGGCTGGCAAGGCGCTCAAGGATGCTGTAAACTGATCAGCTTTCCAGGGTGCTTAGCTCAGCTGGGAGAGCATCGCCCTTACAAGGCGAGGGTCGTAGGTTCGATCCCTACAGCACCCACCAAATTGGAGCGGTAGTTCAGTTGGTCAGAATACCGGCCTGTCACGCCGGGGGTCGCGGGTTCGAGCCCCGTCCGCTCCGCCAAAAACAAAGAAAACCCTGCCCAGAAGGCGGGGTTTTTTTTTAGGGATCAAGCCAGATTTGATCTGTCGTTCTCGCGGTTCGAAAATCAAGAATAGAAATCGTTATGAGTATGCTCCAAAACATTCGTGAACGGGCTCAAGGAATCATGGCCTGGGTCATGCTGATTGTGGTCGGCGTACCCTTCGTTATGTGGGGTATCCAGAACTACATTGAGACCGGCAAGGAAAAACCTGCCGCGGTCGTCGGCGATCGTGAAATCTTTGATCGCGATGTCTCCCGAGCCTATGAGCGCCTCGTGGGCGAGATGGGGAGTTCCCCCGATTACGATGAGAAGGAACTCCGTCGTGCTGCCCTCGATCAACTGGTCAGCGATGAGGTGATTTCTCAGAACGCGGATGGAATGAAGCTTGCCGTTTCGGATGATGAGGCGAGAGAACTGATTCAGACGCTGCCTTACTTTCAGGTAGCTGGCCAGTTTGATAAGGAAAAGTATCGGACTTCGCTGGCAAGCCAGGGGATGACACCGGAACAGTTTGTGGCCAAGATTAAACGCGGGTTGGTCACTCAGCAACTTGAACAAAGTGTTCTGGGTAGTGCCTTTGCCACACCAGCCGAAATTTCAACATTGCTTCGGTTGAAGAATCAGGAGCGTCAGGTCGATTACGTAAAACTGCCATTGAAGCCGGTAACTCGGGACTTCAAGGATGACGAGATTAAGGCGTACTACGACGCGCATATTGCCGATTTTAGAAATCCAGAGCGGGTTGCAGTTGATTACCTGCAGTTAAATCTCGATGATCTCGCGAAAAAGGCGACAGTCAGCGAAGAGGATGTCAGGAAGCTCTATGAGGAGCAAAAGGGCAACTACGGTACCCCTGAGCGCCGAAAAATTAGCCATATCCTTGTCATTGCCGATGGGGCAACACCGGAGGCTGAAGCAGCGGCGCTCAAGAAGGCGAAGGAGCTTCGTGAGCGATTGGTCACGGGCGCAGATTTTTCTGCATTGGCCAAGGAAGCCTCAGCAGATACCGTTTCCTCCAAGCAGGGCGGCGACTTAGGTTACCTTAACAAGGATGCGCAAGAACCCAGTTTCACTGAGGCCGCAAGCCATTTGAAATTGGGTGAAGTTTCCGAACCCGTCAAAACTTCATTTGGTTACCATCTCATCAAGGTCACGGAATTAGTTCCGGCAAGCTACAAGCCCTACGAGGCGCTTCATGACGAACTGAAGAAGCTCGCTCAAAAGAACAATGCCGAAACCGCATTCTATGAGCGAGGCCAAAAGTTGGCCGAGATGACTTTCGAGCATCCTGACAGCCTTGAAGAAACGGCGAGCGCTCTGGGCCTCAAGATCCAGCAGACCGCCTTCTTCACCAAGGACAAGGGCGAAGGCATTGCCGAGGAAGAAAGTATCCGTAAGGCAGCGTTTTCTGATGACGTTCTTGCAGGTAAGAATAGCGAACCGGTTGAACTAGGCAATGAAAAAGCCGTTGTTTTGCGTGTTCGGGATCACGAGGTTGCCACCGATAAGAGCATCGATTCTGTAAAGGCAATCATTGTCGGTCAGCTGCGCAATCAGGAAGCTCGCGATGAGGCCAACCAGCGCGCGCAAACCCTGCTTGAGTCTGTTCGCCAGGGCAAAAGTCTTTTGGATGCCTCAAAGGCTCAGGGGCTGTCTGTCACGCAAGGGGTGACCTTGCTCCGGACGAGTGAAAAGGTCCCGATGGAATTGTTGCGTGCGGCATTCAGCACTGGTCGACCCATTGCCGGCAAACCGGCTGCAGGTGAAGTTGCACTGCCTGATGGGTCACACTTCATTTTCGCTGTGACTCAAGTGAAAGATGGTGCGGCGACGGCTAAGGACGCAAAGGAACAAGAGTCTGCATCCGAATTCATGCAGAGAGGCTATGCCCAGCTTGAGTATACGACTTTCGTTGATCGATTAAGAGAATTGATCGAGGTCGAGATCAACAAGAAGGATTGATCACAGAGACTCAAAAAAAAGCCGGAGAAATTTCTCCGGCTTTTTTATTTGATTTCCTGGGCTTCGAGCCAGCTAAAGAAAGTCGAGTAGGCCACAGCCAAAAGACTCGTCCCCAAGAAAATACCTACAAATCCCCAAGCGAGAAGCCCTCCGATGACGCCGATCATGATCAGAAGGAAGGGGAGTGGACTCGATAGACCAATAAAGTAGGGCTTTACAAAGTTATCCATCACGTTGATGGAAATGCCCCAGGCTACCGTAAACACAGCGAAGCCATCTTGATCTAGGTGATGCAACCATGCGGCTGCAGGAATCCAGACGACGGCGGTTCCGACTTGAAGAACCGCTAAAAGGAAACACAAAAGTCCCAAGATGGAAGCCGCAGGGAGTCCTGCGATGGCGAAGCCGATGCCGGAAAGCAGGGCTTGAATCAGGGCTGTCCCAATCACGCCCAAAGAAACTGCGCGGACGGTGACAGCAGCGGTTCGCGTTGCGGCCGTTCCGGCTTCGCCTCCAATTCGATTGGCGAAACGCAGGGCAAAACTCGCGCCCAGTTCACCATGCGAATAAAGAAAGCCCGACATAAGGACGGCTAACAGGACATTAAAGGCTGTCAGTGCGATGCTGGCGCTACTGTGCAAAATCCAGGAGCCTGTGGTCGTTGCAAGCGAGCGAATCTTTTCCGCCGATATGAGGGAGGAAAAAGTGCCTTCTCGCCACGTATCCGACAGTTTCTCTCCAATGAACGGAATTTCGTCCAGCCAATTCGGTGGAGGGCCCTTAATCCACTCCAGGACGGGCTCTGTAACCGTGTCAATTCGCGGTAAATGAGTGGAAACAGCTTCCAGCGCGTACAGCGCAGGGATTACGAAAATCATGAGCTGCAGAAGGGTCATGATGACCGCAGCGGTTTTTTCGCGGCCGCCAAGTTTACGGGAGATGAATTGATAGTAAGGCCAGGTCGATAGTGTAAGGATCAAGGCCCAAATAAACGATGGAATAAAAGGCGCCACAATTTGGAAGCAGGCGTAAAGGAGGCCTCCGACCAAGAGGAGCAGGAAGGATTTTTCGACAATCAATCCGCCGCTCAACAAAGATTTGAATAGCATCTTTTCGTTCCAGAAGATTAGGGGAGGGCAGAATCAGGCAGGATCTGATCTGCTACACGTCGGGTGACAATATTGACCGTCTGTTCGGATGGGTCGAACAGGATTACGGCTTCTCCCGAGCGAAGCTGCTTCGCGACATCTGCGGTTTTTGAAGAAAGCGGGATCTCTTTGCCGCCGTAGTCAGTCCCCTCACGGGTGACGAACTCCTCAATTAAATGCTGAAGCGTCTCGGGCGCTAGGGCATCTGGGGGCACACGAACTGGATGCAATGGTTCTGGATCGACCATGATGCTTGGTTGGATGATTCGGGGCCGGTTTAATTGCCGGCCCCAAAAACGATGTCTTTATAGACCCGACAGCCCGACGATGTTGTAACCCGCATCCACGTAAAGGATTTCACCGGTGATGCCGGAAGCAAGGTCTGAACAGAGGAAAGCCGCAGCATTGCCTACTTCTTCAATCGAGACATTTTTTCTCAGTGGCGCAGCCTGCTCACCTTTGGCCAGCATTTCTCTGAAATTTGCGATGCCAGACGCGGCAAGCGTGCGGATTGCGCCTGCAGAGACGGCATTCACGCGAATTCCTGACGGACCTAATGAAGCAGCAAGGTAGCGAACATTCGCTTCAAGGCTTGCTTTCGCAATTCCCATCACGTTGTAGTTCGGAATAGCGCGCTCCGCACCGAGGTAACTGAGGGTCAACAACGCACCATTGCGGCCTTCCATGAGTTTGCGACCGCCTTTGGCGAGGGCCGCGAAACTGTATGAGCTGACATCATGCGCGACTCGGAAGTTCTCGCGAGTGACTGAATCCAGGTAACTTCCTTCCAATGCCTCTCTTGGAGCGAAGGCAACGGAGTGAACGATGATATCCAGACCATCCCATTGCTTTCCAAGGTCGTTAAAGAGCTGATCAATCTCAGCATCATCAACCACATCACAAGGAAGAACAATTTTGGCGCCCAGTTCATCAGCAAGCTTCTGGACACGGTCCTTAAGCTTTTCATTCTGATAGGTCAGGGCGATCTCGGCGCCTTCGCGTGCCATTGCTTCAGCGATGCCATATGCGATGGAGCGATTGCTCGCAACGCCCACGATTAGAGCGCGCTTATTTTGCATGAATCCCATGTGTACTCTCCTCAGGATCTTCTTTTCGGATTAAAGCGTTGGGCGTTGATGGCCCATTCTTTTCCGTTAAAGGTCAGAAATCAAAATGCGACTGCGAATCCGCTATAGGTCAAAAGCCCTGAATCCGCTGAAGTTGTGCCCGTGCTTGCCTGGCCCCAGACAGAAAGCCGCCTGGATAAGGACCAGATAAACCCCCCGCCGACAATGTTGTCGTTAACGGAAGTGACCCCATTCTTGCTGACAATGTTCGAATTCTTTGCGGGGGATTTGGGAATTGTAGCGCCATTGATGTACCCATGGATGAATAGCGAGAAAGACGGGCTAAAGAAAGATTTCTGGAATGCCCACTGGACGTTGTAATTCCATTCACTTTTTTGCGGCGTCGTTAAGCTTCGAAAGGCACCAACGTTGTATTCAAAATCGATTTCAAAGGGTAGCGATTGGTCAAAATTAAAGCTGAAACCTGGCTGGGTTCCACCATTGGTCGGACCACTACCAAGCCACTGGGTCAGGACGTAAGCTTCGAATCCGATTGCAGGGAGAATTGAGTCAGGTTTCTCTGTTCTGAGCTGAATTTTCGTATCAAAGCCCAATGGCGCATAGTCCCAACGGTTGAAATGTCCCCCAGTATAGGTAAACCCATTTCCAAAAATACGAAATTCAACGTCATCCAATACGCCGTATCTCAGGAGATATTGCATATCAAATTGCTGTGGGCCGGCCTTTGAGGAACCGTAATATCCGAAGGGTGAAACCTCCACGTAGCCTCGACCTTGTGGAAGTGTGAACGCGCTGTTCGGCCAGTTGGCTAAGTCTGCGCCGGGGTTGTCGATGTCCGGCTCCGATCGCCACTTTTCGAT
>JBEBBO010000094.1:0-14676 GCA_041158345.1 Pseudomonadota bacterium | reverse complement strand
TAAAGGCTTCCGGCGGAACGTCTCGCAATCTTCAACGCCCGCATGTTAGCGCAAGCCGGAATGTCTGGGTATGGCCCGAAGACATCGTCATTCTCCGAGGCCATCTGGAGTGGTAGATTAGGCAGATTGAACGTCTGATCTCTCCCATCGCCCACCCTGGTCATCCATCATGAAAATTCTCGTTACCGGGACCGCCGGTTTTATTGGTTCTTCGCTGGCGCATGCGTTGCTGGATCGGGGGGATGAAGTCATTGGCGTGGATAACCTCAATGACTACTACGAGGTCTCTCTCAAACAAGCGCGTCTCGATCGACTGACCTGCCGTCCCGGATTCACTGATGTCCGGCTGGCCCTGGAGGACCATGCAGGACTTCAGACGGTGTTTGAGCGGTATCGACCGCAGCGGGTGGTGAATCTTGCGGCGCAGGCCGGTGTGCGCTACTCCATCGAGCATCCCAGAGCTTACATCGATGCGAACCTGGTGGGCTTTTGCAATATTTTAGAGGCCTGTCGTCATTTTGATGTCGAGCATTTGGTCTATGCCTCCTCCAGTTCGGTTTATGGCGCCAACACCCGAATGCCCTTTTCGGTCCATCACAACGTGGACCATCCGGTCAGCCTCTATGCGGCGACCAAAAAGGCCAATGAGTTGATGGCGCATACCTACTCGCACCTGTTTGGGATGCCGACCACCGGGCTGCGCTTTTTTACGGTCTACGGGCCCTGGGGACGCCCGGACATGGCGCTTTTCAAGTTCACCCGCGCAATACTTAACGGGGATCCCATCGATGTGTTCAATTTTGGGAAACACAAGCGCGACTTTACCTATATCGATGATATCGTCGAGGGGGTGATTCGAACCCTCGATCGAGTAGCAGCCCCCAACGCGAATTGGAACGGGGATGCACCGGATCCTGGAACCAGTCGTGCCCCCTATCGGATCTATAACATTGGGAACAATCAGCCGGTCGCACTGATGCGGTTCATTGAAGTCCTGGAGGGGGCGCTGGGACGCATTGCCGAAAAGAATTATCTTCCGATGCAGGACGGTGACGTCCCGGAAACGTTTGCGGATGTCGATGACTTGGCCCGGGATGTCGGTTACGCCCCCAAAACCCCGATTGAAACCGGGATCGAACGTTTTGTGACCTGGTACCGTGATTACTATCAGGTCGGCTGAGCTCAATGGTGGCCTCTCTGATTCACGCTGAACGGCCCTTGCTGGGGTTTGCTGCACCCAGTGGCACCGGAAAGACCACGTTGCTCTGTCAGCTCATCCCGATCCTTCGCGATGCGGGAATTCGCGTGGGGCTCATTAAACACGCCCATCACGCCTTTGAAGTGGATCAGCCAGGCAAGGACAGTTATGTGCTCCGAAAAGCCGGGGCGTGTCCGGTCATGATTACGTCAAAGAACCGTCGTGTGATCCTTTTTGATCATTCGACCCCAAAGGATCCTGACCTTCAGCAAGAACTCGGTTTTCTGGATGTCCGTGACCTGGATCTGATTTTGGTCGAAGGATTCAAGCACGAGCGCTTCCCTAAAATCGAACTCTATCGGGAGGCGGTTGGTGCGCCCCTGCAGTTTCCTGAAGATCCCTCGATTATTGCGATTGCGACGGATCATCCCTTCTCGGAGCCCCCGCGAATTCCCGTTCTGGACTTGAATAATCCCGGGGCTGTCGGCCGATTCGTCAGCGATATTTATTTGCCTCAGGCGCGCCATGAACGCGGTGTGTGATCGACCCGGTGGTCTCCTCAGTCTCGAAGTGGCTCGAAGCCAACTGCTTGGAGCCCTGAAACCGCTTGATCGGGCGATGAACGTTCCAGCCAGTCAGGCTTTGGGGCGATTGCTGGCCCATGAGCTCATCACCCCTCTCGATTTTCCGCCTTTCTCGAATTCAGCGATGGATGGTTATGCCGTCAGGGCCGCCGATGCGGTGCCGGGGGCCAGGCTCCGGATGGTGGGTACGGTCAGGGCTGGAGCGGCCCCGGAACACAGGCTAGGTTCTGGCGAGTGTCTCCGGATTTTCACCGGGGCGCCCATGCCCGAGGGGGCGGATGCCGTCGTGGTCCAGGAGTTGGTCGCGTCCGATGGGGCCTGGATCCAGCTGAATTTGACGGAGCCGCTCATCGTGGGCGCAAACATTCGTCAGCAGGGGGAAGAGTTGAGGGCCGGTGAGCCTCTTCTGCCCCAGGGCGCTCGCTTGGGGCCCTTTGAACTGGGGCTTCTGGCGTTTGCGGGCATCGCCGAAGTTCGGGTCCAGGCGCCGTTGCGGATCGGTGTCCTCGCAACGGGGGATGAATTGATTCCCCCCGGGCAAGTCCTCGCACGGGGCCAAATTTACGAAAGCAATCGGCCCATGCTGGTCGGCCTGATTCAGGAAATGGGCCACGATGCGGTCGATTTGGGCGCGGTGCCGGATGATTTTGAGCGTTTGAAAGAGGCCTTACGGCAGGGTGCTTTGGGGTTGGACGCGCTCATCACGACCGGGGGCGCTTCTGAGGGTGAAGCAGATTTCGTGGCAAAAGCGCTCAAGGATCTTGGCGAAGTGTCCTTCTGGAAGGTCGCAGTCAAACCCGGAAAGCCCTTTGTCTTCGGACGTCTGGATACGGTGCCCGTCTTTGGGTTGCCGGGAAATCCGGTCTCTTCCGCCATCATTTTTTTGAAGCTCGTGAAGCCCGCCTTGGAACGCCTGTCTGGCCGAGGTGCTCAGCGCGCCATGACCTTGCGCTTGCCGCTTCAGGTCGGCATACGGCGGCAGCCCGGTCGTCAGGAATTCATGCGAGGACGCCTGATCGAGGCGGACCAGGGGCTGATGGTGGCGCCACTGGCGCATCAGGGCAGTCACCGCTTGACCTCCATGACCCGCGGTGACTGTTTGATTGTGTTGCCACCAGACATTCGAACGCTGAATGCCGGTGAGTGGGTGGATGTCGAACTGTTTAGGCCCGTGAGTTGGCCGGAGGAGGATGCATGACAACGACGGAGCGTGCGCTCGATAAAACGGGTCTTTTGCTCTACACCCGCCCAGGATTCGAGCGCGAAGCTGCCGCAGAAATCATGGACCAGGTGGCTGCCCTTGGGCTTTACGGTTACGTCCGGACCCGAGAGGGTGAGGGCGCGGTTCGCTTTGTTCCGGGTGAAGCCGCCTTTATGGAGATCCTGGCGAAAGAACTCCGTTTTCATGATCTGATCTTTGCTCGGCAGATGATCCGGGTTCTGGATGTCCTCCCTGATCTCTCGGCCGAGGACCGATTGAGCCCCATCCTTGCGAGTCTTTCCGGGGACAGCCGTCGATTCGGCGATGTATTTCTGGAAACGGCCGATACGAACGATGCAAAATCGCTTTCGGTCTTTCTACGTAAGTTCAACGTGCCGCTCCGAGAGGCGCTGAAGCGCGAAGGTCTTCTGGTCGCGAATGCCTCGGCGCGGTTGCATGTGTTTTTTGTCACAGGCACGTCGGTGATTTTAGGTTTGAGTCACGTCCACAATGCGTCGCCCTGGCTTATGGGAATCCCAAGGCTCCGCTTCCCTCCGGGGGCGCCCAGCCGATCGACACTCAAGCTGGATGAGGCCTTTGGGCTTTTTGTGAGGGATCCTGAAACCGAAGTCCAGCCGGGAATGACGGCGGTGGATCTTGGCGCGGCGCCAGGTGGGTGGACCTACCAATTGGTTCGAAGGCATCTTCGGACAACGGCGATCGACAATGGCCCGATGGATGCCAGTCTCTTGGATTCAGGGCTGGTCGAGCATCTGAGAGTGGATGGTTTCCGCTATCGCCCATTAAAACCCGTGGACTGGCTGGTCTGCGATATGGTGGAACAACCGCAGCGCATTGCACGCTTGGTGGCTGAATGGCTCGCAGAAGGTCGATGCCGAAGGGCGATCTTTAATCTGAAGCTGCCGATGAAAAAACGCTACGAGATGGTCTTGGACTGCCGGGAAATTCTGGAAAGCCGGATGGACAAGGCCGGAATTTCCTACGAGCTGTCGTTTAAGCAGCTCTACCATGACCGTGCGGAAATTACGGGGTACGCAGAGATCGCGTCCGGCTGAAAATCCGAATCGAAAACCCCGATTCGGCGTCCAGTTCGACTATAATTGACGCGGGGAAGGTTTGTTTGACGGCTAATTGGGAGGGGCGCCCTGTATGACCAGCGTTGTCGATCTTGAGGGGGACCTCAATTCGCAGCATATTTCCAAGCAATATGACCACGAGCTTTTGGACATTCGCAATCGTGTCCTCGCGCTGGGTGGGCTGGTTGAGGCGCAGATCGAGTCCGCAGTGAATGCCTTGCTGGACGGCGATACGGATCTGGCTGAGAAAGTGATTGCTGACGACTACAAGGTGAATTCCCTTGAAGTCGCAATCGATGAGGAGTGCACTCAGATTCTGGCGCTTCGACAGCCGGCGGCCCGCGATCTTCGTTTGGTCATTGCCGTCATCAAGACCATCACCGACCTGGAGCGAATCGGCGACGAGGCCAAGCGGATTGCCCGGATCGCCGTGGATTTGGTCGACCATTTCCCCAAGCGGAACCAACTGACGGAGCTCCAGCAGCTCGCCAACCATGCGCGCCATATGCTCCGTGAATCCCTGGATGCCTTCGCACGCATTGATGTGGATGAATCCCTTCGCGTCGTCCATGAAGACCGTCAGGTGGATCAGGAGTACGAGAGCATCATGCGACAACAGATCACCTACATGATGGAAGATCCTAGGATGATCCCGGTCTCTTTGAATATCATGTGGGCCGCACGCGCGTTGGAGCGGGTGGGTGACCGGTCCTGCAACATCTGCGAATACGTCATCTACTACGCGATGGGAAAAAATATTCGGCACATCAGCATTGATCAGGTCGAAAAAGATCTGCGTTCCAGCTGATCCTTGCCCTTTCTTCAACGATTGAACCCGTCCAGACCCGTTTTGAATTTTTCCCTCGTCCTTCGGTTGGTTCTTTTCGTGGCGCTTTTTGCGACCAGCGTGATTGCGCGCGCGATCGGTTCGTTCACCATCGAAGATATTCGCATCGAGGGCCTTCAGCGCGTCGCACCGGGCACCGTCTTCAATTACCTCCCGGTCAAAGTGGGCGACGATTTTGACCAGCGGCTTGCGACGGAGAGTATTCGCGCGCTCTTCAAGACAGGTTTTTTCAAGGATGTTCGTTTGGAGCAGGAAGGCGACACTCTGGTGATTTACATTGAGGAGCGTCCCTCAATCGCCAGCGTCAAAATCACCGGCAATAAAGATATCAGCAGCGACGACCTCAAGAAGGCGCTGAAAGGGATCGGGATGACCGAAGGCAAGGTCTTTGACCGGGCCACGCTCGATAAGGTCGAGCAGGAAATGCGCCGTCAGTACTTCGCCCGAGGCAAGTACGGGGTCAAAATTGACACCTCGGTCACGGATCTGCCGCGCAACCGGGTGGATATCGAGATTACAGTCTCCGAAGGCAAGGTTGCGACCATCAAGCAAATCAATATTGTCGGCAATCACTCCTTTTCAGATGAGCAGGTGACGCAGGACTTCGAGCAGAATACCGGTAACCTCCTGTCCTTCTATACCAAGAGCGACCATTACTCAAAACAGAAGCTGAGCGCGGACCTTGAAAGGTTGCGCTCGTTCTACCTGGATCGGGGCTATATCAACTCCCAGATCGAGTCTACTCAGGTGGCGATGAGCCCGGATCGCAAGGAAATCTATCTGACCGTCAATCTCAAGGAAGGGGATGTCTATAAGGTCAGTGACGTGCAGGTGACGGGCAAGATCATTATCCGGCCCGAGGAAATCATTCCCCTCGTGGGGATTGGTCCCGGCGATGTGTTTTCCCGAAAGCTGGCCACCCAAAGCCAGAAAGCCATTTCGGACCGATTGGGCGATGAGGGCTACATCTTCTGTAACGTCAACATGGTTCCGGAAATTGATGAGCTGACCAAGACGGTCCGGATGACGTTCTTTGTTGATCCCGGAAAAAAAGTCTACGTTCGCCGCATCAATTTCAGCGGCAATACCAAGACCCGTGATGAGGTCATCCGCCGCGAAATGCGGCAAATGGAGGCGGCCTGGGCCTCCAGCACCAAGATTGAACGCTCCAAGGTTCGTCTTGAACGGTTGGGCTATTTCCAGGAGGTCAATGTCGAAACCCCCGCAGTGCCGGGCACCTCCGACCAGATTGACGTCAATTACAAGATCACAGAAAAATCCTCAGGCAACATCACGGCGGGCGTAGGTTACTCCCAGCTCCAGGGCATCATCTTCAATGCCGCGGTCACCCAAGACAACGTCTTTGGCACCGGCAAACGCGTGGGATTCAACTTCAATAACAGCCGACTGAACACGATCTACAACGTCAGTTATTTCAATCCCTATGCCAGCGTCGACGGCGTCAGCCACGGCTTTGATCTGGCGTACCGCAAGATGAACGCGTACTACACCAATCTGGCGAACTACACGACGGATACCGGGGATATCGGCACCAATCTGGCGATTCCGGTCAATGAGTTCGATCGTATTACCTTCAATCTCGATCTCAACCGGACGAATGTGAAGACCAATGCGTACTCGCCGGTGCAGATTCTGGATTACATCCGCTACTACACCAAAGATCCTCTCAAAACGAATTACGCGTTCGACTACATCCCGGTTGCGGTGGGCTATGTGCACGATACCCTGAATCGCGCCATGTTCCCGACCGAGGGCGGGGCTCAACGAATTCAGGTGATGGCGACGCCCCCTGTCTTTGGTTCTGATTCGGTGGCGTTTTTCAAGGCCAGTGCCAAGACGCAGCACTTTTTCCCGCTGGCGAAGGACCTGACGCTGCAGTTGGCGGCCGAGGCGGCCTACGGCGACGGATTCAATGGGGCCCCGGCCCTCCCGTTCTGGGAAAATTTCTTTGCCGGTGGCCCGCAGTCCATGCGTGGCTTCTTCCCGAGCTCTTTGGGACCCAAAACCATTTCCAACCAGGTTGGCCAAGGCGGTCTTCTCTCTTTGGGAGGATCCAGCAAGATCGTGATGCAGGCTGAAATCTTGTCGCCGCTGCCGTTCATGGAGGACAGCAAAAGCATTCGAATCGGTGCCTTCTTCGATGTGGGTAACGTCTACTGTAATGCGTTCCAGGTGCCCGGGCCCAAGGGCTATGTCTCCGCCGCCAACGGAAATCCTTCCGATGGCCTCTGTTATGCCCCGGTCAAGGGGGATTTCCTCCGCTACTCGCCAGGGATTCTCGCGCGCTGGATCTCACCGTTTGGCGCCATCGGTTTCAGCGTGGCGCATCCCCTCAATACGGTTTACGGGGACCATCTCCAGTCCTTCCAGTTCTCTTTCGGTCAGACCTTCTAAGTCGGCCGATAAAGGCCCAGTCGCTGCATCTCGCTTAAAACGGGTTCTGGGGTCAGGTAATCGGCCCTTCGACCGCTTTGAATCAGTCGACGAATCTGGGAGGCCGAAATGTCGAGCTGTGTGACGGCCAGCTTGACGGCAAACCCATGGGGCGCCTCCAAAAGGGTCATGGGGTCCTCCTGCCAACGCGCTTTCAAATGGGCCTCAAGCACATTTGGCCAGGCCGGCGGGTCTCCCGGCCGTCCAAGGAGGATGAGGTGCGCCAATTCTGTCAGTTGCGTCCAGCGCGACCATCCCGGAAGCCCCTGAAGTGCATCGTTGCCAAGAATGAGCGCGAGTGAGACCGTAGGGCCGAGCGATTGTCTGAGGGAGAGCAGGGTGTCGACCATATAGGAGGGGCCGTCACGATCCAGCTCGCGCGTATCGATTTTCAATCGGGGATCGCCATGCGCCAGCGCAAGTTCCAGAAGCTTGACCCGGGTTGTTGCCGTCGCGCCCGGGAGGTCTCGGTGAGGGGGAACATGGCAGGGGATGAGCCGAAGTTCCGACATGGGGGTGGCATCGAGCACTTCCTGCGCCATTCGAAGATGGCCATGGTGCACTGGATCAAAGGTGCCGCCAAAAATGCCAATCAATTCCATCGTTGGCCCCTCTGACGCGGTTACCCCCGGATATGCCCATCACCCAGCACGACGAACTTCTGGGTGGTCAGTCCCTCAAGGCCTACGGGTCCCCGAGCATGCAACTTGTCGGTCGAGATGCCGATTTCAGCACCGAGGCCATATTCAAACCCGTCTGCAAACCGGGTCGAGGCGTTGACCATCACCGAACTCGAATCGACTTCGCGAAGAAAGCGGCGGGCTCGGGTGTAATCTTCGGTCACGATCGACTCGGTATGGCCAGAGCTGTGCGCAGCGATATGGCCCATGGCGGCGTCCAGATCGTCCACGACCCGAATCGAAAGGATCGGCGCCAGATACTCGGTATCCCAATCGGCCTCGTTGGCCGGAACGGCCGCCGCAATCCATTTGAGGGTCTTCAGGCAGCCCCTGATTTCCACACCCTTGGCCATCAGGGCATCGCCCAGTTGCGGCAAGAGGCTAGGTGCGACGGCGTCCGCAATCAGTAGCGTTTCCATGGCATTGCAGACGCCGTAGCGCTGCGTTTTCGCGTTGACGGCAATGCGCAGCGCCTTTTCGGGATCACAGCGATCGTCGATGTAGACATGACAGATGCCGTCCAGGTGCTTAATGACGGGAATCCGCGATTCTGCGACGATGCGTTCAATCAGACCCTTGCCACCGCGCGGAATAATGACATCGACATGGCGATCCAACTTCAGAAGTTCGCCTACAGCGGCGCGATCCGTCGTTTCGATGAGCTGCACACAGTTTTCGCTGAGACCGGCATCCACCAGGCCTTCGCGGATACAGGCCGCAATTGCCTGATTCGAATGAATCGACTCCGATCCACCACGCAGGATGGTGGCATTGCCGGATTTAAGGCAAAGGGCGGCAGCGTCTGCGGTCACATTGGGCCGCGATTCATAGATGATCCCGATCACGCCCAGCGGCACCCGCATTTTTCCAACCTGAATCCCGGAAGGGCGATACGTCAGATGGGTGATTTCCCCGACCGGATCAGGGAGCGCGGCGACCTCACGAACGCCTTCGGCCATCGCCCGAATCCGGCTTTCGTTGAGTTCCAGTCGCTCAAGCAAGGCTGAATCCAGGCCTTTGGCGCGCCCCGCATCCAGGTCCTTGGCATTCGCTTCGATTAAAGACGGAATGGCGGCTTCCAGTCGACTGGCTATGGCATGAAGCGCTTTGTTTTTGTCCCCGGTTTCGGCACGGCCGATGACCCTTGAGGCTTCACGGGCCTTGATGCCAATAGCAAGGAGGTTCTTTTGAAGGGCTTCGGACATAGGTCTTTCCAGATTCAATGGGCGAGATTCGACGGTGAAGAGGTCCCGGTAGCGATCACTACACAAAGTCCCCAAAGGGCCTCCCAGGGATCGCCGGGGGCGAGCCCCTTACCCATCCGATCCACTTCCGCGGCCTGTATCAGGCAGGATCGGATCGTCTGTGGGCTCAGACGCCCCACAGCGGTCTGCATGGCGCTTTTGTGACGGTCCCAAAGGCGGTGACTGTTGGCTAGTGTGTCATAACTTTGACCTTCGGCAAGACTCCGCTTGAGTCGGTTGGCCAGGCGAAGCTCGCGCGTAATCGACCAGAGAGCCACCTGCGGTGCAATCCCCTCGCTTTGAAGGCCCTTGAGAATTCGTCGAATGCGGCCCAGGTGCCCGACCAGGATTTCCTCCGCCAGATCAAAGACGTCATAGCGTGAATTATCGGCGACCGCCTCTCGAATCATGGCGTCGGTAACCTGACCACCGCCGAAGAGGATCCTGAGCTTTTCAATTTCCTGCGCCGCGGCAAGGAGGTTACCCTCGACTCTTGCAGCGATTAGCCTGACGCCAGACTGGTTGACCAGAAGGCCTCGGCTGCTCAGGCGATGATCTATCCATCGGATGAGTCGATCCCCTTCAAGCGGCCAGACCTGGATATGGACACCGTGTGTTTCCAGCGTTTGAAACCAGTTGGCCTGCTGCTCTTTGGCTGTCAATTTGGGAAGCTGAACCAGAACAAGGATTTCATCCGAAGGTGAGGCGACCAGCCCTGTCAGAACCTCCTGACCCTCACGGTCGGGCTTTTGCGGGAGTCTCAGATCCAGAATGCGCGGATCCCCGAAAAGGGAGCGCTCACGGGCGGACATGCGCACACTGGCCCAGTCGAATCCGGTTTCTCCATCCATGATCTCTCGGTCGATGAAGCCTTTTTCGCGCGCAAGCTGACGAATGGCATCCGCACATTCCTGACGTTGCAGTGGTTCATCCCCGCTGATGAGATAGATGGGGGCGAGCTTTTTCTGAAGGTGTGCGGCGAGTTGGTCTACGCGAATTTTCACGGTTGCATGCTGCCGTTGACCAAAGGCTCAGGCGTCTGCGTTTTGCTGTCCTCAGTGCTCTTTTCGTAGCGCACCTCAGGGGCATTCTCGATGGCCAGCATCACCTGCCGCAAGAGAATCGTTGCGGCCTCAGCCTCCATCTCGGCACGATAGGTTTGCTCCTCGATGCCTTGCCCGAGGGGAGACGCCTGCGTATTGAAGTACTCCCGCCGAACGATAAGTTCTTTGGTCTTGCTAATGACGTGACCCTTGGTGTCGTGAACCTCGTAAACCACGAGGTAGTTGAGGTCGAACATGTTGGCGCGGCCTACGGCACTCAGCGTGATGGGGCGTCGGATATGCCGTTGCTTCTGGACGTTGACCACCGCTGCCGCATTCGCAGACTTATCGGAGAACTTGCCACCGGCAATTTTGAGCTGCTTGACGAAGAGGTTGTAGAGATTGACGCTGGGCCCAATACCGGTCATGGCAATGGTTTTGTCCTTGACGTTATCGGGCAATCCCCCGCGAGGGTGAAAGCCGCAGGCAGCCACCAATCCCATCAAAACCAGCAAAGTCGGGAGTCTGAGCATCTCTAAACCACGATGTTGACCAGCTTTCCAGGCACGATGATCACCTTTTTGAGTGGCTGACCTTCGACGAAACGTTGCACACCCTCCTCGGCCAAGGCGAGTGCCTGAAGGGTCTCATTGTTTGCCCCAACGGGCGCCAAGATCTTGCCACGCAACTTGCCGTTCACCTGGACCACCATTTCGATCGCATCCTGAACCAGCGCCGACTCATCGACTGGAGGCCAAGGGGCGGTCGCAATTACGCCGTCATGCCCCAAAGCGTCCCACAAACTCTGGGTAATGTGCGGAACGATCGGCGCGAGCATCAGGGTGACGCGTTCAAGGGCTTCCTGACGGACCCATCGGCCGGTCTCGGAGGCATCCTCAAATTTGGAAAGGGCGTTCAAGAGTTCCATGTTCGCGGCAATGGCCGTGTTAAAGGTGAAGCGACGCCCCATGTCATCGGTCACCTTCTTCAACGTTTCATGCACTTGACGCCGGATCTGCTTTTGCGCGTCCGTGAAGGCCTCAGGGGCTGCGCCCTGCGGGATGCCCTTTTCCACGTGTTGGGCAACCTGACGCCACAGCCGTCTGAGGAACCTAAAGCCCCCTTCAACCCCCGAGTCGGACCATTCCAGCGACTGGTCTGGGGGGGCTGCAAACATGGTGAACAGTCGAACGGTGTCCGCTCCATAGCGCGTGACCAAGTGCTCTGGATCGACGCCGTTATTCTTGGATTTGGACATCTTCTCGGTTCCGCCGACCCGGACGGGCTGACCATCGGCCTTGAGCAGCGCCGCGGTAATCCGGCCCTTGTCATCCGTGGTGACATCCACGTCATCGGGCCCGACATACTGCTTGCGGCCCTCGGCCTCACGGAAGAAGGTGGGTGCGACCACCATGCCTTGGGTCAGGAGTCGGGCAAAGGGTTCCTTGGCGCGGAGAAGACCCGCATCGCGCAGCAGCTTGTGATAGAAGCGGGCGTAGAGGAGGTGGAGGATCGCATGTTCGATCCCGCCAATGTATTGATCGACGGGGAGCCAGTAATCGGCACGCTCATCCAACATGGCCTCCGCGTTATCTGCCGAGGTATAGCGGGCAAAATACCAAGACGATTCCATGAAGGTATCAAAGGTGTCCGTCTCCCGCTGTGCGGGTTTGCCGCAGCAAGGGCAGGCGACGTTCACGAAATCATCGAGACGCGTCAGCGGTGAGCCGACACCGGTGATGTCCACATCCCGGGGCAGAAGGACTGGGAGATCCTGATCCGGAACAGGGACCGTGCCACAGCTTTCACAATAGATCACCGGAACGGGGCAGCCCCAGTAGCGTTGCCGGGAGACGCCCCAGTCCCTGAGTCTGAAGTTGGTTTGCTTTTCCCCAAGATCCAGGGCCGCGAGATCCTTGGCAATGGCATCGACGGCGGCCGCATGATCCAGGCCGTCGTAGGCGCCTGAATGGACGCAAAGGCCGAGCGTCTTGTCGCCGTACCAATCCTGCCATGCCGCTTCGTCAAACGCGTCTTTTCCGTCTTTTCGGGCAATGACCTGCCGAATGCCCAGTCCGTAGCGTTTGGCAAAGTGAAAATCACGCTCGTCATGAGCCGGGACGGCCATGACAGCCCCCTCGCCATAACTCATTAAAACGTAATTACCCACCCAGACGGGCACCTCGTTTCCGGTCAGGGGGTGGCGAACGGTCAACCCCGTGTCCATCCCCTTCTTTTCCATCGTGGCCATGTCGGCCTCTGCGGTTCCGCTTTGCTCACACTCACGAATGAAGGCAGCCAGGTCCGGGCGATGGCGCGCCGCATGGGCGGCCAAGGGGTGTTCCGGGGCCACCACACAGAAGGTCACACCCATGATCGTATCGGCGCGGGTGGTGTAGACCCACAGTTTGCCGTCCTTCCCCTCCAGGGTATAAGGGAAGGCAAAGCGCACGCCATGGCTTTTGCCGATCCAGTTGGCCTGCATGGTACGAACCTGTTCGGGCCAGCCATCGAGCGTGTCGAGCTCTGCCAGAAGTTCCTCGGCATAGGCGGTAATGCGCATGAACCATTGGGAAATTTCCTTCCGGACCACGGGGGTGTCGCAACGCCAGCAGCAGCCCTCGATGACCTGTTCGTTAGCCAGGACCGTATGGTCGTGAGGGCACCAATTGACGGGCGCGGTCTTCTTGTAAACCAGGTCCTTTTCTAACAGCTTCAGGAAGAACCATTGTTCCCAGCGAT
Organism: Pseudomonadota bacterium; assembly: GCA_041158345.1. GTDB lineage: Bacteria > Pseudomonadota > Gammaproteobacteria > Methylococcales > Methylococcaceae > UBA6136. The sequence continues at coordinate 1,586 of JBEBBO010000094.1, read as the reverse complement.
AATATTCCGGCGAGCAGGTCGCCAGCTCGCGCTGCCAGTCATAGCCAAAGCCCAGCTCCTTGAGCTGACGCTTCATATAAGCGATGTTTTCGTAGGTCCAGTCCGCAGGATGAACGCCCTTGCCCATGGCGGCGTTTTCGGCCGGAAGCCCGAAAGCATCCCAGCCCATGGGTTGAAGCACGTTTTTCCCCAGCATCCGCTGGTAGCGCGCCATGACATCCCCGATGGTGTAGTTTCGGACATGGCCCATGTGCAGTCGGCCACTCGGATAGGGGAACATCGACAGGCAATAGTATTTCTCCCGCGTGGGGTCCTCGACCGCCCGGAAGACGCCTTTGTCCTCCCAAAGCTGCTGGGTTTTGGCTTCGATAATGGCGGGTTGGTAGTTCTCTTCCATGGGGAGGGCTGTCGTCGGTAAATCCCGAAGGATACTAGAGGGGGATGGGGCCCGCAATTCAAAGCAGGCCGGGGGCTTGGAACCCCCGGATAGAGGCCCCTCCAAGATGCTGATCTGGTAGACTTCGAGTTATTTTCCTTAGGGTTTTCAGCAGTGCCCCAAATCGTTCGGATCGCGACCCGCAAAAGCCCGCTGGCCCTATGGCAAGCTGAACATGTGGCTCGCCGCCTGACAGCGCTTCATCCTGGACTTCAGGTGGAGTTGGTCAAGATGGTGACGCGTGGCGACCAGATTCTGGATGCGCCCTTGGCTAAAGTGGGGGGAAAAGGCCTCTTCGTCAAGGAGTTGGAGAATGGTCTTTTGGAGGGGGTGGCGGATATTGCCGTCCACTCCATGAAGGATGTCCCCGCAGAATTTCCGGAGGGTTTGCACCTGCCAGTGATTCTGGAGCGGGAGGATCCCCGGGATGCGCTGGTCTCCCTGAAATTTTCCTCGCTGGATCAGCTACCGACGGACGCCCGAATCGGCACGTCCAGCCTGAGACGGCAGGCCCAAATCAGGCAGCGGCTTCCCAAGGCGCAGATTACCCCGCTGCGCGGAAATGTGGGCACTCGACTCGCAAAGCTCGAAAGCGAAGGCCTGGATGCCATCATTTTGGCGGCGGCAGGACTCAAACGTCTGGGTCTTGCGGCGCGCGTGACCCAAGCCCTTCCGATCAGTGTGTCGCTCCCGGCGGTCGGTCAAGGTGCGATCGGCATTGAATGCCGGGTTGGGGATCTCGCAATCGAGAGCCTGATTCGTCCCTTGCATCATCTGGATACTGCGGACTGCGTCTTCGCGGAACGCGCCTTTAACGCACGCTTGGATGGGGGCTGTCAGGTCCCCATTGCCGGTCACGCCGAGCTCTTGCCGCAGGGACTGCGTTTAACGGGCATCGTGGCTGATCCCGAGGGCCAGGGTTATGTGGCCCACCACATCGAGGGCGACCGGGCGGATGCCGAGCGTTTGGGACGCGCGCTTGCGGAACATCTTTTATCCGCCGGCGCAGACCGGATTCTTCGGAAGGTTCTGGGGCACGCATGACCACGTCTTATCAGCCTCCCTTGAGTGGATACCGGCTTCTGGTCACCCGACCCCAGGGGCAGGGGGATGGTTTGGCCGGGCTACTCCACGAGGCGGGCGCCGAAGT
>JBEBBO010000093.1:0-18597 GCA_041158345.1 Pseudomonadota bacterium | reverse complement strand
TCTGTCCAATAGCTGCCAACTCGCGCAGGGTATCGTCAACGACGGGATGTCGGCCATGGATGCACAGCAACGCAATCGCCTCTCGCAAATATCCCTCGAGGAAGGGCTCGGCGATGCCTTCCAAAGCTTTACCTCGGCACAAGGCGATCCGCTTGAGCGAATCGCGACCCGTCCCGCCTCACGATTGGGAAATCGAGTGACCGGTAACCTCGTCTGGCGCTCGCTTGACCAAAACACCAAGGGAACCTTCGGCCCCGATGCCGAGATCAGTTGGCGGGAAGCCGTCATGAGTGTCACAGGCAGCCTCATCATCCAGCCGCCCAGTCCCGATGGCAGAAACGCAGGCGCCACACTCCCCATCGTCCGACTTCCACCCTTGCTCGGCATTCGTGAATTCCTTCAAGGCGGCGATCCCGAGGCTGCGAGAGCCCACCCGCCTCAGATGTACCGCTGCGATGACAGCAGCCGGGATGGTTGTCTTCACCCTGAAACCGTCCCCTTTGAAATGAAGGGGCTGGTAGCGCGGATTCAGGCCGTCCTCGGGGGATCCGAAGGCACATCGGGGATTTTGAGAAAGTTTGCCACCGGGCGTGGCAGCTTTACTGACGAGGAACTTAAGTTCTTGGATCAGGCGCCTCAATCGCTGGGTGCCCTGATTCGCAACCTCTCTCGGGAGGATCCGGGACTGGCCCAACATTTCGCTGAAGAGGCCGCGCCCATACTCGCCATTGACTGGGCGGGGGATCTGATGGAGGAGATGATCGAATCTGCGCAGGAAACGGGTCGAATGGCCGATCATCCCTATCAACCCCTAATTACTGAAGCGCTCCATGAGACGCTGTCGAAACTCCGTGAAGAACGACGCAGTCTTGAAAATCGATGGGGCACCATTTCGACCCTCGTGAACCGGTATCAGACCCTGATGCAAACAGGGCGTAGTCGCGATTACGGGGTCGCTCGAGGATCGCCCTGATGCCGCTCACCCTGCACGCAATCGGCGACAGCGCCTTTCTGGCTGCGATACTCAATAGCATCGCCATGCTGTTCAGTACGCAGGATCTTCGAGTGGCCGCAGGGATTGGGGCGCTCGTCGGCATCTTGATACAAGCCTTTCGGGGTCTCATGGACACAGGTCCCCCCAGCATCCGGTATGGCGAATTCATGGTGGCCATCGTCCTCTGGATGGCGCTGTTTCAGCCAACCACCTCGCTTTTGATCGAAGATGCGTATTCGGGTGAAGTGCGCGTGGTGGATCATGTGCCTTTGGGCCCTGCCGTCTCCGGTGCGATCATTTCGGAACTGGGATATGGCTTGACCGTCCTTTTTGAAACCGCATTTTCTGTCCCCACGCTGACCCATCACGGCTATGGCAGCGCCCTTGAAACCCTGACCCAGGTTCGAAGACAGCTCCTCTCGCGACTTTCACTCGGAAAAGTCCTCGATCCATCACCCACGAGTGATGTTGCGACCAGCGTCAGTCAATACGTTAGAGACTGTACCTTGACTGGCGTCGATCTTGGGGCGTTGCCGCTCGCCACGCTGCTCAATACCGGCGGACTGCCGGAAGCCCTTCGCTATGACTCGGAGATCTATACCACCGAAATCCGAGATGGCAGTCTACCGCTGCTCGTGACCTGTACCGAGGCGTGGCCGCGGCTGACCCATCTGGTCAAGGATCAATCCCTGCCGCTGCTCACCCAACACCTTGGTCTGCTGATCCCGGCGTCTGGGAGCCAGGATCCGATGGAGGCCATCCAATCCGCGCTCGACGCACTGACACAGGGACAACAGCAGGCATCCGACTTCGTCCTTGCCGCCACTCTGGTGCCGCTCTTTGAACAAGGCGTCCTCGGACGCCATCAAGACAGCCTCAAGGCAACGCAAACCGCTCTGGTCGAAACCGCGATCGCCCAGCGCAACACCCAATGGGCCGCGGAGCAAACCCTTTTTGCGCGGATGGTGCGCCCGATGCTGACCTGGATCGAGGGGTTCAGTTATGCCGTCACGCCCATCATGGCCTTTACGCTGCTACTCGGTGCGCGTGGGATTCGCATGTGTGGCCAATATGCATTGATGTTGATCTGGATCCAATTCTGGATGCCGATACTGGCCATCGGAAATCTCTACATCACGCTGGCCGCACAAGGTCGGTTTTCCGCACTCGCCAAGGCGAACTTTCCCTTGGATTCGATCGCCGGAATTTATCAAATGGATATGGAACTTCAGAACTGGCTGGCTGTGGGCGGCATGCTGGCGAGTGCGACACCGGCCATTGCCTTGATGCTGGTTTATGGGGGGTCCGTCACCGCGACCCATTTCCTCGGCCGCATGCAGGGGGGTGACTTCATCGATGAAAAGGTCGCAAGCCCTGCCCTCTTGCAATCCCCGGCCTTGATCGGCATGGAGTCGAGGCATCGGCACACGCCCTTGTCCGGTGTCTCGATGTCGGGTGCAGAACGTGTTCTGCCCACCTTCACCTTGGCGCAGGATCAAGGGCAGACGGAATCCGCTGCGACATCACATCGGGAAAGAGCCAGCGAAAGTTTCATGCAGGGACTTCGCATCCAGGGTGCCCAGAGTCACGCCCTTCTTGAGGAGGCGGGCCAGAGCCATCAACTGACCGAGCGAAGCGGATCCCAATCCAGTGCCACCGATCGCTTCATGGAAGCGACCGGGGAGGATCTTGCGCAACGGTATCGGGAAAGTGGTCTCAGTGGGCATGACTTTGCCACCTTACTCGGCGGGGCCATCACGGGTCGTTACGGGGGCGGACAGTCCTCCCCGACCCCTGAGGGATTGGCTCCGGACGCCTTGAGCCTTGGACTTCAAGGGCAGCTCCAAGACCGGTTCCACCTGGGTGAAGGTCGGGCCCGCGAGATGGCTTCGGATCTTTCACGGCGAATCAGCGAGGATCATGGCTTCCAGAATGAACTCGCCCAATCGGTGGCGAAAGATGCGGTGGATGGTTACCGGAGCAGCGCTGCCTTGAATCTTCGCAGTGAAGCCCTGGGTGAGTTAGGTCAATCAGCGCAAGCCGTCGTAGACGCTGAGCGGGCCTATCAGACCTCCATTCAGGATAGCGTAAGGTCCGGCTCGGAGGTTCGGATCGGTGCACTGGAAGCCGGTTACCGAATGACGCAGACCCCTGAGCGCATTGCGGCGCTGAATCAGGCCCTCGATCATGTGGGACTTCGGGGTGATGCCCTTCGGCTGGGTCAGGACTGGCATCAGTCGGGTCTCATCCAGAATTCAGACCAGGCCTATGCCGCTGCAGGGCTTGCCCTCATGACCGGCCATGCGCACCCGGTCTATCATCCCCTGTCGGACGAAGAATCCACGCTCGCAAAGACCCTCAGTCGAACCCTTCTGGGTGAAGCCTTTCAAGCGCCCTACGTCGAGACGGATCTTGCCCCTCATCGGATGGAAGCCGCGCTTCGAGACCCTGAAGCCGGGGCGGCCATTGAAAAGCGCGTGGTGGATGCCCTTCCTGAAAACCCCATGTCGCAGCAGGCGCCCATCACCGCTGAGGCCCTCGCCCGACTGCGGCACGGTCAGGAGGTCATCAACGCGAGCGATGAACGCATCAGCGAAACGGCGGACGATGCCCTCAAGGCACGTCAGATGCATCAAAAGGCCGGGGAACAGAGGCTCGATGCTGCCCGTGAACAGGCGTTTGGCCCATCCCTGGAGGACGCCGCAGGCAGCGCATCCGCCGCAGAATCCCTGGACGGCGTCACCGGTGCGTTTCTCAGAGCGACCTATGCCCGATTGAAGGTGCTGGGGGAATCCGGTGTGGAGACCTTTAGCCAAATCCTCCATGCCGGCGAAGCCGAGGGATCATCGCCCACGGAAACCCTGAAGCGGCTATTCCGGGAGAGCCCCGCGGCAATGGAAACCGAACTCAACCGCTGGATTGAGGGCGAAACCCGTCAAGTGAGTCCAGTCCTGACCCCGGCGCAAACCCGCTATTACAAGGCCGCGCTGCTCGAGTCCTTTGCAGGCTTTGCGGTCACGGGCGATTATCAAAAGGCCCTGGGCGATCTCGGGGCTGCGAGAGAAGCACTCGATGCAGAAGCCGGTGGCAAAGGGGCCGCTCTCGCCGCCGTCATTCGAAAAATCACTGCCGGCGGGCGGAGTGACCTCTTAGGGCTGATTCAGACCTACAACGGCCAAAGGCGGCAGACGCCCCCCTAGATGAGCGCCCCTTTCGGCTTGGACTTTTTAACCCGATGGCCCTGAATCAGCGAAACGCCGAAGACGCCGGTGTGGGCAATGACAGTCGTCATGGTGCCATTGAGCGTGCCGGCAAAGGCGCCGAGGATACACAAGAGGTTGGTCGGAATGGTCCGGGCGCTGGCCAAACCCATGCGAAGCCTTAGGGTGCGGGCAGCCAGCACCAGTTCAGGCAGCCCATCGAGGGAATCCCCCAGCAACTGAATGGTCGGGACATCGATAGCCCGGATCGAGCTCAGGGGGCCAATGACCACGGGGGCATCCTCCACCAGCACCGGTTCGAGCGCATGGGCAGCGACCAGGCTTGACGCATAGCCCTTGAGGTTGAGTTCCTGACGGAAGCGGGCCAGCGTGCTGCTATCCACGTCTGGATAGGTGGCATCCACGCCGATCAGGGCCCCGACACGCGTGGCCCCTTCGCCATAGAGGGCTGTTGCAATGCCCAGCGCTCTCAGACGTTCAAAGGTCCGGGCGAGTCGTGCGATGTCGGTCGACTCGAAGCGAAGCGTCTCAGCAGGTTCGCCTTCGATCTGGATTCGCAAAGACGGCCATTCACCGCCCTCATCCAGATCCTCCAGAACAACCTTGAGAGCGTCAATCCGGAGTTCGGTCTTGCCGCCGGCAAAGCCAATAAAACTCCAGGTGACGTCCGTTTCATCACTGATGCGGGCCAGATCTTTGAGGGCCTCGGAACGGGCATCGCCCACCCACTCGGCGAGGACCGAGGCCCAGGCATTGGCCCGGGATACCGGTTTGTCCTCGGATGCAATATCCGCCACCCGAGGCCGAAGGTCGCCAAGGCCCGGATAGTTCGCTTCAATCAGGAGGAGATCGGTTTGTGCGAGTCCCTGGAGCGCACCCGGGCTCCGGATCAGCGCACCGTGTTCAAGCCCGGTCCGAAGGTCCCGGAAGAACTCGGTGGGCGCCGCGATCATGGGGCTGGCCATCCAGTCCTGATGCATCAACGCACCGGCCATGTGAAGCCCGCCCATCGAATAGGCGACCCCCGCCAATGCGAGGTTCGGATAGACGCTGAGGTCACCCAGTCGCCGGGCTTCGCCCTTCAGTGCATCATCTTCTGTAAGACGGACCGGAAGTTCTGACAAGACGCGAATCACGGAGCGCAGACGATCGTCATGCGCGTCTTCGGATGGGCTCAAAGTCCCCTGCCCGCCAATCACTTGATAACCTGAAACCAGTGTATCGCCTGTGTGCTTTCGAATCAGGGGGGCGGATGTTGCATCCGTAAAAAGACCGTCTCGAACCAACAGTTCCCCCGTCGTCAGGGTGCCGTCAAACGGCACGAGATCGCCAACCCCAAGTCGCACCGGTTGACGGTGTTCGCCCGGCGCCGGGAGGGGTGCAACCGCGGGTAGTGAGGCAATCAGACCCTTGGACTCCCGGGTAATCAGACGTCCCACCCGACGTTCCCAGACGCAGGTCAGCCATTCGGCCAGCGCAGACGCGAAAGGCGCCATGGCGGCAACGGAACAGGCGACCACCACGCTGCCATAGAAAGGCGCACCAATCTTGCCGCGACCCAATTCTCGGGCCGCCTTGGAAAATTGAGGCATTCGGCTCAGCAACAGCACCCCGGAGACCAGCGGGATGGCCGCGGGATAGAAAAATTGGCCCGTCGTGCAGAGCGCCAGATTGGTATTCGCCATCAGGGACGGGATCTTGGGGGCCTTCGGCGTTGCCAGCACATGCGCTGCAGGATAGACCGTACGCTCCAGCGCCCGAACCCAGACCGTCGGATCCACCTTGGGGTCATAGCCAATGACGATGCGACGCGGATAACGTCGGGTCCTGACCTGATGAACGCCGGGAAGACCCCGGAGATTTTGCAGGGATTCCCGATGGAGTCGGCCGGTGGCATGACGCGGCACGACAATTCGCACCTGACCGAGGGACTGATCCTGAAGGCTCAGGGTGGTAACGATTCCGCGCCAGCGACGAAAGGTCACCGGCTGGGGACCTGGGATCTCCGGCAGTGATTCCTGCGGCACCGAGGTTTGCGTCAGAAGGTCAGCAAGCCGCGCCAGGGAGGCACGCGGATCGCCGTCCCCTGCCCCAAGACGGATTCGAAAACGGCGGATGGCAGGCTCGAGATGGACGGAATCCGTCTCCGCATGCGCAAATGCCCGTCGAAGCAAGCGGTCCATGTCCCCGGGTCCAAAGGGACCCGGGTGGGAGATCTCAATATCGCGACCGGTGATCCGAATGCGGGCTGAAGCTGACATGGCGCGGCTCTCGAAGGAGGGAAAGTGAGCCGATACATTAAGCCTCGCGCCGCGTTGAATCAAATCGGATCGGGCCCGTCGCCAGGTCTTTAATCTAAGTCCTTCTTCTCAGGGCACAAAAGGGACACGAAGGGGCCACATCCGCATTTTCGCTGATGATGTACCAGGACCCACAGGCCTTGCAGCAGGGGCGCCGTGAAATGCCACTCTGGTATTCCCGAAGCACGGACCAGGCCGCCGTCAGATCGATTTCTTCGCCCTGATGACGGCCGATCAATTCAAGAAAGAGGTCGTGGCTTTGTATCAAAAGCCGTGCATCCAGATGTTGGCCCGCCTCGAGCCCGGCCAATCCCAGATAAATGGCGATAAAGACCGAGATCTTGGCCTGCCGTCGTCTCGAAGTCAGAAGGTGCCCGGTGGAAGGAATCGATCCTGAGATTGGGGATCTTCCATGAATCTGACGATAAAGACTCCGAATCTCGGATTCAGGCAGCCCCGTCAGGACATGCGCCGGGGTGGTTCTCAGCTTTCGTTCGACCAGCGCCAGCGCCAAATCCAGTTTGCGATGGCGTTCAAGAGAGATGGCGGCCATGGGGCTCTCTCCGGATGCCATCGATCTTGTGACTGGCCAGTAACTGGAACTTCAACACCATGGAGGACGGTGACCCATCCTCCGTTTCGGCGGCAAAGGCTTTGAGACACGGCAAAGCCGTTCGAAAGCCGAACATCAGAAGACCCGAGGCCGCGAGGTCTTCAATGGCGGTCAGCGGCATCCTTCGGATGATGCTGAGCGCCTCGGGGGGAATTCCCAAGAGATAAGTGGCTCGGCTTTCCTCGCCTTGAAGGGCCAGTTCCCGAGCCTTGGTCAGGTACAGGCGATTGAGGGTGGTGATGTCACTAGGTAACGGCATGGTGTTTCTCCCATCAGGTTGGTCACGGGGCTCAGTATTTCCAACCTGTGTGGAGAAAGGATGTGGATGCGATGTGGATTCGGTGAGAATTGTGTAGAAAATGTGTAGATCCACCCCATGAATCCCAACGATTGGACATCCTGTGGGAAAGGTGCGTCCTTTTGTCACAATTCCAGGTTAAAAATCCCGGGAATTCGTGGGGGATTCCCGTGTCTTAGCCCTTGTATGGGGTCAGGACAGCCCCCATCTCGCATTGCGAGAGAAAAATTCATTGCATGGTTTAGCGGGCATGATGCCCAGGAGTTGCAAGATGAACTGGATTCTATGGACTCTATTGAGCGCCGCAGCAATCTTGGGATTGACCGTCTGGGTGATCCGAAGTCGTTATCGCGACATTGAGGAGGTGATCCTTCAAGGGCGCCCCGTCCTGCTCCGGTGCGCAAAACTGCGGGTCGCGGGCAAAGCCAGCGTCTGTAGCCAAGGTGATCCAAACATCACGGGTTGCTAACTTGACCCAGCGGTTGCTGCTCGCATCGGGCCGTTACCAATCGTCGCGTAGCGCATAGCCGGATCCTCGCTGGGTCAGGATCACCGGAACATCCCCCATGACCCGGCTGATCTTGCGACGGAGGGTTTTGACGTGTTGATCGATGCTTCGATCACTCGAATAGAAGGGACCGTTCCAAAGCGTATCCATCAGATAGTCGCGACTGTAGACATGCCCGGGTCGCTCGATCAGCGTCTTGAGAATGCCGTATTCCAGAGGCGTCAGATCCAAGACCTGATCCTGGATGCGAATGCGCCGTTTTTCAGGTTCAATCAGAAAAGGGGTGGTCCCGGCGAAAGAACGGGCCGGAAGCTCGGGGGTTTTAGAAGCCCGTCGTAAAGCCCCCCGAATCCGGGCCAGAAGTTCCCGGTAATCATAGGGCTTCGGGATATAGTCATCGGCGCCCAATTCAAGCCCGGTCACACGATCCACCACCTCACCGCGGGCCGTCATGAAAATGACCGGCACCCGGCTGATTTCACGGATTTCATGAAACAGGGCAAAGCCATTGCAATCGGGCAGACCGATATCGAGGAGGACCAGGTCCGCGCGGCCAGCACGAATCTCATGCAGTCCTTCTCGGCCGGTACTGACCCCTTCAACCCGGTAGGCATCCTTCCTTAAAAGCACCGCCAGGGAATCGCGATAAGCCACTTCATCTTCGATGATCAGAATGCGGGGAGGCAGTCCATCCATGTCCTTCGCTAACCTTTCGCTGTCGACATGCATCCACTATACCTTCAAAGATTGAAGTTGGGCTTAACTTGAGCGGGCGGTTCTTCACAAAAAATGGCCATCATGGAGCTCCACTTACCTTACGGAGGACTTCATGGACAGCCATCGCGCGGAATGGACCCCAACTACAGACAAAAGCCCCATCGACCCCCTTCTCGCCTGGCTGACCGATCACTTTCATGATCTTGCCGATGAAGGTCAGGTCATCGTGACGCGGTATTGGAGGGGATTGCGGGCCCTGGAGGACGCCCATCCGTATCAGATGCGATCGACCCTGGGGCTTCGCATGCGCCTTCGGGACAACCTCGCCATCAGCCTTGAGTGGTATCTCATGGGCACCCTCGGACGGACCAAGCGCTCCATCGCGAGGGTACATATCACCAAAGGTCGGAAGCAGGACGCCTATTCCCTCAAGACGCTCATGCGAAGACAACCGGTTTGGCTGACGGATTTTGTCGAGGAGATTGAAACCGAGTTGACACGCATACGCATCCGTCAGTCCCGTCTGGTTCGAATTCGCGATGCCCTGGGGGAATTCATGAAAGTCGAAACCGGCTCGAGGGCAACAGGATCCAGGATGATGACGCAATATCTCGCGCGGGATCTTCAGGGCGAGGCTCGGGATTTTCGGTGCTAGCCCATGGCCCTTGCTGCGATCGACCCACTGACCCTTCGTCCCGAATGCCTGAGCGACGGCATTGAATTAACCCCCGTGGAGGTCCTGCTAAAGGCCCATCAGCACACCATCGAACGGTTGATCGATTGCATTGCGCCAGAAACCGCAGCACTCCACGATGCAATCCAGCGTACCCTCGAAGAGTTCACGGCCTGGGTCCATCAACTGCCCGCATCCGAGGCCCATCACCACAGTTATCGCGGCGGCCTTCTGGAACACAGTCTGGAGGTGGCCCTTTGGTCTGCCGAGTCGGCTCGTAGTCGATTGGGTGATCTTAAACGTCCAGGCTGGGAGCGAAGACGGCAGGAAAGAACCTTTGTTCTGGCCGTTGCGCTCTCGGGACTCTTGCATGACTTGGGCAAACCGGTTGCCGATCTCCTGATCTTCGACCCCTTGGGTCAAACGGCCTGGAATCCCTATCGCGGGTCCCTGGTGGCCTGGGCCGAATCAGAACACTTGAGTCATTACCATCTGCAGTGGCTCCGGGGCCGCGGAACCCGTCACCAGGGATTCAGTCTCCTGATGCTGCGGAGCGTGGTGGAACCGACACTGTTTGATCGACTCAGAGAGGTGGGTCCTGAACTGGAGGCCCGGCTGCTCGATGCTTTGACCGCGGCGAGTCCCGAGGAGGATCCCGTCGGCCGACTGGTCTCGCTTGCCGATCAGGAAAGCACGCTACGGTCTCTCAAGGACCCCCGTCGACAGGCCCATTTCGGGGGGCCTACGCCAGAAAACGTCCTCATCCATGCCATGCGACATCTGGTCCACCAAGGCATCTGGCAAGCCAATGTTCCCGGGAATGCGCTCTGGTATCTAGAGGATCAGCTCTATCTGTCCTGGCCTCGGGCGGTCTCCGACATTCAGCAATTGATCGACAGGGACCGATTCAGCGGCATTCCCCTCGAACCCGATTTGTTGCTGATGTTCCTGGAGGACCGCGGCCTTCTCGCTCCGATCGATAGAGACGGTGAAATCCCCACCCCCATCCAGACCCTGCAGCCTGAAATCCTGGATGTCCCCATCCGGCTGATCAAGCTTCGAAGCCCCAGACTGTTCTTTGACGGGGTACTTCCAGACTCGATGCGCCTGCGAACAGATGATTCGTCAGACGTCAAAGTCATGGTGGCCGCGCCAATCGTGGATAGTGAAGACCTGGAGGATTCGCTTGGGTGTCTTTCGGAAGCGGTCGTCAACGACGCGACGCATCCGAGTTTGAAAACCGCGATCCAGGCGGTATCAGACCGCTTTGAGTGGCGCGTACTGGATCATCACCTCTTCCTTCCCCATCCTGAAACCGCCAAAGCCCTCGGCATGGAACCCCTCGAACTCATCGATTCGCTCGATCAATCGGCTTGGCTGGAACCTGGGGGTGCGGGACATGTGCGGAAAGTCCGGGTAGTCGAGGGGCGTCGTGGGCTGCTGCTGACTCGGATCGTCTCCCATGAACTCCTGAAAGCCATGAAAGTGCCCCAGCGAAAAAGTCGTCGCAAGCTTGAAATCAGCGCGTGAACGCCTTTGAGCACACCCCACTGACCGCGACGGGGAGTGCCCGCTTTGCCTTGCGCCTTTGGTTGGTCATCGGATGCGCCGGATCCCTCTATAGCCTCTATGCCCCGCTCAAAGGCGCCATTCTCCCGGGTTGGCTCACCTGGGTTAGCGTTTGTCTCCTGCGGCATGCGCCTGAGGTGTTGAGGCAGTGCCGGTTGAATCGTCGTCTCAGGCATCAGGCCGTCAAAACGCTCTCGATTGCGGCGCTACACGACCTCGGCATGACGCACAGGGACCACCGCTATCTCGGCGATGGTTTCGACTGGCGGCCTCAACATGCCCAATGGGCGCACGAAGTTTTGGCGCAAGGCGGTGTAGAGGGCCTTAGTGGATCCGCCTGGATTCATCAACTGGCCGAGCAGCACGACTCCCTCGTTCAGCCCTTGAGTGAAACCGAGGGACATACCTTGATTATCGGGACCACCGGGGCCGGAAAGACCCGGACGTTTGATCTGCTGATCGCCCAGGCCATTGCCCGGGGTGAGCCCGTGATCATCGTTGACCCCAAGGGCGACCGGGATCTGCGACGCGCCGCTCAAAGCATGCTCGCCGTACTCGGCCGGGACAAGGATCTGATGCTTTTTCATCCCGCATTTCCGAATCAAAGCGTCCGTCTGGATCCCCTTCGGAATTTCAATCGGCCTTCGGAACTCTCGAGCCGAATTGCGGGCGCCATTCCCTCAAGCCACCCCTCGGATCCCTTCAAGGCTTTCGGTCAAAGGGCCTTGGACCAGATCATTCAGGGTCTCCTCTTTCTTCATGAACGTCCGCGACTCACCGACATTCGACGCATTCTGGAAGGGGGCCCAGAGACGCTCACGCAGCGTGTATTGGAACACCACCTCAAGGCAGTCCTTGGGGTCGGCTGGCGCGCGCGGATTCCCAATGCCGCCCGGGGTCGAAACGGGAACGGCGGCATGCATGCCCTGATCGCCTACTACTGGGATCAGATCGCACCGCGCCATCCAGCCCTCCCCCTGGAAGGCGTTCTCGCTCTCTATGCGCATGATCGCAATCACTTTGGAAAAATGGTGGCCTCCTTGCTGCCCGTTATGACACTGCTGACCTCGGGACCCCTGGAGGGGCTGCTCTCGCCCGACCCCGCTGACCGTGATGACCCTCGTCCCATGACCGATCTCGGCCGCATCATCGAACGCAATCAGGTGGCCTATCTGGGGCTCGATGCCCTGTCGGATGGCCCGGCGGCCGCCCTGATCGGTTCGCTTCTCCTTTCTGATCTCACTGCTGTCGCAGGGGAGCGCTATAACGCCGGTCTGACGAAGCACCCCGTCCATGTCTTCATCGACGAAGCCGCAGAGGTCATCAACGAACCGGCCATCCAGTTGCTCAACAAGGGCCGGGGCGCCGGCATTCGAATGACCATTGCAACCCAGACCCTGGCGGATTTCAGTGCCCGGATGGGCTCTGAGGCCAAGGCCCTGCAGGTCCTTGGGAACGTCAACAACCTTTTGGCCCTGAGAGTCATGGATGCCGAAACCCAACGCTACGTGACCCGCAACCTCCCAACGTTCCGCCGACGCAGTATCCTGCGGACACTGGGCAATGCCACCCTGGGCCCAGAACCCCAACAATTCAGTGCCAATCTGGGCGAGCGCCTGATCGAGGACGATGCCGAACTCTTCCCACCCGCCCTGCTGGGCCAGCTTCCGGATCTCCACTTCCTCGGAAAACTCGCCGGTGGACGCATCATCAAGGGACGCATTCCCCTCCTGATCGGCACACCGGATGTCTGAATCGCGCGGGGTCAGTCTGGTCCTCTTGTTGGGCATCGTGCTTTTTCTGAGCTGGGGTCTCGATGCGGGCTTTCGGAACGCGGTGCTCCATCAGGAATCGGCATGGCTCATCGATTGCCTCGATAGCGACGCCTATGTCCTAGGCTCCACCATGGATCGTGCGCTGCATCGCGCTCTCGGCCCCCTGATGGCGCAGCCCCGGGCCTCCTGGGGTGAAGGCTGGGTTATGGGCCTGCGGCAGATTCTGACCCGCATCGGCGCGCAGGCGTCCTTCCTGCCGCTTCTGGGCCTGAGTGTGTTCGGCGCTTTCGTGGACGCCCATACCCTTCGAAAACAGAGGGCGACAAGCTTTACCTATACCAGTCCCCTCCAGTATCGCCAGCTTCAGGGCCTGACCCGACTCCTCCTTCTCGCTGCACTGGGGCTCGTCCTGGCCCCCCTCCCGCTGCATCCCCTGTTACTCCTCGGGGCGCTGATGGGGGCCGGCAGCCTCGCCGCAGCAGCTTATGCCGCATACATGAAACAAATCTAGCCATCCACTGCCATTTTCTTTGGCTTAACCCGCCTTATTGTTTACATAAGAAATCGCAATGGTGATTTATGGACCTTTTGTATACATTTCGCGTCATAGTAAACGTACCCACAACACTGGAGATAACGATGGAACTGATCCTATTAGGCACGATTTTGGTGGCCGCGATGGCAACGGTCGATATTCCTGAATCTACGGACGCGGATGACGAGTCATCCGCGGATCTTCTGAACCAGGGACAAAAGCCCTATGGGGTTCGTGGATGATGACTGCCTTGCCCAACATGACACCCTGATTCGGACGATCCCGCCTGGATCAGGGTCTCACTCCCTGCCCCTGTTGACTGAATTCCCTATCTTGCGAGGTCTCTTCCCCTCGCCGCACTGACAGACTGTCTCCAGATTCCTGGAGAACCTCATGCAGCCTGTTCCGATCCCCCGTGATATTGATGAACCTGTCACGCTCCTCCTATGGCGCGCGGATGAGTTTGTACCCTTCTTTTTAGTCATCGCCTTCGGCATGCTCCTCGGCGAACTGTTGCCGGCACTCTTGCTCGCCTGGTTCAGTGTCAAAGCCTACCGGCGATTTCGCAACCAGCGGCCCGATGGCATTGTTCTCGATGCGCTTTACTGGTTTGGACTGATGCCAGGCACCGGGAAGTCCTATCCCAATCCCTGGATTCGGACCTTCTACCCGTGAATATCAGCGACTACCTGGCGACGCTCAAAGGCGTCCAGATCCAGAACCAGTGGCAACAAATCGCCATTTTGGGACTTGGTCTGACCAATGCATTGACGGCCCTCGCGCTCCTCTTCAAGGCCACGCCGGTCATTCTGGTGCCGCCCACCCTGCCCGGCGAGGTGGAGATCGCCAGAAACCAGGGGTCATCGACCCTGAAGGAGTCCTGGGGGCTTTACCTCGCGGAACTCCTCGGCAATGTCACCCCCGGAAATGCCGCATTCATCGAACGGAGTCTTGGGCCCCTCTTGGATGCCGGCATTTATCCTGAAGTCATGGCGATTCTGGGGCGTGAGGTCGAGGCGCTTCGAATGGACCGGATCAGCATCAAGTTCAAGTCCCGCGAAGTGCTCTATGACGCCCACCTCGATCGCGTCTACGTGAGCGGCGAGCAAACCAGCCAGGGGCCTGGGAGCGCACCGGAGTCGCGCCCTCGAACCTATGAATTTCGCATCGGATTCCGGCATTACCGGCCGGTCATCGAACACATCGATGTCTACGCCGATGCGCCCCGGATCAAGGAGACCCCAAGGAGGAACCCCACATGATCGTTCGCTCGTTTTTACTCTTACTCCTCTTCGCTGGCCCCCTGATGGCCAGTGAACTCTCGACGCCAATGAAGAAATCCGGGCGAACCCCTGGCCAATCGATGGCGGTCCACGTCGGCGAAACGGTCTCGGCGACCATTGCCCTCAATCAAATCAATCGCATCGTGCTGCCTTTTGATCGGCCCGAGATCCGAACGCTGAACCCCTCTACGGCAGAAGTTCAGGGCCATGTGCTCTATATCGCGCCCATCGATCCCGCCAAGATTTATCTCTACGTCACCAACGCAGAAGATCCCGACGCCGCCATTGCACTGAGTCTCACCCCACAGGATATCCCGCCGCAGGAATGGACGCTGGAATTCGCCCCGGATCCGGCGCCTTCGGGACCAAAGACCCGTCCGGAACCTTCGCACAGGGCCGGAGAACACCCGGAATCCGGCGATCACACGCGGGAGATCCTCAAGACTTTGGCCCTGGGGCAGATACCGGACGGGTATCGATTTCGCGAACCGGGTGCCGGCGAGGCTATCCGCTGCCAGCAGAAACATGCCCTGATTCGGACGCGACAGGTGTTTTATAGCCCCGGGGCTCAGGTGCGGGTGGGGGTCATCAAGAACAACGGCAAAATGCCGCTGCAGCTTGAGGAAGAGACCTGCATGAGTTCAGCAGCAATTCATGCCGTGGCGACCTACCCTTCAGGCCCCTTGTCACCCGGTCAGGAAGCAGAAATCTATATCGTCGTCTTTCCGGAAGACCAGTCCCCGAGCCGTCCCCGCCCCCCACTGCTCGCCCGTAAATCGTGAACCGTCTCAAGGCCTACTTCCAGCGACTCCCTCCGGAGCACCAGCGCCGACTCGTCCTCGGTGGAAGCCTTCTGGGGGTCGTGGGTCTCATCACCTTGATCGCTGCGTTGGTTCCTGAACCCCGTAAGCTGGAGCCCCGAAAAACCCTGATGAAAAACCTTCTGACCGATGCCGACCCCAGAGCCCTCGGCATCGATGGACTTGCAAGCGAACTTCGGGAAATCAGGAAACTTCAGGGGGACCTGACGCAGCGGCTCAAGACGCTGGAAGAGCACCGCGCCCTGCCAAAAGACCCCTCCGACCCCCTGAAGGACGAGGCCATCCAAAGTGAAATTACAGCGCTAAAGGCGGAAATCGAAGATTTGAGAAAGCCCACCCAGAACCCAAGTCCGGCGCCTTCGATCCCGATGAACCCACCGGCGGACATTTTTCCGCCACTGCCTACGGTGAAACAACCCCCAAGGCTCGCCCACGCCGATCTCGATGCCTTGATCCCCGGGGCACGCAGCAAAGACCCAGCGAGCCTTGGGCTGACGCCAGCAACGGCAGGTGCAATCCGTGTCATACGAAATGCGGAAACCCCCGCATCCACGGCCTCACGCGTCACGACCCCGCATTCTCCTGATGGGGTCTATATCCCGGCGGGGAGTCTCATTTCGGGGTATTTGCTCAACGGACTGGATGCCCCCACCGGCACCCATGCCCGGAAGGAGCCCTTTCCGGTGCTGGTGCGCGTCAAGGAAGAAGCCATTTTGCCCAATCGCTATCGCGCCGATCTTCGGGAATGTTTCCTGATAGCCTCGGGCTACGGGGATCTCAGTGCCGAACGCGCCTACATCCGGGCCGAGGTCTTTTCCTGTATCCGCAGTGATGGCGGTGTGATCGAAGTGCCTCTCGATGCCTATGCGGTCGGTGAAGACGGGAAACTCGGCTTGCGCGGACGCATCATCGACAAGCAAGGGCAGCTCATGGCCGAATCCCTCGCCGCCGGCTTTGCCAAAGGCTTTTCGAGTCTGTTCAGTCGGATCCAGGTCCCGGTCCTGATGAACGGTGGCCAAGGAAGCCTCTCCTCGAATGTGCCCTTCCAGAGTGCCTTCAGTGAGGCCGCCGCAGAAGGGGCCGTGCTCAAGGGCACCGGATCGGCGCTGGATCGGCTGGCCAACTATTACATGGACATGGCCGAGAATCTCTTCCCGGTGGTCGAAATCGATGTCACCCGACGGATCGAATTCGTGGTCCAGCACGGGACCGAACTCCGCTTGGGCGGCACGACGACATCAAAGAACGTACCGTCACGCCCCCCTAGGGGGTGACGGTACGTGGGTTCAGGGCATTTCGGCCAATGCCGCCTCGATGGCGATCCGAAACAAGGGATCATCCGGCCCCACGTTCGACGGGTACACCTTGATGATCTTGCCGTTGCGGCCGATCAGATATTTTTGAAAGTTCCACTGCGGTGTCACCCCGGATTCCTTGGCCAGGGCCTGGAAAAATGGCGAAGCCCCATCTCCGGAGACCGATGACCGTTCAAACAGGGGGAATGTTGCCCCATAGTCCTTGCGGGCAACCCGCTCCGTCTCCGCGGCATTGTCGTGTTCCTGACGAAAATCATTCGACGGAAATCCGAGTACGGTGAACCCTTGCCCCCTGTAGGCTTGATACAGGGACTCAAGACCCTTGAGTTGTCCGGTATAGCCACATTGGCTGGCGGTATTGACCACCAGGATCACCTGATTGCGATAACGCTTGCAGAAATCGAGTGTTTCGCGGCCATCGAGGGTTTTCGCCGAAAAATTCAAGAGTGGGGCGCAGGCTTCCGCCGCCCCACTCACGGATGAAAAGCCTGTCAGCACCGAGAACACCGCCGCAAGGAGGAGTCGTTGGCCGTTCATGACGGGTCTCAGAACGACTTTTCAGCTGCGCTCAAATGCGCAACGGCAGCATTGGCAGACTCTGCGGCCATCGGCGCATGGCCGGCCTTCGCGTGCACGATGGTCTCATCCAGGTTCTTAATACCGGCATCAAGATGCGGATTTGCCTTTTCAGCCTTGGCAGCTTCGGCATGCGTCTTGGATACCGTGGCATGCTCGGCACACGCTGCGGTATCTCCCTTCTTCGCACTTTCTTCTGCAGCGATGGCATGTTGCGTGGCTTCAGCCTTGTGATTCTCTGCATAGGCCAGCGTCGAGAACATCAGGGAAAGGCCAAGTCCAACGGCAGACAGGGTATTGATTCGGTTCATGGTGGTTCTCCATTCTGTGATTGATCTGCCAGCGTGGCAGGAGCGGTCTTGCGAAGGATCCTCTGTCGCGAGGGATCCAAAGACCTTGCACCTAGGACCCCAATCTCGGGCGATGGTTCAGATCCAAATCTACCAGGGGATCAAGCGACCCTGATAATCGATGAAGGATGCCCCGAAGCTCGGAGGGACCGCGTGAATCGCAGCCATCAAACCGTCGACCGCGGTTTCAGGATCCAACACCGCGTGGCCCTGACGGGTGAACGGTGCAGACAAGGGCGACCTGACCGTTCCAGGCTGTAGTGCCAGAACCCGCATCGTCGGCCGAGCCCTCTGAAGCTCGATCGCCGCGGTCTGGAGCAACATGTTGAGGGCGGCTTTCGAGGCACGATAGCCGTACCATCCCCCCAGTCGATTATCCGTAATGCTGCCCACCCGCGCGGAAAGCTTGGCATAACAGGGGGAGCCCGGGGCCAAAAGCGGTTCCAGGGCCTTCAGCAGCAACAAGGGGCCACTCGCATTGATCCTGAAATAGCGATCCAGCAACAGCGCGTCGACGGCCTTGAGCGATTTTTCAGGGCCCTGCCCCTCGATCGTCAGGACACCGGTCGCATCAATTACCAGATCAAAGGGTCCCGCTGGCGCGAGATCGGTGACCAGAGATGGAAAGCGCTCCGCCGACTCCAGATCAAAGAAGGGGTGTGAAGTTCTTGAAACCCCGAGGACATGCGCGCAACGGGGGTCCTTCCTGAGATAGCCCTCAAAGGCCTTGCCGATCGTCCCTTGGGCACCGATCACGAGCGCCCGGTAGCCTTCGGGCAATTGCGAAGGGGAATCGGGCGGAATCACCACCGCCCGTCCCTGAACCAGCCCCGCATCGCCTCGAACAGCGACTGCTGCCGCCGGCTCTGTTCGCCGGCGAGGCGACGTTTTTCTGCCTCAAAAAAGGCGCGAAACAAGGCCTCGTCAGTGGGCACGTAACCCAACCTCGGTGACCAGAACGTCCGGGCTGTATCGGCGATGCGATAGAAGGCGTGGTCATAATGACTGCCATTGTCGTAGGCGGGGGCCTCAGCGCGATGGTCGATCT